>NZ_MPPI01000007.1:0-164408 GCF_001895925.1 Phormidesmis priestleyi ULC007 | reverse complement strand
GATCGCCGCAATCTGAGTCGTTAAATCAACGATTTCTGTCTCGCCAGTCTGAATTTGCGCTTGCAGTTGCTCGACACTTCGGGCAGCTTGCCGATAGCGAATCACGACTTCCCACTGCTCTTTGGCTTGCAGTTCGCCGCGAAGTTTTTGATATTTTTCAGCTTTGATGCGATCTTGTGCCAGACGATCGCGCTGATCGATCAATTCTTTTTCGACGATGTGATATTTGTCTTCTCGCTCTTTTACCGCGTCGAGCTTGTCTTTGGCTTGATTGATCTTGCGATCGAACGATGCCACACCAGCCATTTCATCAATGATTTCTCGCCGCTCTTTTGCGTTCATGGAGATGATCCGCGTTACGTCTCCCTGAAGCACAACGTTGTAACCTTCAGGATAAATTCGCAGACGATTGAGTTGCTCGTGTAAATCAGTCAGGGTGCAGGGTTCGCCGTTAATAAAATAGTTAGAGGTATAAGTGCCTTGCTGAGTGACTCTTAGTTTTCGGGTAACGCTCCATTCGGTGTTAGGAGTTTCACTTGCACCGTTACCGTTACCATTGCCGTTGGTGTGTCCATTTTGGTTGGATGCCAGTTCGACTTCCTCACCTTCGGGCTTGCCCAATGTATTAAGCAAATCAAGCTCGTCAGACAGGTCAAACGTGGTGGTAACGGCGGCTTCAACGGTCGATCGTCCGCGTGTGCTTTGGGTGTGATTTACCAAGTCAGGGAGCCGCTCTGCCCGCATTCCTTTAGAGCCTGCCAAACCCAAGCAAAACAGCAATGCGTCGAGCAGATTTGATTTGCCTGACCCGTTTGGGCCCGAAATCACAGTAAACCCCGGCAGCAACGGAATCGGAGTGGTGCCACCAAAAGATTTGAAGTTAGTCAGTTCGACGCGCTTGACGTACACAGGCTGTTCTGACCGAAAAATGAGTGTTTAGTGTAGCCCGAATAGGGCTTTGTGGCTGGAAATGAGCGAGTTTCCTATATTGATAGCACAGTTAGAACAAGCGTTCTATATATTTTTCGGTTTTTTGACGATTTTGAGCAATTGTACAGGCAAAAATCGATTTGGAAAGAAATGAGGGCGAGGCAATGCCATACGAGAGGAGGGCACAGCAATGCCGTGCCCATACGAAATCTAATGGGTCAGAATTTTATATTCGCGGGGCTGCCAGAAAATATGAAGAGGAGGGCAAAACCCACGATCGTCAACCCCACCGAAAATCCCAATAATTTCAATTGATTTTGCCACGCCCCAGACTGATTGGGGACACACCAGAGAATTAGCGTCCCGATCGCCATCAAGCTACCCAATATTGCCGCCGTTCCCCCGACCCAAGCTGCTGCAAACCAGACAAACAAACTAACCATCAAAAAGCCTGCTGGTAATGAGTCAGCGATCGCTCTGTTAAAAGTTTTGAAGATCTTGCGATCGCTGACACAACTGTCATTTAAACATCATAAATACGACATTCTGCGGCATCCGGGCTGTCGGCACAATAGCGATCGAGGCTAGACCGTTTGTCTGGACTTTGATCAGACATCTCGGCTTGCACTTCTTCCACCGCATCCCAAGCCGCTACACATTCACTCGACGCATCTCCCGTCGTCGCACAGGCAGTCCGAGCTTGCTCTGTTAACTCTTGAAGCTGGTTTTCAACATTTGTAGAAGGAACTTTTGTCTCTGGAGTCATCGGCTTATTTTCCTGACTAGGAGTGATCATTGGACTTTTGACTAAGTAGCTTTTGAATTAAGACTCTCAAAAGTCCTGAATTCAACTTAGCGCCCGTTAGCCTGATCGAACTTCCTCCCCAGACAGATCTCTGCCTATCGCTGATCCCGGCTTTTTCCATCGCAAAACTTAACACACAGGTAAATAAGAAGGCATCACCCCCTTTTGGTAGACTTGTAAACTGAGAGCGCTTTTCAAAGTGGCTCAATATCAGCAGTTGGAGGACTTACTTCGTGGAAAACACGCTGGGCTTAGAGATTATTGAAGTGGTTGAGCAGGCTGCGATCGCCTCCGCTCGCTGGATGGGAAAAGGGGATAAAAACATGGCTGACCACGTGGCAGTCGAAGCCATGCGGGAGCGGATGAATAAAATCTACATGCGGGGTCGCATCGTGATTGGAGAAGGAGAGCGAGATGACGCTCCGATGCTCTATATCGGCGAGGAAGTGGGGGTGTGTACTCAACCCGATGCCAAAACCTTCTGCAACCCCGATGAGTTAGTCGAGATTGATATCGCCGTTGACCCCTGCGAAGGCACCAACCTTTGCGCTTATGGTCAACCCGGCTCAATGGCAGTGCTGGCAATCTCCGAAAAAGGTGGATTGTTTGCCGCCCCCGATTTTTACATGAAGAAAATTGCGGCTCCTCCGGCTGCCAAAGGCAGAGTAGACATCAACAAGTCTGCCACTGAGAACTTGAAGATTTTGTCTGAGTGTTTAGATCGCTCGATCGAAGAACTCGTCATCGTCGTGATGAAGCGCGAACGCCACAACGGTCTGATCGCTGAAATCCGTGAAGCAGGTGCCAGAGTGCAGCTAATCAGCGATGGTGACGTGGGCGCTGCCATCTCTTGCGGCTTTGCAGGCACCAACATTCACGCGCTGATGGGCATCGGTGCGGCTCCTGAAGGAGTCATTTCTGCCGCCGCAATGCGCGCAATGGGTGGGCACTTCCAAGGACAACTGATCTATGATCCAGAAGTGGTGAAAACAGGTCTAATTGGTGAAAGCAGAGAAGCTAACATCGATCGTCTGAAAAGCATGGGCATCAACGACCCCGATAAAGTCTATGACGCAAGCGAATTGGCATCGGGTGACACCGTGCTATTTGCAGGATGCGGCATCACTCCTGGCAACCTGATGCAAGGGGTGCGCTTCTTTAAGGGCGGCGCAAGAACCCAGTCGCTGGTGATCTCCAACAAATCTCAGACGGCTCGATTTGTTGACACCGTTCACATGTCTGGACAGCCCAAAGTGGTGCAACTGCACTAATCGCTCGGTCGATCGGCGATAGGGAATAGTCCGCGAGGTGTTGGACTATTCCCTGTTTGCTCACCATTCTTGACCCGTTAATTTTCAAATTCATCGCGTTCAGCATCGTAATTTTAGAGTGAATTTAAAATGAACATTGCCGTTGTGGGGCTGAGTCATAAAACAGCTCCGGTTGAAGTTCGCGAAAAACTGAGTATTCCTGAACCCGTTTATGACAAGGCGATCGCAGAGTTGTGCAGCTATCCTCACTTAGAAGAGGTCGCAGTTCTCAGCACCTGCAACCGTCTAGAAATCTATATTGTCACTACCGAAACTGAGCAGGGCATTCGCGAAGTCATTCAGTTTCTTTCAGAACACAGCAAGCTGCCTGCGATCTATTTGCGTCAATATCTCTTCACGCTGCTGCACCAGGATGCAGTTATGCACTTGATGCGAGTCTCGTCAGGGTTAGACAGTCTGGTTTTGGGCGAAGGACAAATTTTAGCCCAGGTGAAACAGTGTCACAAACTAGGGCAGCAACACAACGGCGTAGGTCGGATTCTCAATCAACTCTTCAAGCAGGGAATCACCGCCGGGAAGCGCGTTCGCACCGAAACTAGCATCGGCACGGGAGCGGTTTCAATTAGCTCGGCAGCCGTCGAACTGGCGCAGATTAAAGCCCAAAATTTAGCGGCTTGTCGCGTGCTGATCCTCGGTGCGGGTAAGATGTCTCGGTTGCTGGTTCAGCATTTGTTGTCTAAAGGTGCCACTCACATTACGATTTTGAACCGCACGATCGAGCGCGCTAATGAGTTAGCCAAACTGTTTCCCGATGCGCCGCTGCATCTGGGTCTGATGGCGGAAATGCTGCCGACGATCGCTGACTCCGATATTATTTTCACTAGCACCTCGGCAACCGAACCGATTCTCGATCGCGCCAAGCTAGAGTCTGTGTTGCAGCCCAATCAACATTCAATGCTGTTTGACATCGCCGTTCCTCGCAACGTCGATGCGAACGTCAACGAGTTGCCCCACGTCCAAGCCTTTAACGTGGATGATTTGAAAGCCGTGGTCGCGCAAAACCAAGAAAGCCGCCGCCAGATGGCAATGGAAGCCGAATTGCTGCTCGACGAAGAGATCGACGGATTTGATCTGTGGCTACGATCGCTCGAAACTGTTTCCACGATCAGCAGCCTGCGAGACAAAGTAGAAACGATTCGTGTTCAAGAATTAGAAAAAGCGCTATCGAGATTGGGGAATGAGTTTGGCGATCGTCATAAAGAAGTGATCGAGGCGCTGACTCGCGGCATTGTCAACAAAATTTTGCACGATCCGATGGTGCAGTTGAGGGCACAGCAGGATATTGAAGCTCGTCGTCAAGCGATGCAGACATTAACGGTGTTGTTTAATCTAGAAACCCCCTCAAATCAGCAAGCGAGAGTGTAGAAAGAAAATAGACGTTTCTGAATGAATGTATGAATTGCCCTCATCCCCAACCCTTCTCCCCAGGGAGAAGGGAGCCAGAAGTCTTGTTCCCTCTCCTTCTGGGAGAGGGCTAGGGTGAGGGCGAATTTAGCATTTCATACCGTAATTCAGCAATGCCAGAAAATAGACGTAAAGCAAACAGCAAGCTGAAACCGATCGTTCGTATCTTATGACTGAAATTGTGTTTTTGATTGAAGATGATCCAGATGGTGGCTACACTGCTCGCGCCTTGGGAGCAGCGATTTTCACCGAAGCAGATGACGTTGCCACTTTACGAGAAGAAATTCGGGATGCTGTGCGGTGCCATTTTGCAGATGAGCAGAACCGCCCCAAACTGATCCGATTGCATTTTGTAAGAGATGAAGTTATCGCCTCATGAAACTGCCGCGTGATCTGTCTGGACAGGAACTCGCGAAGCTTCTTGCTAAATTTGGATATGTCGTCCAGCGTCAGAACGGGAGCCATATTCGGCTAACAACTCAGTCAGGTGGAGAGCATCAGATCACAGTTCCAGATCACGATGCCATCAAAGTTGGAACGCTCTCTGCCATTCTGAGAGAAGTAGCTGAACATACAAAATTGAGTCGAGATAATCTAGTACAAGAGTTGTTTGGCAAGTAATTACTCTCTTAACTCTGTGCGGTTGGTTTGCTACCTGACTTTTGATCCTTGCGTTTTGTATGTGGAATCAAGTCTCTAAATCATTCGTTCCCTTAGTAGGGCTGTGGTTCGGGTTTGATCTGCTGTCTCATTTGATTGCAGAAAGCTTTTGGTTTCAAGAAGTGGGTTATTTGCGGGTGTTTTGGCTGCGGCTGGGCACTCAAGCGGCAATCTGGACGATCGTCACCCTTGGTTCAGCCTGGTTTCTTCTCGGCAATCTTGTTCACGCCGATCGACTCAAGCCCCAACCTTCAAAAACTCAACATTCAAATTCTCCTAATGCTCTCTTCTGGCTGATTCCCCTCACGTTTGCCCTCAGTCTGCTGATTGGGGTTTTGCTGCTGCACTATGGGCAGACCGCCGCGAGTTTTTGGCAGCTTAACTGGGTGCTTCCTAATATTTCTCCAGTCTCACCGACTCAATTTGGCTTAGACACGATCGCGCAAATCCTCGCTCAACTCTTTGCGCCATTAGGACAAGGGTGGGTTGCCTCGCTGGAACTGATCGCCTTAGCTGGATTTGCGATCGCGCTGCTGATCTATCCACGATTTTTATTAACCGTGATCGCGATCGGTTTCAGCTTGGGATTAGGATTTATTCTGTCGCACCATTGGGGCAAGGTGCTGCAAGCCCTCCACGCCATCTCGTTTGATGGGATTGAGCCACTCTTTAATCGAAATGTGGGTGATTATGTATTCTTTTTGCCGATCGCAGAACTGCTGCAATATTGGCTGATCGGATTATTTATTTATGGATTTGTCGCCGTTTGTTTAATCTATCTACTGTCAGGCAACAGCTTGAGTGAAGGAACAGTTTCAGGCTTTTCGCCGCAACAACAGCGCCATTTATCAGGGCTAGGCGGATGTTTGATGCTGGCGATCGCCCTCAGCTATTGGGTCAGTCGCTATGAGTTGCTCTATTCAACTCGCGGCGTTGCTTATGGAGCTAGTTACACAGATGTTGCGGTGCAATTACCTGCCTATACTGCGTTGAGTTTTGCAGCAGTGGCGATCGCGCTCTACTTTTTCTACCGCGCTTGCTTCAACTCAAAGTTCAGAATCCAGAATTCAAAATTGTTCTACGGACTCGCGATTTATGGATTAGTGGCAACGATCGCGACTCCGCTGTTATCGATTTCAGTCCAACGCTTTGCCGTCCAGCCCAACGAGTTAGCGAAAGAACGACCCTATATTGAGCGCAGCATCGCCAAAACCAGAGAAGCCTTTAACCTCACCGAAATCGACGCTCAAACCTTCAATCCGCAAAACGATCTCACCTTAGAAGCGCTTCAGAAAAACGCTTTGACCATTCGCAATATTCGCCTGTGGGATACTCGCCCGTTGCTGCAAACTAACCGACAGCTTCAGCAGATTCGTCCCTATTACACTTTTTTTGATGCCGACATCGATCGCTATACGCTCCCCAGTGAGCAGTCAAAGCGCACAACTGAAGAACAGCAAGTCTTAATCGCCGCTCGCGAACTTGACTACAACAATGTTCCGCCAGAGGCTCAAACTTGGGTCAACGAGCATTTGACCTACACGCACGGCTATGGATTTACCCTCAGCCCAGTGAATCGAGTGGCACCCGGCGGTCTACCTGGTTATTTTGTGCGCGATATTGGCGTGGATGCTCCCAATCAAGGCAACGGCAACTTGCGGCTTTCGAGTCAGCAGATTCGAGCCAGCATTCCGATCGAGAATCCGCGCATTTACTACGGCGAAAGCGCTCACACCTATGTTATGACTGCGACCAAGGTGCAAGAGTTTGACTATCCGAGCGGCAATGAAAACGCTTACAACACTTACGATGGGCGAGGCGGCATTAAAATCGCGGCTCCTTGGCGGCGCTTGCTGTTTGCTAACTATCTCAGCGACTGGCAGATGCTTTTAACGAGCAATTTTACTGAACAAACAAAGCTGCTGTTCCGTCGCAACATTAACGAACGAATTCGCGCGATCGCCCCTTTTCTGCGCTATGACCAAGATCCTTATCTCGTCGTGGCAGACGTTAAAGAAAATCAAGGAGCCACTCCCAGCCGTCTTTACTGGATTGTCGATGCTTATACTACGAGCGATCGCTATCCCTATTCCGACCCCGGACAGTTTGGCTTTAACTATATTCGCAACTCCGTTAAAGTTGTGGTTGATGCTTACAACGGTTCAGTAGACTTCTATGTGTCGGATGCTCAAGATCCGATGATTCAAAGTTGGGCAGCAATTTTTCCAAACTTGTTGAAACCGATCGCCACATTACCGCCTGCGTTGCTCAGTCATCTTCGCTATCCGATCGATCTCTTTAACAGTCAGGCTGAACGGTTGATTACCTATCACATGACTGATCCGCAAGTTTTCTATAATCGTGAAGATCAATGGCAAGTTCCGAATGAGATTTATGGCAACAAAACGCAGCCCGTTGAACCCTATTATTTGATTACCAAACTCCCAACTGCTGCCAGTGAAGAATTTATTTTGTTGTTGCCCTACACGCCCAATCAACGCACAAATCTGATCGCCTGGTTAGCGGCTCGATCGGACGGTGAAAACTACGGCAAACTGTTGCTATACACGTTTCCTAAACAAGAACTGGTCTTTGGCACTGAGCAAATTGAGGCCCGAATCAATCAAGATCCGGTGATCTCCCAGCAAATTTCTCTTTGGAACCGAGCCGGATCACGCGTCGTTCAAGGAAATTTGTTGGTGATTCCGATCGAGCGATCGCTGCTTTATGTCGAGCCGCTCTACCTCGAAGCGGAACAAAACAGTTTACCTACACTAGTACGCGTGATTGTTGCCTACGAAAATCAGATCGCGATGGCAGCAACCCTTGATGAAGCACTGCAAGCAATCTTTCAACCTACGCCTACGAAGACACCTGCGATCGTGCGTCCGGTTGAATAATCGGGTTAGGTAGTTTTGAATGCCGAACCGAAACCAAGTTCAATGCCTACAGCTTTCTCACTAATGTCCTATTAGGCATCTAAACCATCGTCCATTGTGACATTCCAAGTAGATATCTCTTCTTGAAACTTTGGATCATTAGCCTGCTCCTTGTAGGCATCTTCCAGATCCTTCATAAAACCCCTCTGCTTCTCTTTCGGGAGAATGTCGTTTATGAAACTGCCACGATCGCTTGTTAACTGACCTACAAAGTCTAGAACTTCGTCATCCAAAGTGATACTGACTTTCTTACTCATTCTTCAACCTGCTCCTATTTTTGTTACTGACCCACTAGCAAAGATAGATATAATCCTTTCGGTGTGAGAAAAATGACGCTGGGATCATAACTTGTCTCACTGTGTTTAAAACCACCAACTTGAATTAGGGTTTTGTCGTTACCGACTATGTTGATACTGATGCCTCGATTTCCTAAAGAATAATAAGCACTAATCTCTAATTGTTCACCATTAGGTAAAACGATAGATTCAGGATTTAGGCCAAGCACATCTCTAGAAGTTGCCATCGACTGTGGATGTGATCCAACGCCAGGTTTTAGGTCTAATTCACAAACCCTTTGCCATTGGCTAGACAATTCCTCTCCGTATTGCACATACAACTTCATACTCAAACACCAAATCGAAACCAAAGACTATTAACTGCCGATCGATGAGGTTACTTTCGTTCTACCCAAATGTCGATCGGCGACTCCCCAAATTCCTGCAAGCAATACCCACCCGATCGTATTGATCCGGGCATCGAACAACGTAATATCTAAAAAGCTGAACAATGCACAGGCAGAAAACGCCATCAGAAACGTGAAATAGATTAGCCGATCGCTATCCATATTCCTCAGCGCCAACACTCCCTGAGCCATTACCCAACCGACTAAGCCAGACAACAATAACGCCGCTGGAATTCCTGCTTCAGCCGATATCATCAGCAACAGATTGTGAGGATGTCCCAGCCAGTAATGCATTTGAGCGTCATAGAGTTGCGTAAAGTTTCGCAACCCCCAACCTGTGAGCGGACGTTGTTGGGCAAGTGACCAGGCAAACTTCCACTGAGTTGATCGCAGTTGAGCCACGGGACGATCGCTATACATCTGATCGTTCAACCTCGCCCAAAAGAACGCTGGAACAACCAGCCGAAACCAGGTTTGAAAGGGCAGGGGTGCAAATGCCGCGCCTAACATCACTCCAGCAATCGCGGCAACAATGCTAACCAGCCAATGCCAGCCTTGATAGAGCGCAAAAGCAAGACAAGTTAGCAGAGCGATCGCCCAAGCGTTCCGAGAGTTGGTGAGAATGAGCGCGATCGTGTTGATTAAGACAACGCTTCCTAAAAAATACCAGTGCCGAGTTTGTTTGGCAGACTCAACCCACAGCCCCAGCCCCAACACAAAAACCACCACAAAATAGCTCGCTAACACATTCGCATAAGTAAACACCGATGCCATGCGTCCAGGCGGGTTGCCAGTGGGTGCGATCGTCCATTCAATCAAACCCCACAGCAGAGAAGGATGTCCGCC
The DNA here is from genome assembly GCF_001895925.1 of Phormidesmis priestleyi ULC007. GTDB lineage: Bacteria > Cyanobacteriota > Cyanobacteriia > Leptolyngbyales > Leptolyngbyaceae > Phormidesmis_A > Phormidesmis_A priestleyi_A. Next base: position 154,811 of record NZ_MPPI01000007.1, on the reverse strand, counting down.
CCAATTTAAGTAGAGTTGCCCCAAGCCAATCAGCGTCACCGGGATTGAGGTGAGAACGAGAGTCCAGGCAATGCGTCGCAGTTGAGCGGGAGTCTGAATCAACACACCCAAAGCCGGGAAAACGATAAAAAAGGGCAGAAAGTTGAATAACCCTAGAAAGGCATTCTCGCGATCGAAGGCAAAGCAAGCGGTGACAAACAGCCAAACGCCTAGCCCTAAAAATCCGAGATTGAGAGGCTGACGAATTAAAGATTTATGCTGTCGTCTCCAAATATCCAGCGATGTGACTAGTAAGGCAACGCAGCCCAAAAACGCGCTAAAAGGCAGCAGAAATAATCCAACTTGAATGACGTTCCAGTGCCTTTGCAGTGCCCGATCGGGATGATCTTGAAGTCGAATCACGTTCAAAATCTTTCTCAAATCGCCTCAAAACACTCAGAACGCGTTAACCGAATTTGTGCCACCGCAAACACCGTCGGAATTACTCGACCATAATTAGTCGAAATCGATCGCCACCCCAAATCTGCTAGAAACCACGCCCACATTGCCGAACCCGCCACCGCAAACACCGTTCGAGCCGCGCCATATCTCGCCGCACTCACCGCCATGCCATGCCGCGCCATCCGCATCGACACATAGTTCTGAAACTGACCTGCCGCTGCGATTCCACCCTGAGCGAGGGTTTCTTTTGCCACTTGATAACTGGCAAAATGCAGCGCAAACTGGCGGGCAACGTGCTGCAACAGCATTGGGCGCACTAAGGAACTAATGGCGATCGCACCGCTGCCTTTTAAAATTAGCTTCAGCGGATCGTTCTGAACTGAGAGAGGCAATTGACTCGCTAAAGTGGATTGGGCGATCGATCGCTGTACCCGTCGCGTTAGAGCAGTCTTTTCTAAAGCGGGCAGTTGTTTCCAGGCGCGGTTGAGTACGCTAAGAAAGATTTCGGCTTCCAGATCAGTGGTAGACATTGAGCCAGCATAAGGCAGCTTTAAATAGCGACAGACTTGAATCAAAACCTGGCGATAGCTCACCTGACCCGTTTGACGACGCAGCACCGTGACTCCATCAGCAGCTAAATAGCGAAATCGCTGATCGATCGCATCCAGCCAATCGTCGCGATCTTGACTCTGCACCGCGATCGGGTCAGGCGTGCTGACATAATCTAACGGGTTAAACTTGGGACGGAACAATATTTCGGTTAAATCCCGTAACTCATCCTCGGTCGCTAACTCTAACGCGGCTCTCAGTTCGTCCACTCGTAAACTCCTTCAATGCAGAGTGATGGCAATCTCCCACATTCTACATAGTAGGAAGGGGGAGTCATGAGTTATGAATTATTTCGGCATCAGGAATCTCAAAACTCTTCTAAAATGGCTGATTCTCACTTTGATATTGCTGTAATTGGCGCAGGGGTAGCAGGTCTGACCTGTGCTCAACAACTTCAACAGGCTGGATATAAGGTGGTTGTCGTTGAGAAATCTCGTGGATTGGGGGGGCGGTTAGCGACTCGACGGTTGCAGGGCACTCACGCCGATCATGGCGTGTGCTATTTGAAGCCAAAGGACGATCGCTTCAAAGCGCTAGTTGAAAAACTGCTTGAGCGATCGATCCTACAAGTCTGGACTGACACGATTCACGAACTTGATGCAGAGGGTCAACTGATCGAACCGCCTGATCACGCTCCTCGCTATGCGTCTCCGACCGGAATCTCGACGATCGCCAAGTTTCTCGCCACCGGACTCAATATCTGGCTTAATCAACGAGTCGAAGCGATTCATCTAATTGATCAGGGCTGGGCATTGCAGTTTGAGCCTGATGAAAGGACACCGATCACAAACCCAGCAAGCTTAACCGCATCGGCGATCGTCAGCGCAATTCCGGCTCCGCAAGCGTTGACTCTGTTAGAACCTGTTGCAGATGTTGAAACACTTTTAACTCGTCTGCGATCAATCCAATTTTCTGCTTGCATCAGCGCGATCGCGGTCTATTCACCCCAACAAAACGAGTCAGCCTTACCCTGGAAAGCGGTAACTTGTGCCCACGACCCTGCGATCGGGTGGGTAGGTTTAGATAGCACCAAGCAAAACTCGCCTTCTCAGCGCGTTGTGATCGTTCAAAGCACGGCGGCGTTTGCAAGTCGTCATTTAGAAGCCAGTGATCTTCAATCTATCGGACAAACGCTTTTAGACAGAGCCGCTGACTTGTTGGCACCCTGGCTTAAGTCGCCCGAAATTCTGCAAGTTCATCGCTGGCGCTATGCGTTTCCCATTAATCCTCTGGCTGAGAAGTTTCTGACGGCAAATATTCGATCGCCGCTGCTTTTGACTGGGGATTGGTGTAGGGGAAACCGAGTCGAAAGCGCTTTTTTGGCAGGGTTGGCGACATCGGCTCAAATCAATTCTCAACTGCAATCACGATCGCTAGTAGAAAACTTTTGGGAGACGATCGCCTAAATTTGCCCATTAAAAGTCCCCAAACCATGACGGCTTGGGGATAACTCAGAAGAGGGGAACAACCTTGTTGAACACGCAACCCTTCTAAATATTGATTTGACTCTAAATCTCTAAACGTCAGCAGCGCCTTCGTTGCCCCTGCCGCCTGCGCCTTCTTGATCGCCCTCAGCGTCATCCATGCGGTTGCTGTCGTAGCGTCTTCCTCTCGTCATGCGCCCGGTGTTGGTGCGTTTACGAAACTTACGAGCATAAGCCTGGTTGCGGAGAGCTTTTTCTTTCTTTTGGTTGCGGCGTTTAGCCATGTTTACCCCTTGGAGACATCTATTAGCGAATGGTGTCAATAACGATCGTAATTGCTGAGAACTCGATTTAGCCCTCAGAAAAAAGAGTTAGAGAATCACTCTAACATAACCTGGAAGGTCATTCAGACTACAGGTTATCTCAGAATTATGAATTCTTCTCAGCAAACAATCTTATCATTCGGTTGCCTTCTGTTTCAACAAGTCTGCGGCTAGCACTAGTGCGTCTTTACGATTTGTAACCTTGCCTTCTGCCCGCGCCAACTGGAGAGCCGCAAGCAGTTGGCCGATCAGCGGCCCGGCAGACAAGTTTAGGGCGCTCATTAGGTCTTGCCCAGTTAGTAATGGCATCGGATGAGCAACCGGATCATCAGCGTTCAAAAATCGTGTGATTAGCGCCGTAATTGCTTCTAAAGGAGTCCCGGCGGCGATCGCTAAAATTGCCAATGCTGGAAACGTCGCGCCCACTTCTCTGAAGAAGAAATATTGCTCTGCTAACGTCCACTCCAGCAACGGCTTGGCACACAATTGGGGCAATCCCCTAAGCGCCGTGCTGACCGCCTGAATTTCGGCACGACTGTATTTTAAGCGCCATAGCTGCGCTTCTGCCAGTTGCGGGTCAGAGTCTAATAGGCTGGCTAACTTGGCGATCGTCAACCATGTTCGAGCCGATCCAGAGGCTTTGGGTTCAGGTTGGCTTGAATTGGATTGCGCTCCACCCCGAATGTTGCGAAACAATTCGGTTGCAAACTCAGTCCGGGTTTCTTGAAAGATCACAGTCGTTTGATCAATTCCGAGCAGCCGCGTCAAACTTTGGGTATCAGCACTGGGGAACCAATCTTGCAGCAGCCCATCTTGCCATGCTGCCGTGAGCCAAAACGTTCCGCGATCGCTACTCAGCAAATAATTCAATTCAGACTGCACTCGTTCTGCTGCAATCTGCCGCAGTTTGGGAGCCAACTGTCGAATGATAGTCCGAGTTTCTGGCTCTAGCGAAAACCCTAGCTGGGCAGCTTGACGATAAGCGCGCAGCAGTCTTAATGGGTCTTCTGCGAGGTTTTCGGCACACACCATCCGCAGCAGCCCGCGTTTGAGGTCAGCGTGACCTTGCAGCGGGTCGAGCAGTTGAGCGGTGTGCGGATTGTAGGCGATCGCATTCACCGTAAAGTCGCGTCGCCGCAAATCTGCATCTAAACTAGAGCCAACCTGCTGGGCAAAATCTGCCGTCCCTTGCTCAAAAACGACTCTGGCAATTTGGCGATCGGCATCCAGTAAGACAAACCCGGCTCGATAGTGACGAGCGATCGCTTGGGCGGTCTCAACAGCGCCTGTCGGCAGCACAAAATCTAAATCGAGATAGTCAGAAGGGCGATCGAGCAGCGCATCGCGAACAGTCCCTCCAACTAAACAGGCAGAGGGTGGTAGCCAGGAGAGGCTAAAGGGCCAAGTTTCGGGAGACAGGGCAGAAGAGGCAACCAAAACGTCTTGCCAACAATCTAAACGGTGATTCAATTCAAACTCATCCCAAACAATTTAATGCTCACGAAACAACTCTGTGAAGCTTACCTTTCGGACTGCAACCAGCTTTTGTCCGACAGATCTTCAGTATGACGATTCAGGATTGAAGAATGGTGAGCGTTTAGCAGAAATCGACTCATTTCGGACTCGATCGCTCAGATAACCCGATTGATCGCTGCTTTCTAAACAAGCAACATAAATCAACCTGAAAGCTCGTGATCAATTCGTTCGCCTGAGCTAGAGTAACAGAAAAGCATCTCGATTCCCGATTCGTCTCTAAGAGTCAGAACGCCACTCTAATTTTTAGTGATCTAGAGAGATTGACCATCATGTGTATTTGCGTAAATTGCCACTACGTAGACCGTTGCACCACTTACCATGCGGTAGAAGACCAGCACGAGCAGGCGCACCTCACCGAAACGCCAGATTTTGAGGCGACTGAGCCAACTATCAACGTCAACATTCGCGATCGTACCGACTATATCGAGATGGAATGGGATGTAGTTGGTTGCTTGAGCTTTAAAAAAGAACAAGGCAAGTGGGCAAAACTGCGCCCTGGAGAACTCGTTCCTACTTGACATCTGGAATAAAGACACAAATCTTTAACTTAATAAAAGTGATTAAATCTTAAGTGTTGGGAACAGTAGGGCAAAAATCGATACCTGTCCTCTACCGAACCTAACTTAGATTTATGAACCTTCTCCGTCCTACCAGGCGATCTACGCTCTGTGCGATCGCCCTGACTGTCAGTTTTGCATCGTCTCTCGTCGATATCTCATCCGCATTTGCTCAAACTGAAGCGTTTGCCCCGATCGCGCCCACTCAGCCAGACGCTTCTAAACTTCCGGAAGCGGTTAAAACTCAACAGGACGCGCAGAAGTTCTATCGTCAAGGGGAAGATAAAGCCAAATCTGCAAATTATCGGGGTGCCCTCGAAAATTACAATCAGGCGCTTCAGATCAATCCTAGTTTCAGTCAGGGTTACGTTGCGCGAGGAGTCGCGAGGTCAAACGTCGGCGATCGAGTCGGTGCCCTCGCAGATTTTGACCAGGCGATCAAACTTAATCCTTCTGACGCGATCGCCTATGCCCAAAGAGGCACCACTCACTTCAGCGCTGGCAATGCCGAAGCAGCGATGACAGATTTAAACAAAGCTCTGGAGCTAAACCCCACTCTGGCAGCAGCTTATGTAAATCGTGGCTATGTACGTTCTCAATCCAACGATGCAGAAGGCGCGATCGCTGATTTTGATCAAGCGCTGCGGCTCCAGCCTAGTTATGCGCCTGCTTTGCTGAATCGTGGGTTTGTCTCTCTTAATAAAGGCGATCGACAATCGGCGCTCAATGACTTCAACCAAGCCATTAAACTTCAGCCTAACTACGCCGAGGCTTATCTCAGTCGAGGCACGCTTCACCATCAAACTGATGACGATAACGCGGCAGTTGCAGACTTTAGCCAGGCAATTCGTTTCAACCCTAACTATGTCTCTGCTTACTACAATCGCGGGTTAGCTCAGTCTAAGCTAGGCAATCTGGAAGCCGCCCAAGCAGACTTTACAAAAGTTGCCCAGCTAAACCCTGACAAGCCAGAAGTCTTTTTACAACGAGGTCAAGTGCAAGCGGCGCTCGAAAACCCTCAAGGCGCGATCGCCGACTATAACCAGGCGCTCAAGCTCAAACCCGACTATGCCGAAGCGCTCAAGAGTCGAGGCGATTTGTTAGCGACGACTGGAGACAAACAAGGCGCATTCAATGACTATAACCAGGCAGTGCAAGTGCAGCCGGATTTTGCGTCTGCTTACACGAGTCGAGCCGATGCGCGATCGCACTTAGGCGATCGTCAAGGCGCGATCGCTGACTATAGCCAAGCGGTTAGCCTCAATGCTGAAGATGCCAAAGCCTATGAGAATCGGGGCAAGGCAAAAATGGATCTGGGCGATACAAGAGGCGCGATCGCAGATTTTTCTCAAACCCTTCGCATTGATGCGCGTGTGGCAGACGCTCACTATTATCGGGGTGTCTTGCTGGCGAAGCTGGGCAACCAACGCGACGCGATCGCCGATTTGCGCCAAGCAGGCGACCTTTATCGACAACAGGGTCAAGCAGACGGCTATCGCAACACGCTCAAGCAAATCAATCAAATAAACAGCCGCTAGAATCCTGCGGGCAATGGCTCAGAAAACCCTAACTTCGATAGAGTAGATCTAACAGCGTCCTGTTTTTGAAGACCTTTCAACTTCATCAGCAGGGCGTTTGTGGTTCGATCGAGGTAAGCAATGCTTACAAGGGTTGGGAGATGATTACTGCAATAACTGTGTTGGTTGCGCTAGGAATTCTGGGCTGGGGATATTATCGAGCTAAACCTTTTGGCAAACTAGGAATTCTTGCCTGGTTGCAATCGGTGGTGTTGATGGCTCCCTGGCTGTTTTTCTTTGGTTTGACAACCTTGGGCATCTACCTCAACTTGGTGAGCGTTTTGCTGCTGTTTGTCGCCTCTACAGGACTCTATATTGTCATTGGGCGCAGACTTCGGGCAGTCGCTCAAGAAGAATCTCAACGAGCGACAGTCACAAAAATCAAGGGTGACGCATTCGATTCTCAGCCTGAGCCACCGAGTTCAGAGATAGCTCAACTGCCTGAGTTAGACTCTGCCGAGAAGCCTGAATTGCTGCCCATTCCCGCAGAGGATCTCAAAGCGATTCAAGGAATTTTTGGCATCGACACATTTTTTGCCACCGAAACCATTCCCTATCAAGAAGGCGCGATTTTTAAAGGCAATCTGCGCGGCGAGATAGAACCTACCTTTGCGCGACTCTCTGCAAGTTTGAAGGAGCGATTGGACGATCGTTATCGCCTGTTTTTGGTCGAAGGTCAAGAAAGCAGACCCGTCGTCGTGGTTTTGCCCAGCACCAACGATCCCAAGCCCGCAACGCTGGCGCAGAAGATTCTAGCAGGAGTGCTGTTAATTGCGACGATCGCCACCTGTCTAGAAACCGCTGGGTTTTTGCTGGAATTTGACTTCTACAATTCGCTAGAACGATTTCGAGAAGTGCTGCCGATCGCACTCGGCATTCTCACCGTTTTGGGCGTTCATGAATTGGGGCACTGGCTGCTGGCGCGTCGCCACAAGGTTCGGCTGAGTTTTCCCTATTTCATTCCAACCTGGCAGATTGGTTCGTTTGGTGCCATTACTCGATTTGAGTCGCTGTTGCCTAACCGATCGGCGCTGTTTGATATTGCGTTTGCGGGGCCGGCTGCGGGGGGCATAGTCTCACTAACGATGTTGATTACGGGATTGTTACTGTCTCACGAAGGCAGTCTATTTAAGCTGCCAACCCAATTTTTTGAGGGGTCAATTCTCGTCGGCACTGTGGCACGAGTGATTTTAGGAACGGCACTTCAGCAAACCAGTGTTGCCGTTCATCCGCTCACGATCTTGGGCTGGGTAGGGCTAATTTTGACCGCGATTAATCTTATGCCTGCCGGACAACTCGATGGCGGCAGAATTGTGCAGGCAATTTATGGGCGCAAAACGGCTGGGCGAACCACCGCCGCCACGATCGTGGTGTTAGCGATCGCGTCTCTCGTCAACCCACTGGCGCTTTATTGGGCGATCGTGATTTTAGTTTTGCAGCGCAATTTAGAGCGACCCAGCCTCAACGAGTTGTCAGAACCCGATGACACACGAGCCGCCTTGGGCTTGCTTGCACTGTTTCTAATGATTACTATTTTGTTACCGCTAACCCCAAGTTTGGCAGGGCGATTGGGAATTGGTGGGTGATTACACTATCGTAGATATAGGGTGCATTGTCCGTTTACGGAAATTCTCGCTGGTCTTTCCTTTTCGCATCTTCCTGAAATCTATGTCAGATCTACCTCCCATTTTGCTGCTGCTCGATTTGAGCGCGCTGCTAGTGAGTAAGCCGCGAGAGTGGCAAGAGTTTACACGACTGGGTAATTGCTATGTGCCCCAATTGGTCTACCAAGAAATCCAGGCGTTAAGTCAGATTGGAATTGAACGCAACCATGAGCATACTGCCAAAGAGTTTTGCCGCTTTTTTGCAGAAAGTAACTGGCAACTTACTGGGGTAGGGGCGCTTCATCCCTCACTTCAGCCTAGTGATGGGCAGAATATGAGCAAACGCGCTCGATTAGCTCAGGCAGTCTCGGAGTGTGCCTATGGGTTTGCGCGTAACAGTCCAGGTCGGCTCGTGGTTTTGATTTCTAATGACCAGCCTTTGCTGAAACGGGTTCAGAGCTTGGGCGTAGCAAATCTCAGCGGAGTGCCCGTGTCAGCCATGTTGATTTGGAGTCGTAGCGGTCGCAGGCCTCCGATCGTAGCTCAACACCTGCAAGCAATGCGATCGAACACAGTCACAGTCAGCGGGATGACGACTCCTCGCCGTCTGCAAACATCTTCCTCGCTGCCCAAAGTGGCTCCTAGACCCCTGAGAGAGCCTCAACCGAAAGTGCGCCCTGTTCAGCCGCTTTATAATCATCCCAGCACGTTTCATCAGATTGGGTCTGGCGTGTCTACCCTCGTTGCGGTGGCGATCGCTCTCAGCATTATTTGGTATATTGTTCAACCCAAAAGCTTTAACCAATTCTTACGACAGCGAAATCTGCCCACCCTGCCTGAGATTCCTTCAATGCAAAAATAATAATCCCGGAACTTGCCCTTGGCTCAAGACCGTCTCTGACTGTATCCACCTCAGTCATGAAGACTTTTTTGCAATGTTTTTCAGCCGTTCAGCTAAACTATTTGCCGCGATCGTTTTAGTCGGTGCCTTATCGTTGGTCACTGGAGTCCCGCTCGGGCAGAACGCTGCCGCGACTCCGCTGTTTCAATCGCTTCAAATTTGGCAGGGCACTGCAACAAATGGCAGCATTCAGCCTGTTCAAATTCCGCTCAGTCAGCCCTTACCTAAAATCAAAGCAAACGTCGTCTTTCAGACGATCTCTAGCGGAGGCTTTGCCGGATTAACCTATGAAACGCTCCTGCTCAAAAACGGGCAACTGATTCGCAGTCGGATCAATCGCGATGGCAGCAAGTCTGAGATCATAGCGATTCGGCTGTCTCCCCAACGAGTGCGGCGGTTTGAGAAATTGGTGAAAACTCATATCAAACCCTTCGATCGTCTTAGCTATCCCGCCCATCCAGGCTCCGCAGACTTCTTCATGGTGACGGCCTCTAGTCATGCGGGCACTGTGCAATATGCCGACATCATTCAGTCTGAGCTACCGTCCTCTCTCAAAATCATCCTTCAAGCCTGGAATCAACTCGCAGCGAAACAATAACGCGATCGGTTTCAAATCCTCACAAACCCGTTAGTTTCACGGAGATCAGGGCACCTTGGGCTAGTTAGAAGTGCCGACAACCCTGGAGTGAAGGATCGCATGGGACGAGAGACAAAACCTAAGCTTAAGTTAATGATTGTGGACGATGAGCCAGATAACTTGGATCTGCTTTATCGCACGTTTCGACGCGATTTTGAGGTGGTCAGGGCAACCAGCGCGATCGCCGCCCTCAAAATTCTCGATCAGCAGGGTGAGATGGCAATCATCATCTCCGACCAGCGAATGCCGGAAATGTTGGGCACCGAGTTTTTAAGCAAAACAGTCGATCGCTTTCCTGACACGATTCGGATTGTCTTGACGGGATATACCGATGTCGAAGATTTGGTCGATGCGATCAACGCCGGAAAAGTCTTCAAGTACATCACCAAACCGTGGAAGCCTCAGCAGCTTCAAGTCGTCATTGAGCAGGCGGCAGAAACCTATGGCGTGTTGAAACAGAGAACCGCCGATTTGCAGCGCGCGCTCCGACGAGAATCGCTATTTAATGCGGTCACGACTGCGATTCGCGAGTCGCTCGACTATCCCAGTATGCTGCAAACGATCGTCGAAACTCTGGGGCAAACCTTTGGCGCAAGTCACTGTGTGCTGCACCCCGTTGAAGGAAAGAGCATTGTGGCAGAATCATTGCTCTACTGCTTGGCAGACTGTGAGCCAATCAGTGAGGAGCGCGATCGCCAAGACCCGATGGTGCAAGCGGCACTAAAAACTCGCAAAACTCAGGTTGGTCAATCGCCCAAAGATGCCGATATGCGTCTTGTGGTGCCGTTAACCTATCAGCAAGAATTGTTAGCAATTCTCTCTTTCTACCAAGGCAGCAGTGAGCAGGCGGGTGCTGACTTGTTTCACCCTCCCTGGTCAAAAGAGGATATTCAACTTCTAGAAGGTGTTGCAGAACAGGCGGCTCTGGCGATTTCTCAGGCAAAACTTTATCAGCGAACCCAGAAACAAGCCGAACAAATTCGAGCAGAGTTAGCGGTTGCTCGTCAAATTCAAACCAATTTGCTGAGACAGACGTTACCCATCCTTGAAACCGTTAAAGTTCAAGCCTGCTGTCACCCAGCACGAGAGGTAGGAGGAGACTTTTTTGAGGTCTACCAGCATCCTCAAGGCGATGTATGGCTGGCAGTTGGTGATGTATCGGGAAAAGGCGTTCCGGCGGCATTGTTTATGGCAAGCGCTATCTCTGTGCTGAGGCGAGAACTGTCTCAAGAAACTCCCCCTGAGCCAAACGTGGTGATGCAGAACCTCAACAGCATTCTCTCGCAAGATCTGGTTAGCACAAACTGCTTTATCACGATGGTTTTAGCGCGCTATTCGCCGATCGACAAGCAGTTAGTTTATGCCAACGCTGGGCACATTTACCCAGTGGTTTGGGCAAGACAGACAGGTGCTTCTCAATCAGAGCAAGCTGTGGTAGAGCCGATTTATCTCAAAGTGCGGGGGGTGCCGTTAGGAATTTTGCCTGAGTGGAACGCGATCGCCGGAAATCTCACGCTCCACTCTGGAGAAGTGCTGCTGCTGACTAGTGATGGCATTACGGAAGCGATAGTTCCTTCTGAAGATTTGACGGGTCACACCCCAACTAATGGGGGCAAGGGTAGCTCAATGCTCAAAGAAATAGGACTTTGGCAATTACTCCTTCAAGAACGGGAATGCTTAGATCTAAATCACCTTTTAGCCCGTATCCAATCACACAATGCTATTCAGGAAGATGATCAGACGATTCTATCCCTGGAGGTTCTTTAACGATGAGAACTGAACTTCACATTCCCAGCACTTTGCAGTTTTTAAGCGTTGTTGAAGGTTGGCTTCTAGGAAGTCTAGAAATCGAGTTTGGCGATCGGGTAGATTGGGCGCGACAGTCAAATCGTCTGCGTTTGGCTCTGGTCGAGGCTTATTCTAACGTGGTGCGACACGCTCACCGCGATCGTCCTCATCTTCCGGTGCTGATTCGCTTAGAGGTGAAAGACCGAGATCTAGCGCTAGAAATTTGGGACTATGGGCAAGGGTATGATCTTTCAACCTATTTGGCTCCGTGCCCAGAAGACAAGCAAGAAAGCGGCTATGGCTGGCTGATCTTAAATCGATTGATGGATAAGGTGGAATATCGCTTGCAGGTTGATGGGCGCAATTGTCTAAAGCTGGAAGCGAATTTAGTAGAGGCGATGGAAGCTTCGGATTAGTGCGTAGGAATGCAAGAGACCTCAAATATAATGAGCAATAATTGATGATCCAAAACTTAAGGTAATAGTGATGGGAAAATACCGTGTTCTGATCGAGGCAGACGAAGATGGAATGTATGTTGCAGAGGTGCCAACATTACCTGGGTGCATCTCTCAAGGTCAAACTCGTGCAGAAGCGATTGAAAACATTAAAGAAGCAATAGCAGCGTATCTAGAGAGTTTAGATGCCTACGGAGAGCCAGTTCCTTACTTTTAACGTCAGTTCGACGAGGTTTTTTGCTTCGTTGTCAGCGGCTTCCCGAATTCACAATCGGAGCAAACCGCTTCTGTCGAACTGACGTACTTTTAACTTGCAGTTTCGCTAAAAAAATGTAGAGACGCAACAAATCACGTCTCTACAAAATTACAGTCTATTGAAATGGCGACAAAGGCTTAATTGATAGATTCAAAACATCTATTTCTGACCTGTTTGAGCCGCAACTTCTGCCGCAAAGTCAGTCTCTTCTTTTTGAATGCCTTCACCCAATACAAACCGGACAAACCGACGCACTTGAATGTTTTCGCCAAGTTGAGCGACGTTGCGCTTGACCAACTCGTCAACGGTGATGTTTTGGTCACGAATGTAGGGCTGATCAAGCAAGCACATTTCCTTTAGACGCTTATCGATCCGACCTTGAACGATCTTCTCTTTAAGTTCTTCTTTTTTGCCGCTCAGGTCATCTTTACCCATCTCGATCGCTTTCTCTTTATTCACGATCTCTTCAGGAATGTCACTAACTTTGACATACTCAACATTCGGACACGCCGCCACCTGCATCGCTACGTTTCTCACGAGTTGTTGAAACGCTTCGTTGCGAGCCACAAAGTCAGTCTGACAGTTGACTTCAACGAGAACGCCAATCCGTCCGCCTGTGTGAATGTAGCTATCGACTAATCCTTCAGCCGCAACTCTGCCTTCTTTTTTGCCAGCAGACGTGATTCCCTTCTGCCGCAGCCATTCTGAGGCTTTTTCTAAATCACCATTGTTTTCCTGGAGTGCTTTTTTGCAATCCATCATGCCTGCGCCCGTTTTTTGGCGCAGTTCACCGACCATCTTTGCCGAAATGTCTGCCATCTTGCCTTTCCCTAATCAACGAGTGGTTAGCCGTCAGCCGCTAGTGGTTAGACACCCACGACTAACGGCTGTAACGGGTCGAGTTATTCTGCGGCGGCGGGTTCTGCCGCTTCTTCAGGTGTGAAGGCTTCGCTTTCGTCGTATTCGTATTCGTCGTCTGCGCCTTCGTAGTCATATTCGTCGTCGAGTTGACCGTGACGACCTTCGTAGATCGCATCTGCCAACCGACCTACTATTAGCTTAATCGAGCGGATCGCATCATCATTCGCTGGGATAGGAATGTCTACCACATCCGGGTCGCAGTTGGTGTCAAGCAACGAGACGATCGGAACGCTCAACTTCAGACATTCTTGAACGGCGTTATATTCCCGCTTTTGATCCACAATCAGAACGATGTCAGGAACCTTCCGCATGGCTTTGATGCCACCGAGATATTTCTGAAGTTTGTCGAGTTCCCGTCGCAAGACTGCGGCTTCTTTTTTGGGCAACATATCCATTGCGCCCGTTTCTTCGCGACGCTCAAGATCTTTGAGGCGATCGACGCGGGTTTTGATCGTCGCCCAATTGGTCAGCATTCCGCCGAGCCAGCGCTGGTTGACATAGTAAGCCCCACAGCGAGACGCTTCTTGAGCGACAATTCCGGCGGCTTGGCGCTTGGTGCCAATAAACAGAAACTTTTTGCCTTGCTCAGACGCGGTACGCACATAGTTGTAGGCGGTGTCCATCAACTGGGCGGTTTGCACCAAGTCAATGATATGCACACCATTGCGCGCGGTGTAGATGTACGGGTCCATCTTGGGATTCCAGCGACGGGTTTGGTGCCCGAAGTGGACTCCAGACTCAAGCATTTGAGCCAACGAAACAACTGGCATTCTTTTTACTCCTGATTCGGGTTAATCCTCCACCCAGGTGAGTTTCAATGAAGTTTGAAACACCCGAAATCCTGGATGTGTGGGTTGAAACAACTTTACTAGGATAGCACAATTAGAGGCGTGTTGAGGAAGCTGAAAGACTGGAGTAGCAGCCTTGATCGCCCACCTTCAAGGAGTCACTGCCAGTCCCTCGACACCGACTTCTAGTCGAACGACTTTTGCAGGCTGAACTCCGGTTTTGGGCGGCAGCGACATTCCTCCATTTGTGGTGACGTAAATTGAAGTGCGATCGCCCTCAGTTCGACCAAAGGCTAAGGCGGTGCTTCCGGTCATGCCTTGCTCGACTGCGGCGATCGTCGTGATCGTGCCATCAGACGCAATTCGCACCACGCTGTTATAGATGTGAGTGGTTCCATACAAATTGCCCTGCACATCAAACGCAAAATCATCAATGTTGGCGTTTTGCACAAAGATTTCTGGCGTACCAGGATTGCCATCTGAGCTGATGGGAATGCGAACTAAATGCTGATATTGCGTATTTGAGGCATAGAGAATTCCCTGGAAAATCTTCAATCCGTTGACTGCGGGGATCGGGTTTTCAAGACTTCGCCGATCGAGCAGATCATGTTCTAACCAGACTTTTGCTGATTTTTGGGTGGCATTAAATTCCCAAATGGCACCGAGATAAGAATCTGCGATCAGATAGCGATCGTCCATCAGATGAGTCATGCCGTTGAGAAAAATTGCGTCGGCGATCGTCACCAGGGTCTCAACTCCGCTCTGAGCCACTCTAAAGACGGCTGAAACTCCCTGACTGGTTGCCCCTGAGACGAGAAGATTACCCTCTTTATCAAAGGCGATTCCCGCAGTTTTGCCGTCAACTCTGGCAAATTCGCGTTGTTGTCCAGTCGGACTGATTTCGTAAATGATCCCATCTTCGTAGCTCGTGACGAAAAGAGTGCCGATCGCGTTGATCGCAATGTTTTCTAGAAACGTGTTGACGGGAAACTCAGCGAATAGGAAATCGGACACGATCGCCTTCGGAGTATGGTCAAAGATGGGCGGAAGCTGTGGATTACTCAAGACGGAACTCCTGATCTTAAAGATCTATCTCTGCTGAGATTCTGCATAGGCATCATACACGGCGCGAACGGTATACCAGTTTAGAAAAATGCGGGCGACTTGCTCGGCGAGTTGGGGTTTGCCTTGTTGAATCAGCCATTGGATCAGAGGAGCCATCGTGCGTTCGTTGAGGCGACCTCCGATCGTCAGTCCTTCCCACAGCGCTCGACTGATCCACGTCATTTGAATCATCATTTTCACGTCCCAAGTCGGGTGTTTTTGATAAAACAACACACCCATCCGACCGCGCTGAATTTCTTTGTCAATCATGTCGGGGATTTGTTCTAAAGAAAATGGCGGATGCCAATGATAGCCGACCGCATCGGGACACTTGATCAGCGTTAATCCCAATTTCTTCAACCGGACTCCTAACTCCAAATCTTCCCAGCCGTAGAGTTGAAAGCCTACGTCAAACAGTCCCGCTTTTTCGAGCCAGTGACGGGCGATCGCTACGTTCCCCGTCGCAAAATAGGCGGCTGAAAAATCCGTCACCTTAAAAGGCTCTGCGGTCGGATTGTCAAAATTGCAGGTGTTGATGACTCGCCCGTAAGTAAATAAGCGAGCAGGCTCTGAGCCTGTGCCAGAGGCATCGCTTCCCAATTCTTTTTGACCCTGATCAAGCGCTTCTGCATGAGCACGAAGAAACACTTCTGTAACAACTAGATCGCTGTCGATGAAAATGATCGTGTCACCGATCGCTTTTTCGACACCGAGATTTCGAGCCGCCGCCGCACCCTGATGATTTTGACAAAACAGCTTCACATGAGGAAACTTTGCCGAGTCAGATTGCAGCCACTCGACCGTTCCATCAGTCGAGCCATCATCGACTACCACAATTTCGTAGTCAGAAAAAAGACTGCTCGACTGCTGATTTTCTAAGGCTTTTAAGCACTTCTCCAAAATCGGCTGGCGATCGTAAGTCGGAATCACGACACTAAAAAACACGGCTTTCCTGCACACGGGACGTTATCAGTATCTCTTTTTGGCTCACAATTCTGTGCAACTCCCGACATAACCTGGCACAGATTCGATAGATAATGTATCGTCAATCGTTACTACCAATTGAGAAAATTCATGGGTCGTGCTAATAAGGTTGTCCTAGCATATTCGGGTGGAGTTGATACGTCTGTCTGCATTCCTTACCTCAAACAGGAATGGGGCGTTGAAGAAGTGATCACACTGGCAGCAGATCTCGGTCAAGGGGACGAATTAGAGCCAATCCGCGAAAAAGCCCTAAAGTCTGGTGCGTCTCAATCTCTGGTAATTGACGCTACCCAGAGTTTTGTCAAAGATTACGCCTTTCCGTCAATTCAAGCAAATGCGCTTTATGAAAATCGCTATCCGCTCTCTACCGCGCTGGCTCGTCCTTTAATCGCCAAATTGCTCGTCGAAGCGGCGGCTGAATATGGAGCCGATGCGGTCGCTCACGGCTGCACGGGAAAAGGTAATGACCAAGTGAGATTTGATGTCGCGATCGCCGCCCTCAATCCCGATCTAAAAGTCCTCGTACCCGCACGAGAATGGGGCATGAGCCGCGAGGAAACGATCGCTTACGGAGAGCGATTCGGCATTCCTTCCCCGGTGAAGAAATCTTCGCCCTACAGCATCGATCGTAATCTTTTAGGTCGCAGCATCGAAGCCGGCCCGCTTGAAGATCCCTGGACGGAAGCCTTAGAGGAAGTTTTTGAGTTAACGAAGGCGATCGCCGACACGCCTAACGAGCCAGAATATGTTGAGATTGGCTTTGAGAAAGGAATTCCTGTCAGTCTCAATGGCGAGATGCTGAATCCGATCGATCTGATCACTCAGTTAAATAAAAAAGCTGGGGATCACGGATTTGGTCGCATTGACATGATGGAAAATCGCTTAGTCGGCATCAAATCACGGGAAATTTATGAAGCTCCGGCGCTGTTAGTGCTGATTCATGCTCACCGCGATTTGGAAAGCTTGACCTTAACTAAAGATGTGACCCAATACAAACGGGGGATCGAAGAAACTTACTCCAATCTGGTCTACAACGGTCTTTGGTACAGTCCACTCAAAGGGGCACTAGATGCGTTTGTTCACCAAACCCAGGAGCGAGTTTCGGGAACGGTGCGCGTCAAACTGTTTAAGGGAAATGCAGCGATCGTGGGTCGCCAATCCAGCAAAACCCTGTACACGCCCGAATTGGCAACTTACGGGTCTGACGATAAGTTTGACCACAGAGCGGCTGAAGGTTTTATCTACGTTTGGGGGTTGCCAACTCGCGTCTGGTCACAAAACCTGCGGACGTAAACGTTTTTAGGATCGTGGATTAAATCATATCGGTACTTGCAATGATCAAGGGCACGGCAGTGCCATGCCCCTACGCAAATTCTGGCTTTATTTAATTCACGGTTCTTTGGGGCGATCGCCCCTTTTTTGTTCAAATTCAAAAACTATTCACCGTCACTCGCAGGTTGCTGATCTACCACAGCCACGGCTTCTTGTTTTGCCTTGCGAGATTCTAGCCAGAGCGGAACCACAATCCAGGCAATGACGATTAGGAGGGCGACGATCGTAAACTGTGATGCCAGTCCAATCAGCTTCTCTAACGGCACCACTTGACCCGCAAAGAATGCCAGTGACACCATCACCGATGCCCAAGCACACGCCCCAGCGACGTTATAGCCCATAAACTTCCAGTAGGGCATCTCAGCAATGCCAGCCAACGGACTTGCAAAGATTCGCAGTAGGGCAATAAAGCGACCAAACAAAACGGCTTTTCCGGCATTCTCGCTGAACTGCGATCGCAACTTTTCTAGCTGCTCTTCACTCATCCGAAACAGGCGACCCACCTTCAGCAACATTGCCCAGCCACCATAGCGACCAATCCAATACCCACAGTGACCGCCTACGATCGCACCTGCTGCGGCAACCCCTAAAACTAGCCAGTAGTTAAGCTGATCGTTTCCAGCTAAAAATCCTCCAGCTAACGTGACCGTTTCGCCAGGAATCGGCAACCCCAAGTTTTCTAACAAAATTCCTAAAAAGATCGCCCAGTAGCCATACTGTTGGGCAACTTCCTGAATAGCTTCTGGCGAGATGAAGTCGAGTGACATACCAACAACCTTTACAAAGCTTAACCTACGTCGATCTTGACTTGATTCTATAAATCCGTCAATCCCAAAAATTGGAATTCTCTGGTCTTAGATAGAATTTTTGATTTTATAGTCTGGAAGAAGACTTTTTATTGAATTGAAGTGTAACCGATTCCAAAATGAAGATTCCGTAAAACTTTAGAAGAATCAGGCTTTGTCCGGGAATCTAATCTTTATAGTTGTAGCAAGTGTTTAAGTAAATCTACTTAATTATCTGAAAAACCTTCGCTGTCCTTGTCCCAAAGCATCAGCGTACGTTTAAAACAGCTAACTATAGTTACTCAGACCAACGAAATCATTATTAGGAACGAGTTTATGATTTCTAGAGGACAAATTGAGGAGATTCGACTTCAGCCCCAAGGTCGCTTAGACCTACAAGGTGGAGAGCGGCTTCAGCAACAGCTTGAAACGATCGCTCCTAGACGCTATAAGATTTGGGTCATTGACCTCTCAGAAGTGGAGTTTATCGACAGCCCTGGTTTGTCTGCCCTGATCAGTGGGTTAGAGCTTGCTAGAGAATCGAACGCCCGTCTTGTTCTTTGCAGTTTACGCCCCTCGGCACAACTGATCTTTGAAATTACTCAACTCGATCGGGCCTTTGATATCTTCGAGAGCTATGATGTTTTGCTGACTGCTCTTATCATTCCAGAATCAATCATTCCAGCTTTAGAAGTTGCTTAGGGTTGAAAAACTCGGTATTCACTTGCTGGAGCGATCGTTAAGTCTAAAATCGGCGTGTTGGTTAAGCAGTGCCAATGACAGGCGAATAAATTGGGTAGCTGAATGTTGAGACTCGCGATCGCAGGTGTCGCCGGAAACGGGAATAGCCGATCGAAGAAAACTGTTTCCCCGGCAAACCCAAACTGCATTAAATAAGTAGAAGGCGTGGCTGAGACCAACTTTAATAAACGCTGCCCTAATTCATAAAGTGGCTGACGATATCGATCGGGCAGGTGAAAGGGTTGGAGATAGCTGAGTGGATCAGCCGATGCGATCGCCTCAGCGTAAAGTGCGCCCTTTGAAGTGAGCACGATCGGCAGCCAAAAGTTCCCTTCCCCCGTAAAGGAGTGCAAATCTTTCTCCACCCGTTGCCGCAGCTCTAGCACATCGCGACAGTCTTGATAAATGCCCCTTTGAGGAAATTCTAGAGAAACTGGAATATCCAAAGTGAGGGGACATAACAAAATGTCTTCTAAGCAAATTGTACCGTTCGTCAACTTTTGCTGAAGACGGGCGATCGTTTCTATCTCTACCTCACAGTCAACTTGGATAGCCACCTCAGTTCGAGAGGAGGGTGATTCCTCGGTGCCGCTTAAGTTTTGAGTGTGAGGAGCGACAGAGGGCATAAGAATTGCCTGTTTCAAGGCTTCACCCAGCAAATCGGACTCCTCATCAGTCACGATTAAAACTTTAGGCATTGCCAAAGCTAGGCAGCGAAACGTCACCTTCACGAGGAAAGCTCGGTAAATCTAGATGAGAGGTGCGACGAGTTCTCACCGCCAAACGGTAGCTGACGCTTTGCAACTCGGCATGAAGCTGGCGATTTTCTCGCTGCACCGACGCAACTTTTTCACGCACCGGAGCCATCCGCTCGGCAAATTTTTGCTTATAGATCTTGGGCAACTCTTGCACAACTTGCTCTAACATTCGCGCCCGATCGGTCAATTCTTGCACCGACTGCCGCAGTTGATAAATCTCGCCATCTCGTTCAGAAATCTGCTCTTGATAGAACGTAACCTGCTGCTCAACGTTGTGCAGTTGCTCTCGCAGTGCCCGCATTTCTTCTAAGTGACGCTCAGATGAAATATCGGACGCTGGCACGGCAGCAGCATTGCCTTTGACGAGCCGGAACAGCTCTTGAGAAAGCTGCTGGACGAGTTGGTCGCGCATCTGCAATTCTTCTTGCAAACGCACAACCTCGACTTGCAGTGATTGAACCGGGGGGATATCAGCTTGGGTCACTTACTCAGTTACTCCGTTATGAATGGGTGGTTTGCTTGAGATTTTCTTCCCAGAGACGGGGAGGAGAGGCGCGACGAATATCACGCCAAATTGCAGTTGCCGCTAATGTACCATCTGCAACCGCAATTGATACCTGATTTACGCCCTCTTTTAGGTCTCCTAAGGCAAAAACTCTGGGGTGAGAGGTGCGACACATACTATCTGTGACCAAATTTCCCCCTTTCCACTCTAAATCTAGCCCCTTTAAGTATTGGTTAAAGAAGTGGGAACCCATCGCGACCAGTCCGTTTTCAAGCTCTACTGTCGAATCGTCTTCTAGCAGAACGCCCGTCATGTGGTGATCGTGTCCTAAAAAGCGTCGAATGGGCGTTTCGACCAACGGATAGCCATGCGCCTGGAGCTTTTCGCGCATCTCTTTCCCGACTTCACACAACCCTTGCGTAAATACGGTGATATAAGGCGTAAACCAATTCAGCACAAAAGCCGTGTTGATCGCGGCTTCTGTGTTCACAAACAGACCGCATTTTGTGTCTCCTATCTCGTAACCATCACAGATCATGCAGACGTGCAGGTTATATCCCGCATAGTCATAAACATTCTGCATGTCGTCTAGCTGGGGCAAATGGTCAATTAACCCACTAGCGGCAACCAGGTATTTGGAGCGAAACACGGGATAGGTGCTGTCTTTTTTACCAACTTTGACCTTGACTGCAAAGGTGTCTCCTTCATCTTGGACATCTTCGACAAAACCGGGTAAATAGTCACCGTCTAGAGAGAGAAGATGCTCTTGCCCCTGTTGAAGGATGGCGCGTCCGGGCGTGGTGGGGGGCAACCCTAAATAATTTCGCATATCCTGCATCCAGAACGATCGACCGCGACCTTTCTCAATTACTAAGGTCGAAAGACGGTATCGTTGCAGATAAAGAGCGGCCGACAACCCACCTGCGCCGCCACCAACGACGATGGCATCATAAAGGCGATCGAGACGCTGGTCTAGATTTTTCCGTGAGAGCTTCATAGGCGTGACTTAATAAAACTAGGTGAATACAAGATAGGGAGCTATCACAGCCCCCTAACGTCAACAAAGACCCCTACCTCTAAGCCTAGCTCTGACCTCTAGACCTCAGCAGGCTCAGTTTCAATCTCAGGCTCTGCTTTGGGCACTTCTTGTTTGACGGTCATGTAGCGAATAACTTCAGTGCTAAGGCGCATTGCCCGCTCTAGGGGGGCAACTTGGCTGCCGTCGCCCTGATAGTTCATCTGAACATAGACTCCCTCGCGCTGTTTGGCAATCTCGTATGCCAGACGGCGCTTGCCGCGGTGTTGGGTTTCGATGATTTCTGCGCCGTTTTCCTTCAGAATATTCTGATACTTCTCGATCGCAGCTTCTACGGCTTCGTCACCGATATCAGGACGAAGAATGTACATGGTTTCATAGATATAGTTCATGACTAGTTTTTTCCTTATGGACAATGGGCTTTTTGGGTGGCTGCTCAAATTTGGCGAATCGTGTTAGTCAACACTGGATGCGCGGCTCTATTGACCAATCATTAAAAAAGCAAGGACTTACAATTCTATATCAATTTTTCAGCAATCCGGCTGACTGATTCGAGATTTTGAGGGTTGTAGGTTTGGTTTAAACGCTCGATCGCAATTTATATTCCTAAATTAAAAGGTATCGGTTTAGTTATGGCACAGCGTTATGTTCGAGTCCAAAGCCTTGATGGGAAGATTCACTACGGGCTGCTGCAAATCGATCGCAAAGTTCAGGTTTTAGATGCGCCTCCCTGGTTAAAAGGGCAATTGACAACGCTTGAACTCGATGCCGATCAATGTCAAATTTTGGCTCCTTGTGCGCCTTCAAAAATCGTGGCGGTGGGCAAAAACTATGCGAACCATGCTGCCGAAATGGGAACGCCCGTTCCACAAGAGCCGCTGTTGTTTCTCAAACCGCCCACGACGGTGATTGCATCTGGGGCAGAGATCTTCTACCCGACTCAATCGGCGCGAGTGGATTATGAAGGCGAATTAGCACTGGTGATTGGAGAGCGCTGCACTCACTGCACCCCCGAAGCAGCTCATAGCAAAATTTGGGGCTATACGATCGCCAATGATGTGACGGCGAGAGACTTACAAAAAAAAGACGGACAGTGGACGCGAGCAAAGGGCTTTGATACGTTTTGTCCTTTGGGTCCGTGGGTGGTGAGAGAAATCAGTGCAGGGGCGCGGCTACAGACGTTTATCAATGACAGTGTTCAGCCTGCTCAATCTGCTGCAATTAGCGAAATGGTGTTTGCACCCGATGTGTTGGTGTCTTATATCAGTCAGGTGATGACGCTGCTGCCCGGAGATGTGGTGTTAACCGGAACGCCTGAAGGAGTCGGCGCGATCGAGGTCGGCGATCGCGTCCGAGTCGAAATCGAAGGAATCGGGTTTTTGGAGAACGCTGTCACCACTCGCGCCGCATTGCCGCAAGTCTCGTGACCTAGCGGACTTGCATATACACCGCGTCAGAGATTGTGGGAATTTCAGCATAGCGACCCAAGGCAGATTGGACGATCGAGTAACCCACTGCCACAATCATGCCCAAGAAAATTGCGTTGAACAAAGTCTGAGTTAAGAAACCCATTCCAAGCAGACTTGCAAACACATATTGCCAGAGAATGCTAATCAAGCTCAACACAATCCCAAACAGAATGGCTTGCATCACGTTGAAGCGGATGAAGTGAGGAATGTTTTCGTTTCTAACCACCAGCAAAAAGAGGGCAAAGAATACGACAAATGCCGTGATTCCACCCAGGCTAAAATAAACCGCTAACAAAGGCGACAGGGGAAGCGCAATGATCGCTAAAAGCGGAGTCAGAAAAGAGTTGGTGATGGCTAAAGGAGCGCTCACCAGGACAATCAGGTCTAGCAAAGGAAGGAGATAGGCGAGGCAGGCGAAGATACGATCGGATACAGTTGTAGACCCACGCAAAGACATGGTGCGTTCTCCCGGTTAAAGTAGTTAGTTTCTCAGGTCTTTAGCCAAGAATAACGCAAATTCTCTAACATCCTGAACCCTCTAGAGTCAGCAAAGCAAATCGCGCTTGCAAATTCGGGAAGCCCCCTAAATCCCCCAAAAATGGGGGACTTTGAATCGGAAGTTTTGGCTTGAAGTCCCCCAAAATGGGGGATTTAGGGGGCAGAAGCCACTGACAACGAAGCGAAAAAACTCGTTGAACAGACGTTAGATCACGAACGGTTAGGAGCGATACGGAACTTTGCCATCTACCTTCTTATGCTTGGACTGTTGCCCAGATTGTTTGTTGTCTATGTTCTAACTCAAAGTAGATAGGCATCAAAACGTCTGTCAAGAGACGAGAGCATTTTAGAGATATGAAACGGCTAATTCAATATTTTTGTGCAATCAAATTAGATAAAGCTGTTCTCTGGTGCTATCTCATTTGGTATTTAGTAACGGTTTATTTTTATTTTGATTCTTCACCTACACTGTGGCTGAATGCGATCGGCATCAGTGCTGTAATCGGCACAGGGCTGTTGTTAAGTGTCTCTTCTGGTAAACCTGGCAACAGAGATAAATGGCAAACATTCAGACTATATCTCATGCCATTTTGTGTCTCAAGTTTCTCTGCTTTAATCAAAGGGCAAGGCTTTATAGTATTTGTATCACCAAAAACAAAAGAGACACTTGTATCAATAGCGTGCTGTGTTCTATTTTTGTCATTTGTTTTAGCTCTTAAAATGACTAAGGAACGTGGATTTATTAAGGTGTAACTTCTCGCCATCTCCCTAAGGAGCTACGGTGTACACCAATCTTTGTCGCTGCGTTTGGGTCGCTTCAGCCCCCTAAATCCCTCATTCTGGGGGACTTTGAGCTAAGACTCTGGTTTCAAAGTCCCTCACTCGTGGGGGATTTAGGGGGCAAAAGTCTCGGCGATGACAAATCAGAGGACTTTTACAGGTTATTTAATCCACGATCCTAAGAATAACCTGAGTTCGATGAAGCTTTTCGCTGCGGTTGCAAATCCGGGCTGCCCCCTAAATCCCCCATTCTGGGGGACTTTGAGCTAAAACTCTGGTTTTAAAGTCCCCCAAAATTGGGGGATTTAGGGGGCAGAAGTGCTGAATAACGCAGTGAGAGAACTCATCGAACTGACGTTAAGAATAGAATCGCTTGGTATGTGCAGTCACCTGCGAAGGACGCACGACCCAAATAGGTTCGCCCTGTATCAAATCTTTTACTTAGTCGATGTCAACGACTCGAAACCCCATCTGACACTCAAACTGATCGGGCTGCTGCTCAGTCAGCTTACGAATGGCATGCCCACAGCGAAGCTCTCCGTGGCTCCAGCGAGGTTGACCACTTTGATCTGCCATCAAACACGTTTTGCAAACTTTTTGAGGAGAGAGGATGCGATCGCCTGCAAAAATGACTAACATTTCACACCTCCAGTAGACTTCACGACGTAGCAATAGGTAGAAAGCTTATAGCAACCTTCAGATGGTTCTAACTCGATTCTAGAGCAGCTTTTAATGAGATACCGATAACTGTTATACAGCTTGACTAAGAACAGCTTGAGTCAAAGCCTCTCAACCTCAACGAGCCGTGTTCACACACTTGGCGAAACAATTGCTTAAAGCCACTTGTTCACTTTCAGTCGCTTGAATGAACAAGCTAAATTGTTCGATCAATTCAGGGTTACGCCATCCTTTAGCGGTTTCCTCATTCATCACTTTTAATGCCTCACCGGGTGAAAACGCTCTCTTATAGGGGCGTTCACTCGTTAGAGCATCGTAAATGTCAATCACTTGAAAGACCTGAGCTATATAAGGAATTTCATTCTTCGTCAAACCATCAGGATAGCCCGACCCATCCCAGCGCTCGTGGTGATGACGGATAATCGGCACCACACCGCGCATGGTTCGCAAGGGAAGACAGATTTGCTCACCAATCAAGACGTGCCGCTGCATAATCTGCCACTCATCGGCGGTTAACTTACCCCGTTTTAGCAGCACCGCATCGGGGATGCCAACCTTGCCAATGTCATGAAGATAGCCACCCCACATCAAATCACGAATCATTGGGCGAGATAGCCCTAAATATTCACCAAAGGCTTTGCCGCGCGCGACTAGACGTTCGCAGTGATCTCCGGTGTCGGGATCGCGGCTCTCAACCGTGCGAGCGATCGAGAACAACACCTTCTCAGCGTGATCTAGGTCTTCATTTAATCGCTTTTGACGAACCAGCGATTTGATTCTGGCAGACAGCTCTAACTGATCAAACGGCTTGGTCAAAAAATCGTCTCCCCCTGCCTCAATGCCTCGCAGACGAGCGCGGCGATCGTCGAGCGCAGTGATAAACACAACCGGAGTGAGTCGAGTGTGCTCATCGTTTTTGAGGCGGCGACACACTTCGTAGCCGTCCATTCCGGGCATCATCACGTCGAGCAAAATCAGGTCAGGATTGGTTTCAAAAACTTGTGCGAGTGCCGCCGCCCCGCTTTCTGCCTCGATCACGTCATAGCCCTCGATCGACAAGAGAGCTACGGCAGTCATGCGGCTGGGTGGATGGTCGTCTACGACAAGAATTCTGGGTCTCTCTAGATCCAAATCATTCACGGCGGGAAAACTCTACGAAAGTGAATAATGAAAGTTTCAATAGAGCCAAGACATTCGCAGAAACCTTAGAAGTCCATTTCGTACTTAAACTAAGCTAAACCGCTCCAGCGACCTGTTCCTAGTATGAGGGAATGTCTTCATGAAGCAATCAGGCTTTTTACGGGGATCAAGAAACACTTAGGCGTACGGGTGCTAGTACTTAGAGATTGCTACAGCCCCCATCTTGAAAGAGGTTTAGCGGTTGGCTTTGACTTCTGCAATTTCTGTGCGTTGAGATTGAGCGATGAATTGTCTAGTTGAAGTTACGGATATTCTCTTAAACTAGATTCTTTTTGTTAAGTCATTGTGCGAATGATGGAGATTTTGTGAGGAAGAAGCTGAATCAGCTCTCTTGAGTTTGCTACTCAACTCCTTCATTAACTGGAAAGCGATCGATCAGTTGAATCGCTCGATTGGCATTGGTCTGAAGCAGCCTTGAGATATGAGGAATATGCGGAATCTGAGAGAGAAAATCTAAGGTTCGCCGCAAGATTCGCACCACATCGCCTTCGTCTAGACTAGTGTTTTCACAGAGTTCTGTCCACTCCGTACCGAGTGCCCATTGTTCGATCAACCCGATTAGTTCTCCTTCTAACCAAACGGGTAGCGTCACTTGGTGTCGTCGCTGCACCTGAAAGAGTTGCCGACGAATGTTTCGCAGCCCGCCCAGAGCCTCTTCAACCTCGTTTGAGACTTCATAGCGAGTCCAGCTATCGGGGCGCGAGACTTCGGTAACGAGGGCTGCACACGCGGCTGCTAAGTGGTGGGGGTCGAGAGGGTCAAATTCGCCTGACATGATGGCTAACCCTAGCCAGAGTTCGTTATCTCCCCGAATTGCCGCCGTGCCTTGACCTAGCGGTGTGGGAATCAGTCCTTCAAGACAGCCAAAGGTTTGCAGAATCTCGATCAAATTGGTGAATTCTTCCCAGTGGCGCTGGGCTTGTTGCTCTAGTTTGCCTTGGCGATCGCGCACTTCTGCTTTCAGGGTTTCAATGCGTTTCTGACGTTTGAGCAGATAGCTACGATCGCCCCACTGACTGACGGGATGGGTCGCAATTTGGGCTTCAACGGCTGCCGTGCGCTGGAATTGGGCATAGACTTCAGGGTGATCATCGGTGAGTCCGGGAGCGTTGGGGATGCGGTTCGCGATCACCGCAGTCAGGTCGTTGCCACTACGAGACTGACCTGGTTTTGGTGGCATCTCAGAAGGAGGCACCAAGTCATCGACTTCACAAATTCGCGGAATGTCGCCCCGTAAATTTACGACATCAGAAACCGTGCTGATATACCAGCGATTGTTTTGACCCAAACATACTAGATAAGGAAACTGTCCAGCGCCCTGAATCTTCATCACCAAGACGGCAGGGAGCGGACTTGCTAACCGAACGTGGTCGCCTTTGAGGGTTAAGAGGGTTCCGGCGACGGCAAACGAGAGGGCGATCGCCAGTTCTCCTGAGTGCATTTCGTCTGCCTGACTTTGCAGCGTCTTTAATAATCGGCGCTCTTCTTTGAGGCGTGCCTGTAATTTCTCGTATTGCGCCATCAGCTTCCAGTCTACGGAGGCAACTTGCGCTTCTAGCTGACTGAGTTCGGCTTCGCAGCGATCGATTTCTTGCTGTTGAGGACGCAGATATAAGGTTGACAAATATTGCCCAAAGCTGCGCTCGACTAACTCTTGGGCTTCTTCTATAGTGTGAGTTTGCAGAAGGTTCAAAACCATGCCATAGCTAGGCGTGAACTGACTCACCAGGGGATCAGGCTCTGAGGTGGCGAGATAAGCCGCTTCTTTTGCGCCCTCAAATGGAGTCTGAACCGTCACTACATAACCTTCTTTGTCCATGCCCCGCCGACCTGCCCGACCTGCCATCTGTAAAAACTCGGAGGGATTGAGGAGCCGATGCCCTAAATCAGTGCGTTTAGAGAGGCTAGAAATCACCGTGGTTCTGGCAGGCATATTGATCCCCGCGGCAAGCGTTTCAGTCGCAAACACCACTTTGATCAAGCCCTGCTGAAACAATTCTTCCACCAAACCTTTCCAAGCGGGTAGAATTCCGGCGTGGTGAGCGGCAATGCCTCGATAGAGCGGTTCGACCTGTCCTACTCGTCCCGCGTCGGGATTGCGATCGAGAAACTTATCGATCGCGCCTTTAAGTTGAGCAGCTTCGGCTGCATTCACCAGCGACAGCGCTCCCAAATTGGTCACCGCCTGATCGCAGCCCTTGCGACTAAAGATAAAGTAGATCGCAGGCAGCATATCTTTTTCGCGCAGCTTGCTGAGGGTAAAGGCGATCGGAGGAGCTTCGGGTCTGGGTGCCCCGCGCTGATTGGCTCCTTTCGGACGATGCTGACTGCGCTTGATTTTGAGCCGAGGATTAATCTGAGTTTGATGCTCGTCAAGCAGCGGAAACAAGCCTTTGGGACTGCAAAACGAGAAGTGAAGTGGAACGGGGCGATAGTTAGAGTAAATTAACTCTGTGGGGCCGTGAACTTGAGCGATCCAATCGGTTAGCTGGTCGCTGTTTGCCACCGTTGCAGAGAGGGCGAGCAGTTGGATCTCAGCGGGGCAATAAATGATCGACTCTTCCCAGACGGTGCCGCGCTGACGATCGTTCATGTAGTGACATTCATCAAGCACAACCGCTTCTACGCCCGTGAGCGAGGTGCCGACTTCTCCGATCGGCGTGCCATAAAGCATATTGCGAAAGATTTCGGTCGTCATCACCAAAATGGGAGCTTCTCGGTTGACTGACACATCTCCGGTTAAAAGACCGACGCGATCGGCTCCAAATTGATTGCGAAAATCGCGCAGCTTTTGATTAGACAGCGCTTTAAGCGGCGTAGTGTAAAGCACTCTGCCCCCGCCCGCCAAAGCGCGATGAATGGCGTATTCTCCGATCAGGGTTTTCCCTGAGCCAGTCGGCGCACAAACCACCACCGACTTGTCTGCCTCTAAAGCCGCGATCGCCTGTAGCTGAAAGTCATCTAGCTCAAACGGAAACAGCATTTTCAGGTCAAGCCGAGAAGAGGGAGGGGAATTGTTCACCAAGAGTTCCAAGTTTTTAAGTAATACTACTTTAGATCTTAAACTTCATCTGCAAATTGAGGGGATGAAGCTAGGAGATGACTCTATTTATATTGCTGTTTATGGCGATCGCAAAATCCAGAAAAAAATAGAGTAAATTGTTCTATGCTTTTGATCGGCTTCTACCCTGACTTGAGGGTTGGCGATGTTCGAGCTTAGTAGACTGATTCGATGGGTAGTGGTTAGAGGTTTACCGTGGAAATTGCGATGGTCGAAAGTCTCTGGGCACAGGTTCTAGAGCGGTTACAGGTTCAGCTAAGTCGCCCCACGTTTGAGACTTGGATCAAGACTGCGGTTCCCGAACAGCTAGAAGATGGCTGTCTGGTGATTCGCACGCCCAACCCCTTTGCCAAGAATTGGATTCAGAAATACTACATCAAGACGATCACCGAAGTCGTTGAGCAGGTGGTCGGGCAGCCGATCGAGATTCACATTACGATCGCGCAGGGTGACGATGGGGCAATGCTCGGTGATGCCGATATGTATTATCCGTTGCCGATCGAGGTGAATATCCCCGAAATTCCCACGGGGCAACGCGCGCAAAATTCTGACCTCAACCAAAAATATGTGTTTTCTCGTTTGGTGGTCGGCCCTAACAATCGCATGGCGCACGCTGCTTCGCTTGCCGTTGCAGAGTCACCTGGACGGGAGTTTAATCCGCTCTTTCTCTGCGGCGGTGTTGGGTTGGGAAAGACCCACTTAATGCAGGCGATCGGACACTACCGTCTAGAGATCTGTGCCAATTCTAAAGTGTTCTACGTTTCGACCGAGCAGTTTACCAACGATTTGATCTCAGCGATTCGCAAAGATAGTATGCAGAGCTTTCGAGAGCTTTATCGAGCCGTCGATGTGCTGCTAGTCGATGATATTCAGTTCATCGAAGGCAAAGAATATACCCAGGAAGAGTTTTTTCACACGTTCAACACTCTGCACGAAGCGGGAAAACAGGTGGTGATCGCGTCCGATCGACCACCCAATCAAATTCCGCGTTTGCAAGAGCGGCTCTGTTCTCGCTTCTCGATGGGCTTGATTGCAGACATTCAGCCACCCGATTTAGAGACGCGGATGGCGATTTTGCAAAAGAAAGCTGAATATGAAAATATGCGCTTGCCGCGAGCGGTGATTGAATATATTGCCTCTAGCTACACCTCAAACATTCGAGAGTTAGAAGGGGCACTGATTCGAGCGGTGGCGTATATTTCAATTTCGGGTCTGTCGATGACCGTTGAAAACATTGCGCCTGTGTTGAATCCGCCCGTAGAGAAAGTCGAAGCCTCTGCGGAAGCCGTGATTACAGCCGTTGCCGATGCGTTTAATGTGCCGATCGAAGACTTGAAGGGCAATTCTCGTCGTCGAGAAATTAGCGTCGCTAGACAAATCGGCATGTATCTGATGCGCCACCACACCGAACTTAGTTTGCCAAAAATCGGCGAAGAGTTCGGCGGCAAAGACCATACAACGGTGATGTATAGCTGCGACAAAATTGCTCAACTAAAAACAAACGATCCCAGCATGGCGCAAACATTAAAGCAACTGGGCGATCGAATTAATTTAGCAAGTCAAACCCGCAAATAGGGTCGGATAGTACAGGGGGTCTTAAACAAATCCCATCGATCGAGTCAACTCCGATTCATTTTCCTCATCTAAGAGAATGAATCCTGACTCGCCTGTGGAAAAACTCCTCTTTTCTGTGGAAAACTTTGTGGGAAACCTGTCGAAAACTCCTTACCGATAGTGGAAAACTTAAAAACCTTCTCTACCAATAGTGGTTTGAGTGAATCTTTTCCACAAGTTTTCCACAGACGATCGCCACTTCAAAATCTTTCCTGACCGTGATCCTGATGCTTTCTCCACAGTTTCCACAGTTTCTCTGACCGCATTTTAATTGAGTTACTTTAGCCCTCAAACCCCTTGCAAATGCTGGTTTTAACGCCTAGTGGCACGTTGTAAACAGGGGTGCTAATATGCTCAAACAAGATTCGCCTACAGAGCAACTCCACAATTTAATTCACGATCCTCAAAGATTCCCTTCACCTTTTTTAGCCCTCAACTGCCATGAAACTGGTTTGCGCCCAAAACAATCTCAATTCTCACCTTTCATTAGTCAGTCGTGCGGTTTCGTCGCGTCCCACTCATCCAGTCTTGGCAAATGTGCTGCTGAATGCCGATGCCAAAACGCAACGCGTTAGCCTCAGTGCGTTTGATCTGAGCCTTGGCATTCAGACCAGTTTTCCGGCTCAGGTGGAGGAGAGCGGCTCTCTGACCCTCCCGGCTAAACTGCTGAGTGATATTGTCTCTCGCCTGCCCGATGGAGACATCACGCTTGATAGCGGCACCGAAGCCGATGCAGGTCTGCTGACAACGCTCACCTGCGCCTCAGGACGTTATCAAATGCGCGGCATGGGGGCTGAAGAGTTTCCAGAGTTGCCTGTAATTGAAGACGGTGAACTGGCGACTTTATCCGCAGAAGCCTTGATTGATGGCTTGCGGGGTTCGCTGTTTGCCGCAAGTGCAGATGAGACAAAGCAAGTGCTGACGGGCGTTCACCTGAGCTTGCAGCCTGATGGACTGGAGTTTGCCGCAACTGACGGACACCGCTTATCAGTGGTGCAGACGATCGAAGAAGAAGCCTCTCCCGATCGCTCTAAAAGTGAGACAGCGCTGAATGTCACGATTCCGGCAAAAGCTTTGCAGGAGTTGATCAAAATGCTGGGGCAAGGGGGCAGCTCGGTTGCGGTGCAGTTCGACCAGGGGCAAGCCATCTTTGAGTGGACGGATCAACGTCTGACTAGCCGCTTGCTAGAGGGGCAATATCCCAATTATCGGCAACTGATTCCCAAACAGTTTTCGCATCAGATGACGGTCGATCGTCGCTTGCTCTTGGGTGCCTTAGAGCGGATCTCAGTCCTGGCTGACCAGAAAAACAACATTGTCAAGATGAGTTTAAATGACTCAACTCAAGAACTAACGCTCTCTGTGGATGCTCAAGATGTGGGCAGCGGTCGCGAAACAATGCCTGCCCAAATTTCGGGCGACAGTTTAGAGGTGGCGTTTAACGTCAAATATTTAGTGGATGGACTGAAAGCGATCGCCACCACTGAAGTGCAAATGCAGCTAAACACGGCAACAAGTCCAGCAATCTTGTCTCCTTTGGGCAGCATCAAGATGACCTATCTGGTGATGCCTGTCCAGGTTCGTAACTAAACCTTGTAGATGTTCGACTGTTGATGGAAGCAGAACTTTTCCGTGACAGAGCGCTGATGCTGGCAATTCACTTCGGAAAAGTTCTGCTTTCACGCTAAAGCTGTTGCAATGTTTCTACACATGTGACAGCCATAGCTCCAGGTCTGTCACACTAGAAAAATCGAGCAAGGCTTCTCCGAGCAGTTCGAGTTGTGCGATCGGCAACACTTCGACCTGTGTCTTCAAAGACTCTGGCACTTCCCCTACCCGGCGTATCAACTGTCGAAGAATCAGCGATCGCTCTCCTTGCTCAATTCCTTGCTCAATTCCTTGCTCAATTCCTTGCTGCATCCAACTCGTCGTGATTTCCATAACGCGCTCCTGCTCCAATGCTTCTAATTTACCAATCTCTTCGGCAAACAACTGCTCCTCAGACTCATTCAGTCGGAGATAAGTATCCACAAATCCTGAAATCAGGCGCGTTCGGGCAGAATCTAGCTGTAACGTTGCCAGTATCCGCAAACATTCTGCTTTAACTTTTGGGCGGTCTTCCGGTGCAATTTGCATCTTTGCCATGAGGGCGGCTGCAACTGGACTGCGCTGATTGAGAAAGTCTCGCCAGTCTAACCGATTTAGTTGAATTGCAGCAAAATTGAACTCTAGAACCTTCAAACCCGGAAATTCAATTGAGTGTGTTTGCGGTTCGGCTCTGAGCGGTTCATTAAATGAGAAGACGACGATCGGATAGATCTTCTGCACATACTTTTGGTATAGGCGTGAAAAGTAGAAAAACATCCGCCGAGCAAAGTCTGATTGTGTGTAAGACTGAGCCTCAACATGAACGAGGAACCCAACATCCTCACCGGACTGCTTCACCTCAACCAGTAGATCAATGATTTTGTCCTCGCCAGATGTCAGATCCCCGAAGTACTCCTGCGGCAAAAACCGAATCGAGTCTCGGTCAAGGGTGTTGGCAATTTCTGGCAGGAACAGATCCAGGAACTCAACAAAAAATGTGGCGAGTAGTTCTTTGAAAAGGCGATCGTGATCAACCATGAAATTACTGCGAGAAATATAAAAGGGGCATAGATCGTCATGCCCCTACGGAAATTCGGGTTGAATCAGGCAGAGATGGATTCTTGCTCTTGCGCCGATCGTGATTCTTCGCCCGATGTCTTGAACTTAAACTGAGCTGGATTGGTGTGCGTTTTTTCCAAGAATCCTTGCCGCATCCCACGAGTCAGTGTGCCTGCCACACTCTTAATCGCCCTTGCCATCTCTGCTCCTTCAAACTCACCATAGACTTCACGAATGATGTCATTGGTTGAGAACGATCGTTCTGGGTCGGTTGCCGTCACGTTGATCATTGCCTGAAGCGGTTCCATACCCCTAAATGCTCGTTTGGGGTTTTGGGCATCAAACGATTGAGCCTCAGACTGTTTTGCCGTTCCCTTTGATCTGGCTCTGGGTTTGGCTTTGACCTTTGATCCCTTCTTGGGTTTCTCTGTCGCAGCAGCAGGTTCGTCTTCATCGGGTTCAACTTCAGAGACTTCAGCAGTATTGTGGGCTTGATGGTTCCCCTGAGCCGCTCCAGCCAAAGCTTTGAACATAGGAGGATGATCTTGAACCTTCTCCAACAATCCTTTTTTCACCCCCAGAACTAAGGTGATCTTCACGCTTCTTTTTGCTTTGGGTAATTCCGCTTCGTCAAAATCGTCGTAGACGGCATCAATCACGGTTTCTGCATCAAACGCTTGTTCAGGAGACTGTTGAATGACTTGCACCATTGCGTCGATCGGAGAGAGTCCTTCAAACTCAGGTCTAAGCACTTTTCCATCAAAAAGTTTTGCTTTTTGTTGTCCTCGCTTGCCTTTAGATTTAGTGACCGCCTGATCGGTGGAGGCTTTTGGCTGCACCACGGCTTCCGACTCTGGAAAATAGTTGGCGTGACCGTTGCTCATTGGCTCGTCTCCTAAGAGCGAGTTCAATTGTTGCAGGGCGAAATCGATCGCGGCAGTGGCTTGCTGAACTGCGGTTTGAATAATCGCCTCGCGATCGTTGCTTAGGCGCGATCGCTCTTGTTCTAACTGTTGTCTTGCTTCATCACTCAAAATTGAATATGACATTGCTTCTTTTTGCCTCAACATATACTTACCTGTTCCGATTGTATTGCGAACAATCAAACTTGAAAGATTAAATTCTTGAACAGAGTACTACTTACCTCAAACAATCTGGTGAGTCATGAGTTGGGCAAAGAGTCTAAGAGTGTTGACGAGTCGAGCAAATGTTCCTTGTTGAGTCACCTTCCTCGACTCTATGATCAGGAACAGGATTGTTGAGAATGCAATTTAACCTTGACAGACCCCAAATCGTGAAATTGTTAAATTGGTTACTGTTCTACCCCAAAGGATAGAGTGAGCGGCTGCGTGGTTTCGTTCGATCGACAGATTATAGCGTTTGTCTTTAGGTATAGACTGAGTGAAGTTCACGACACTCGTAAACTCAAACCCATTATTACTGCTAGAAATCTATGCCTGACATTGTTGACACTGCCATGAGTGCGGGAACCTTTACCACTCTGGTCGCAGCCATCACAGCGGCTGGTCTTGACACTGCCCTTAAGAGTCCTGGGCCGTTCACTGTTTTTGCACCCTCTGATGATGCGTTTTCTAAATTGCCATCGGGAACGGTTGAATCGTTGTTAGAAGATCTGCCCACGCTGAGAAAGATATTAGAATATCACGTTGTTTCTGGAAAAGTGCTGGCGGCAGATGTCGTCAAACTAACCAAGGCAACCACCACAGAAGGAGAGGATGTTGAGATTAACGCTTCTAGTGGCAGCGTCAAGATTAATGGTGCAACGGTCACAATTCCAGATGTCGAAGCTGAGAATGGAGTGATTCATGTAATCGACACCGTTTTATTGCCTGGATCAATCAGTCTTTGACGGTAATTGCAATTGCTACTGAGTAGCTAAGTTTAGAGCGTGATCATATACGCTCTATTTTCTTTTTTGCATATTTTTTCACAGATCAATGCTGCCTATTCACTAACCTTCACCCATATGAGTACTCATTGCAGCCATCTCGACTAGATTCAAGCCGTGACACCGAGCGCAACCGGATGCGAGGAATGTCTCGCAATGGGCGACACCTGGGTTTATCTACGCGAGTGCCTAAGTTGCGGACACGTCGGTTGCTGGGATTCTTCTAAAAACAAACACGCCACAAAGCACTTTCACGCCACCACTCATCCGATCGTGCAGCCGATCGAGCCAGGAGAAGACTGGAAGTGGTGCTATATCGATCAAACCTTTCTCTAATGGAAAATTTACTTAGAAAATCCAATGAGTTGTCAGGCGATCGACCTTAGCGATCGTGAAGATGCTCTCAGCGACTGGCTCGAAGACTATGGCGTAGAAGATGCTTGGAAACTAGCAGAACCCTTAGCCGAAGCGGGCATTGAGGTCGAAACATTAGACCGTTTAACCGCGCCTTGGCACAATGATGCGACCGAAATGCACAATTTGGGGTTACGTTGGCTCTCGCTGTCTTTTGAGGTTATGAGCATGATTTCGAGCGGACTGCGGGGCGCAAAACGCATGTCTGAATTAACGTGAGTTCGACAAACGCGGTTCGCTCCGATGATGAATTCGGGAAGCCCCCTAAATCCCCCAAAATTGGGGGACTTTGAACCGGAGATTTTGGCTTGAAGTCCCCCAATTTTGGGGGATTTAGGGGGCAGAAGCCGCTGAGAACGAAGCGAAAAAACTCGTCGAACTGACGTTGAATTAGTGCAGTCTATGAAATCTTATTCGCATCTCGACCAGGGTGTGCAACAACTGATCGACGTGCAGGAAGGCATTGAAGACACGCTGCAATTATTTGGCTATAAAAGTATGGACAAACTTAATTGATAACGCGATCGAGTCAAACTGCATCGGTGATAGCGCTGCGGTTGAGTCAGGCTGTTTAGGATCAGTCGGCTTGCCTCGACTCATCAGTCGATTAATCACTTTGATGTTTGAGTCAAATAGGATTTTGTTCACGTCTTTGAGAATTTGAAGTGCCTCCTTAGAATGCAGACTCCAACCCACCAACCCTTCGATGCTGCCGACACTATTGCGATTGGTAACTTTAGCGGCGGCACCAAAAAATCTGACTTTTTTGGGCAAGATACCTTCCGCCGCTAACGCATCGATCACATCATAGTAAGCACTTCTTTCAGCGATCGTCACATACTCTTCAGGGTTGTTGTTTTGAGTATTAAAGATTGCCGCCTTTACAAAGGTGCTAGTCGTGCTGGACAGTTTTCCGATGTCTGCTCCCCACCGATTCATATCGTTGGCAAACCAATCCTTTTCGGTGCCGTTTGGTTGAAATAGAGCCAGCGGTTTTCTAGAAAGGTGGGCTGTCGATGTTTTTGATGGCAAAACCGGAACCAAGGGTTGATTAATGATCCAGTTTGGTGAGGTCGATGTGATCACTTGTTGAGCAATGCGATCGGCTTCTTGTTCAAATGAGTCACCAGGGTCACTAATCGAAACGCCGTCTGCGGTTGGGGCACCTGCGACGGCTCCGTTAGCTTGCTGCATGGTATGCACGACTTCATGAGCGATCAACTGCTGACCCTCAGACGATCGGGGGTTATAGCTGCCAGCACTAAAGAAGATATCTTGACCTGTCGTAAACGCGATCGCATTTACAGAGCGAGACAGGCGATCGGCTTCGCGGTTGGTATGAATCTGCACACTCGACAGATCGGCTCCTAAACTTTGTTCCAAGTGTTGCTGAATGCCTGTTTCTAACGTGTCTCCTCCACCCGCTGCCTGGATGCGCTGCCCGATCGAGCCATTGGCGCTCTCAGTCGCGTCGTTTGCGGTGCGCTGGATGGTGCGCTGATTCGGAACTGACGCTGGCTGCGGCACCCTGATCGCTTTGGGTGAAGAGGCGCGAAATTCTGCGATCGACGGCAACAGTTGCCCGACATCAACGTGCAATCCCAGCATCAAATTGTTGCCCTGAGTATTGATCTCCAGATTTAGCCAGTTTAGCTTGGGCACTGGCAAAACTTTTCCATCGAGTAGACCGAGAGAGAGCCGTCGAGCTTCGGGGTCTGACACAATGCCCGCAAGCGCCCCGGCTCCTATGACTGTAAATGCGCTAACCACCCCAACTTTTTCGCCTCGGTTGAGGTGTCGCCAGTCTGACTCGGCACGATCGCTGACACGAGTTTTCAGAGTCGTCAGCGTGGGGTCAAGCTCAACCACAACCGCTTTGAGGAGATCACCAGCAGTTGCCGATCGCGGTGTCGCTGGCTGCTCGGAAGGAACCGCAGCAGACTTTTCCTCCGTACCAAGGCGTTTGGGAATGAAAGTCGGTAAAGTTTCTAGATCAAGCTGCGTCAGTTGAAACTTGAGAATGGCTGGATCTAAGATCTGTTGAGTGTCTTGCTTGATGCTCGATGGCAGATCTAGGTCGAGATGATAATTTAAACCCAGGCTATATCGTGAAGCTGGATCAGGCGGTTGCAGTAGTGACGGGGGCGTAAGCTGAAAATTAGGAACCGGAGGCAAACTGTTATCTCGCTGCACGGTCTGAGAAGTGCCAGATCGCTGCAAAAATAACGGCATTCCTAGCGGTTGCCCCGCGATCGTTTTCTAACGCATCAAGTTGATTGTCAGCCGAGATCATCTGCTGATTTTGTTGAACGGATTCGGGCTGTTGAGCGATCGTGGGTTCCATGACGGTTCTGGTTTTTGATTAAAGGATACTAGCTCGATCGCCGATTAATTCTGCGGGTAGTTGTCGTCCTAGTTTGCGATATTCACTAGCGACTCCTTGCCCCACATCTGCAAAAGTGATTGGACGAGATTGACTCTGAGCGATCACGGCTGCTGCCAACACTGCATTGCGAATATTGCCGCCACTGAGATCAACGGAAGCGGCAAGCTGATTTAATTGCGGTTGCGTTAAGTGATGACGATCGCCTAAATGAGATTGCCACAGCGATCGCACTAGAAGATCGGCAATCGCGCTACGATATTGATTTTTTGGTAAGATAATGTTCATCAAGGGCGCGGCGCAGCACCATTTTAATGACGGCTTGACGGCTAATGTTGAGCTCGCTAGCCATTTGGTCAAGTTCGCCGAGCATGGGATTCGGAATATCTAAATTGGTTGTCACGACATCTTGCTGTCTTCGTGAAGTCATCGGATGAGGTGTGCCGATGCGTGTCGTTGTGGGGTCAAAATAGCGATCGACAACTTCTTCGCCTGCCTCAATTCTCTGTTCAAGCTCATCAGTAGAGATATTGCTCATAGATCTCTCGCTCTCTTCTTGTACTTTTCCAGTAGGTAATTAACCAGATATATTCCCCTTCATCATCATAACGGATCTCGTAAATCACGGATAAAAGCGTGTTTTCTAGATATCCAACTGCAATAAATTGCTCTGGATCATCTCGTTTAATCTGTTCTACATATTCACCAGCCAAAACCATGGAAACTTCTTCGAGAGAATATCCCCGATTTCGCTGAAGAAGTTGACTTTTGTGGTTATCCCAGTCAAATCGCATTTTTGCTCAATGATCGCTCATCTTTCTGCCCGAAACCCAATCTGCACAATAACAGTATACCCGCAGTGAAATTGCCACGTTTACAAAGCAGCGCACCCGATAGGATTGAAGATCGTATTGACTAAAGAATACTGACTCGATCGCCGATTAATTCTGCGGATAGTTGTCGTCCTAGTTTGCGATATTCACTAGCGACTCCTTGCACCACATCGGCAAAAGTGATTGGACGAACTTGACTCTGAGCGATCACGGCTGCTGCCAACACTGCATTGCGAATATTGCCGCCACTGAGATCAACGGAAGCGGCAAGCTGATTTAATTGCGGTTGCGTTAAGTGATGACGATCGCCTAAATGAGATTGCCACAGCGATCGCCGTTCTTCGGCTTGGGGTAGCGGAAACTCAATGATCATATCTAAACGGCGAGAAAAGGCAGAATCAAAGCGGCTGCGGCTATTGCTGGTGAGCAGTGATGCCGTCAAACGATTCGATGCGCTGAAGCAGATAGTTGGTTTGAGCGTTGGCGAAGCGATCGTTGGCTTGCTGGACTTCGGTGCGTTTGCCAAACAGCGAATCGGCTTCATCAAATAATAAGACGACTTCGGCTTGTTCGGCTCGTGATAATAGCTGCGATAAATTCTTTTCGGTTTCACCAATATATTTGCTGGTAATTGAGGCGAGATCGACTCGATAGAGCGGCATTCCTAATTTTGTGGCTAACCAACCTGCTGCCAGGGTTTTTCCTGTGCCGGATGCGCCGACAAACAGCGATCGCACACCGGGATGATAGCGCACTGTGGCAGAGAGTCCAAGTCCGGTGACGAGACGATCGCGGTGGCGACAGCGCAAAAATAGCATCTGGAGTTCGTCGCGCAGTGCTGGAGTCATCACCAAAGCGTTGTCAGGAATGGCATCGGTTAGCGGTTGCGCCAAGGCATCGAGTCCGACTCCTTCTCCTGTCCAGGCGGCGGCGATGACGTGTTCTCGTAGTGCCAAACCCAAGTGTAGAGGTACTTTTATAGATTGTTCTGGGAGCGGTGCCGATTCGTTGAGCAGTTGCAGCAATCCACTAGCGATCGCATTGCCAATCATCAGCCGATCAATTACAGAAACGCTGTGTGGCAATGGCGAGAATGCTGAAGAGAGCAATCCTAATGTAGGACGTGAACCACCGAGAGGTGCTTGAAGATAAGCTAAAATGCGACCTGCGATCGGGTCTTGTTCAACCGCGATCGATAATGAGATTGCCAACACTTCAACGATGGTCAATGATAATGATTTTGCCAATCTCAATAGTGAATAATCACGAGCGGCAGGGTGACGCAGATAGATTTTGAGGGCATTGACCCAATGAAATTGATCGGCAGTGGCGATCGCTTGATAGTGGCATAAGTGCTGTAGCTCCGGGGCGGTTGGGTTAACGAGAAGTGCAGGGTCTAGCGTGGCAGCGATCGCAGCAAACGCAAAGGTGTGAAGGGTGACGATCGGGCGATTAGCCGAATTCTCAATTTCCATGCCCTGCTCCTGTGTAGTGAAACGCAACAACTCGCCCAAACCAGGGCACCCAACCCGGATCGAGATCCAGCCCGACGCGACGAATCCGAATATCAGCTTGCTGAGGTTCAAACCAAACATCAACGTGCGTGTGATTAAAACTTGCCCCGATCGACTGACTAAATTGTGTAATCCCATTTCAGCATTGAGACGGCACCAGCGCCGCATTGAGTTTAGCCAGGAGCGGAGTAAAACGGCTTCTGAGCAGTTGTTTGAGCATTTAGTAAGTGCCTCCCAAACAGGATCGGTTTCAGGGATTTCTAATCGTTGCGCGATCGTGTTTAATAACCTTCTGGGCAAATCAAATTCAATCAGGTGAGGATTAGATTCTAAAAAAGATTTGATTCTTAAATGAGTCATTAATGGCAACAGAAAAAATAGTCCTGCAAACGCACTCGATTGAGGAATATCTACAGATTGACGAGAGACTGAAAGATAATCTTGCTGTTGTAGAATATCTCTAGATGATTGCGATTCATCCAACACTGAGCGAGAATTCTTGGGAATCGTAATGAAACTCTCTATTAATGCTGTAGGACTCTCTATCAACGACGACTGATCAGGCTGAGATTGCTTTCTTAAATTGCTAATTTGTTGAATCACCTGTTGAGATCGCGTCATTAATGGCTCGTCTAAAATGAATGCAGGTTGTTCTGCAATTAGTGCGATCGTGGTCAGCCAGAGCGATCGAGCATCTTCAATTCCCCAAACTTCAATCCATGTTGGAGTAAATCAATCCAAGGTTTTGGTATAAATGAGATTGATAACGGTTTAATTGATCCGATTGAAGTCTTTGATTTAAGCCATCCACAGGCGCGCAACAATGCTGAACCGTCGTGCCAGGTGAGCGCTGAAAGTAAAGGTGTGATTGCAGTTCGAGTGAGTAGCTCTTGCATTAAGGGAACGATCGCAGAGACTCCGATCGCAGTTTGCATAATGCCATAAAGCACTCGACGAAATCCTTCATCTCTAGACAAATTAGCCTGCCAGTTAAAAACGGCTAACCGCCAAAACCATTCATCAGTGCTGAGGTGGTTTGACAATCTCATTGCCAGACACAGATAAGGCTCAACTTGATCTCGAAAATAAACCGCGATCGCACTATTAGCCGCCGGATCTTCTGCATGAACTGCCGTCATACCAATCTGCGCCAGTCGCTGCTCTAACACGAGTGCCAGAGTTGCCGAACTTTGCTGACTGTGAATCTTGCCAGCATCGAGCGATCGCACCAGCAACAGCCGTCCGCTTTCAGGAAAAGATGCAGTATGCAAAGCATCTTCTAACAAAACAGTACCCCGATGAATGAGGGCTTCATCGTGCGATCGCAAATGGACAGTGTGGACATGGCGTTTCATAGTATGTGATGTTGTCTATTCACGATCGCGAAATCAGATTTGTGTTGAAAGCGCCCGGTTCGGCAAACTGCACACGCGCATCTGCCGCCAACTGCGCATTTGTCTCGTAGGCATGAACAATTCGAGCCGATGCTTGACTTGGCGATCGCGACGCGATAATCTTGCACCCATCCTTCTGCTAATCGCAGCGCTGCAACGGTGTTATCAAGCACTTTTACCCCGTCAGAAAACTGTGCCGATTCGTCGGTGCCAGCGAGTGTGTCCCCTAACCGAATCTGATTGAGTAGCGCTGAATTCACGTCTTTAAATTTGGCAGTGGTGCCCGAAACACTGACCTCGCCGAGATCGACCCCCAGATTAGCGAGACTCTCGATCGTGTCTGCCCGACTCGACAAAGTGAAGTTTCTGGCTTCGACCGAGGCAGAAGGCTGAAGTCGTTCGGCAACCGTCACAGTGCGGCTGGCGGCACCAATCAGGGGCGACTGTTCTAACACGTCATCGGCGATCGGTTGAGAAAACTGTTTAGAAACAAATCGCTCTTTGTTGGCAGCCGTTTGCTCTTTGATCACCCCGATACGAGCTTGAGTATCTTGAGTTTTTTTGAGTTCAAATGCGGCAGAACTTGCAAATCCGACATCACTGAAGTTGGTGAACGTTGTTTGAGTTAACAATGGCTCAAACAATGCCGCTTTTTGGCGAGCCGTCGCGAATTGGGTCGTGCCTGCCGCCAGAATTGTAAAGCTAGGACTTGTCAAGACTGATGCAGACTTCTTGCGAGTAAAGAAAGTGTTTAGCTGTTCTTGAGTGACGCGGGCACTTTGACCCCCTTCTGCGATCGCCGCCAAGGTCGGAGACGTTGCCAATCGAGCCGCTTGATCGGTGCCCAACACAAACTGACGAATTCGATAAATATCAGTTTGTACTCGCAAAAAGTGAAAATCAATGCGATCGTTGGCTTGCTTAACTTTGGTTTCGGGAAGCCCAATAAAGCGTTCTAGCCCAAGCGTCGTGAGTTGACTGGCTTCTGCTGGAAGTTGCGCGGTGAGTTGATTGTTCAATGTTCGTAGTGGCGTGACCCCCCGGACATTGTTCTCGATCGCGGCCACAAAGTCTTCTTCAAACGGCGTGAGCAACTCAGCACCCTGAATCCACGTCCAGGAGTCGTTGTTAGTGTGAGGTGTTGCCCCGGCTGGCAGTGCATCACCAACCCAAACCGTGTCATTGGCTGGTAGGGAGCCCGCCGCCGATTTGCCCGTGTGTCCCCAAGCGGCGCGACCCTCATAAAGTGTGAAGGCGATTCCGGTGACGGTCGTGTTTTCTAAGCCAACAAGACTAGCAGGCACCTCTAATCGCACCCAATCTGCGATCGCGGGCAGTACCCCCATATACTGACGGCTGGCGGTTCCGGGAATGCCCAAATCGAGCAAGTTTTCACCCAATAAGCACGATGCTCCCAGCTTCCGCCGACGTTCCATTGGACCATAATTTCGCGGGGTGGATGGTCGGCATCGAGATATACTCCAGCAGGGTATAGACTTTAGTTTTGAAAGGGAGTAAAAAGTAAGAACTCATCCCGCTCTGGGACAAGACCCTGATCAAGCTGACTTTCACAGATGAAGACATCCAGCAGCTTCACTCTGAGCGCTTCCATCACCCCCATCCTCGTGTGCAGCGAAAAATGGAAGCCTTGTACCTCAAAAGCAAAGAATATCCCCACTGGGAAATCTGCCAACTGATTCAAGTCAGTGAACCCACTTTGTTGAGTTATCTTCGGGACTATCAGAAGGGGGGGATTGAACAACTGTAAGAACTGAGCTTTTATCGACCGCAAAGCGAACTGAAACAACATCAAGAGAGTTTAGAAACTTATTTCCGAGCGCATCCGCCTAAAACTCTGGCTCAAGCCACCGCAAAAATTGCCGAACTGACGGGCATTCATCGCAGTCGGGAACAAGTCCGTCATTTCCTTAAATCCCTGGGAATGAGTTGTCGTCGAGTCGGGGTTCTGCCCGCCAAAGCGGATGTCGAAGCCCAAGAAGCATTCCTCAAAAAAAACTAGAACCTCGATT
Source organism: Phormidesmis priestleyi ULC007 (assembly GCF_001895925.1). Lineage (GTDB taxonomy): Bacteria > Cyanobacteriota > Cyanobacteriia > Leptolyngbyales > Leptolyngbyaceae > Phormidesmis_A > Phormidesmis_A priestleyi_A. Next base: position 111,326 of record NZ_MPPI01000007.1, on the reverse strand, counting down.
AGAAGAGGCAAAAGCAGGCACAAGAGCCGTCTTCTTCGGGGATGCTGCCCATTTTGTTCTCGGTGCCTATCTCGGATTCTTGTGGTGTTTTGAACGATTATTCGTCAAAACAGGAGCAGGACGACAACGATTTAATCTCCTTGGTGCTTTGAACGCTGTTACCCATGAGTTAATCACGGTGACCAACGACGATTACATCAATTCCAAAAATGTGTGTGACCTCCTCCGTAAACTGGCGGCTTTAGGATTGAACCTGCCCGTCACCCTAGTACTGGACAACGCCCGATATCAAAAATGTGCCTTAGTCAGGGATCTCGCTCAGGAACTCCAGATTGAACTGCTCTACCTCACTGCTTATTCTCCTAATCTCAACCTGATTGAGAGACTGGGGAAGTTTGTGAAAAAACAATGTTTCTACTCTATTTACTATGCTGATTTTACGGCTTTCAAAAAAGCGATTACTAATTGCCTTGACCAATGCCATACTACCCACAAGGAAGAATTAGATTCACTCTTGACTTGGCGTTTCCAATCTTTCAAAAAAATAAAGACTGTTACCTGACAAAGTATAGCTGAATATCAAACGTTGGCAACCCAGCGAATGCACTAGACGGATAGGTATTCCGCAAGTAGTTCCGCAGCGATTCACCAACTGCATGAATAGATTGCAGGTTTGCCATGAATTTTTCACCTGATACTCAATCAGCACTGATCGCGGGAAAGGTAATTGAGTGATGACGATCGCAGCGAGTAAAGTCTGATACAAATAATTCTCAAGCATTTAATCTACATTGACAGTACCCATCCGGGTGATTTCTGTCTACAAAAGTTACATTGCTCTGAGTTGAAATGCTGATAGTGCCCTGACGGTTTCATCATATAAGCTGGTTTCAGAGACTCTGAAAAATGTATCAAAACAACGATATTTGACACTTATCTTTAAACAAAGTCTTTAAGGTGAGCGCCGTAACTTTGGGTAGGCTTACGATAGAACGTATAAAAAATGTTCTTCATGCACCAGCGTAGCGATCGGCAGTTCAACCCTATTGTTCCGCCCTGAAGCAGAGCGATCGCGTATTGTGGAGGCAATGCATGATTCACTTCAGCTATGAAAACCTTGCAAGGCTATACGATGGTGATTCGTCCTGAGACTAATGGCACTTTTGTTGCTTATGTGCCTGCGATTCTAGGATGGATTCGTCCAGGTGTGCTAATCGCGGCGCAGGCATCTATTCTGCCCGGTGAGTTTCGGGTGGCAGAGATTTTATTCACCAGTGGCACCGTTGCTAAGAAATGTCCTGTTTTGGTTCTCTGGCTAGATGGAAAAGATGCGGTTGTTGCGGCGGTTACCTCTGCAAAGCCGCGATCGCAGACAGATGTTGATTTGCAGGATTGGGCAATAAGTGGTCTTCGAGTCGCCTCAACAGTTCGGTTGTCACGATTGTCTGGAAATATCGCTACTGTTGGGTAAAATCGGACAGATTTCTCCGTCTGATGCAGAGAGGATCAAAAAAGTTTGGGATTTGAGGATCAAACCTCAGTTTTAAACCACTTTGAGCGTCTTTAAATCTTCAACAAATCGGGTAAAAAATCCGGTCGAATCAACTTGCAACGCAACCCAGGCATTAGCACTTTGTTTTGCTCGGTTTCGGCGATCGATTAAGGTTTGTCCGCGAGTCCATTCGCCTTTAGTCTCAACGCAAACTCTGGCTCTTTGCATCAGGAGCGTTTCAGGGTAAAACAAGTAGCCGATCGTCGCTGCATCGTGAACTAAAAACCCCTGAACTCCGTTTGTTTCTCGATAGGCGATCGCCGTTGTGATCATAAATTCGCAGAGATGATTCATAAATTTAGACGTATCATCTTCTGAATTGATTGGGTTGATTACTTGCGCCATTTCGCGTGTAAAAATCAGGTTTCTGGTCACGTCGAGCGGCATGATTACAACGTCATCTCGACTGGCTAAAACAATGTCTGCGGCTTCTGAGTTAAACCAGATGTTGAATTCTGCATGAGGGGTGACGTTTCCAGGACAGAAGAATGCGCCGCCCATGATCACCACTTCTTTCGCTTTTTTGAGAATTCCTGGACTCTTTTTTTCGGCGGCTGCCAGATTGTTGAGCGGGCCGATCGCCACCAGCGTAATTTCTCCCGGCATGGCGTTGAGTTTGTCGATGAAGATCTCGTCAGAACACCGTGCTGTTTCATAATCGTGAGTGGGGGGTGGCAGCGTTTTTGATAAGTTGCCCATGCCATCATTGCCGTGAATATGAGCTGCATCCTCGATATCGTTGCTGTTTAAGGAGACTCCTCGTCCCACCTCGATCGTAGGTGCCCCTACCAAGTTAAGAATTTGACTAGCGTTAGAGAAAGTTTTTCTTGCAGAGACGTTTCCGGCGGTGGCAGTGATGGCAATCAGTTCTGCAAGCCCTTGTTTGACTAAGCTTTGCACCCACAAAAAAGCAAAGATGTCGTCCCCTCCAGGATCGGTATCGAGAATGATTTTTGGAATGCTGACCGCAGGGATCATAATCACGTTACCGATAAAAATTAGGTGTTGCAAAATGAGGGAATGAGATGGCTGTATGGGTAGCGCCCCCGTGCCTACCCCTGACGCAGGATGGTTTCATACAAGAAAAGAATGTATTGCCTACCCCTGACGGAGGGCAACCACGGGGGGATTGCCCCTACCTAAATCTCTCTATTCGGCAATGCCAAAAAAATAATCGCCCCACCCTGGGTTTAGCAGCATGGGGCGATCGCAGACAAAAAACACAATCCAGCATTAAGGCGCTAGGGCATTTCCGCGAATTAGACTGCCGATCGTCTTAGCAGTAATTTTTAGCTGGATGAGCGGATTTGCAGGAACCACAGTCTTATAGAGATAGCTATCAAACGTCAGCTTCTGCACATCGAGATCAGAACACATCTCAACGAAGGCTTCGCGAGTGGCATCTGAGCGGTAGAAGACTGTTTGTAAGATATCTAGCACTTTGTAAGTGATGCCATATTGCCGATCCCAACGCTTGATATAAACCTTGAGATCTGCCTCAGTGGGAATCTTGCTGCCGTTTTCAGAAAATTCTACGATCGCTTCTGCACACATTCGCGCAGACTTTGCCGCAAAATAAATGCCTTCACCGGATGATTTAGTCACCGTTCCGGCGGCATCTCCAACGAGGGCGACCCGACCGACGACTCGGCGAGGTCTTGGATGCTCAGGAATCGGGTGCGCTTCGACGCGAATGATCTTGCCACCGCGTAGTTTGGCGGCTGCCCGTGCGCGAATTCCAGCCTGGAGTTTTTTGATATCAGCTTTGTTGGGCGACATTGTGCCCGTGCCGACAGCGACGTGATCATATTTGGGAAAGACCCAAGCGTAGAAATCAGTCGAGACATCATCGCCGACATACATTTCTGCGAGGTCTTCGTAATATGCCATCTTGTCGTCGGGAAGCCGAATGCGCTCTTGGAAGGCGATCGCATAGCGATAATCACCCGCATCGATCGCTTTGGCAACGCGAGAGTTTGCGCCATCTGCACCGATCACGAGATCGACTTGCAGCGTTTTAGCGGTTCCTTCTAAGCTGCCATCCGAGTGATCGGCGTAGTGCAGCGTGTAGGCTCCTTTACTGCTCGTCGGAATCTCTAGCTTGTGCATCGTGCCATTGATCAGCACTGCACCATAGGAGATTGCCCGATCGCGCAAAAACCCATCCAGCACCTCGCGACGGCACATGCCGATATATTCTTCATCTTTGAGAGTGCCGCCGATGTTGACCTCTACATTTGAAGGAGAGATCATTTTCATCTTCCGCACCTTGCGATCGATGATGCGATCGGGCAAGTCAAACTCGCTCACCATACAGAGAGGAATCGCACCACCACAGGGTTTGACGTTATCTAACTTGCGCTCGATCAGATACGTTTCAATTCCCGCTTTTGCTAAGATCTCAGCCGCAGACGACCCAGCCGGACCTCCACCAACCACCGCAACCCTTAGTGCCAAAGGTTTTCTCCCGTTCTCTAAAAGCTACGAAATGAATGGTATCACGGAGCTTTGGGTTGATTGTGATTACTCTCGCTAAGTTGAAACAGAGCTTAACAAATCAGGCTCTGGCGGTCGAAATTCTGATCCAAATCTCAACAATCGATCAGCAGACCGTTGGAAAGAGCCTAATAAATTCCCGTTTTGCTACGGAAACCCGTCCCTGCGAATGTAGATTGAATCAGTGGGCTTGAGAAAGGGCTTGAACATAGTCATGACTTGCGTGATTCATGCTACACGCTGCTTCGGTTAGCAGCAGATCTCCACCTATTGACAGATTTCAGTTAGTTATAAAACGAATTTAATAACATCAAGGAGCTATGAAGCTACCGTAAATTTACTGAGTGAGTCTAAGCAGTTTTCCCAAGAATTTTGATTGTTCTGAGAATTATCTGTCTACGAAACGCAGAGTGGTCAGAATCTGGGGATTTGAAGGCTATAATTTTTATTAGTATAAAAAATATCTGCTTACGTTAATCTCAAAATTTTATGTCAAACGCTACCTCTTACGTATAAATACTAATGCTATTAAACCTATTCATCTGCTAGCTCAGTAAATCTTCGTAAGGATTTCGTGAGGGTTCCGTATTTTCACTACCATTTCTCTTTAAGGCAAGTTACAAAGATCGTTAGTTCGCTGCTCTAATTGCTGTCTCACAGATGATAATTACTTTTTCGAGCCTTGCTGTTAGGATGAAGATCGCCACCGGGCTAACCTTTGGGGCAGTGGGAGCTTATGCTTTCAGTCAGGGAGTCAGTAATTTCACTCAAAGTTCTCACTTTCAGCCAGAGTTGGATGTACAGTCGATAGTGGCTCATGCCTCGGCGCAGTCCTTAAATAAGACGATCGCCCCTGCAATAGTGAAATTTAACCCAGAGCCTAACCCAGAACCGATCGGCACCGGAGGCACCGGGACTCGCTAGAAAGCGATCCCTCCCTGGAAACGCGAATCATCTTTATAGAAGAGAGTCCGCCCTCTGTAGCAATTGACCCTGGTCAACAGAGCGTGGACTCTATTTTTGGGAGACCCGATCGATAGACCTGTGAGAAACCTCAGTTCGATGAGTTCTTTCGCTTCGTTCTTCAGCGCTTCAGCCCCCTAAATCCCCCAATTCTGGGGGACTTCAAGCCCAGACTTTAGGTTTCAAAGTCCCCCAATTTTGGGGAATTTAGGGGGCAGCCCGGATTGGCAACCGCAGCGAAAAGCTTCATCGAATTCACGGGTGAGAAAGAGGCGCACCGATCGCTTTTTAATAGATAGTTAAAAGGTGAGCGATTACCCCTTTGGGAACTGCAAAGCAAACGCGCAAATTGACCCAGAGGAGACCTGTGGCTGCAACCCATTCTGAAATCGACTTGGCACCTTACATTGACCACGCCTTGCTCAGTCCGATCGCCACACCTGAGCAGATTGAGCAGTGGTGCGAAGATGCCGATCGCTTTAATTTTGCGGCGGTGTGCATCAATCCGATTCATGTCCGGCAGGCAGTCGAATATCTCAGTAATAGAAGTCCGAAAGTCTGCACTGTTATCGGCTTCCCTTTGGGGGCGACGACCTCTGCGGTCAAGCTTTATGAAGCTCAAGAAGCGACCGAAAATGGAGCCGATGAGCTAGATATCGTCATTAACTTAGGCTGGCTAAAAGCCGGAAAAGTCGAAGAGGTGCATCGAGAAATTTCCGAGATTCGAGACGCAACTGGACTGGTGATCAAAGCCATCTTAGAAATGTCGCTCCTGACAGACGAGGAAAAGCGCATCGCCGCAGAAATCTGTATGGATGCAGGGGCAGACTTTCTCAAAACCAGCACTGGCTGGAATGGGGGAGCCACGATCGCCGATGTGCGACTGCTCAAAGATATAACTAACGATCGAGTCGGAATTAAAGCTTCTGGTGGAATCCACACGGTCGATCAGGCGCTAGAGTTAATTGTCGCGGGTGCAACTCGACTCGGCACCTCTCGCGGCCCCGATTTAATTCGTCAACGCGATAACCTAGATAAAGGACAATAATAAAACGTCAGTTCGACAGCAGTAGTTCGCTTCGGTGATGAATTCGGGTAGCCCCCTAAATCCCCCATTCTGGGGGACTTCAAGCCAAAATCTCCGATTCAAAGTCCCCCAGAATGGGGGATTTAGGGGGCAGAAGCCGCTGACAACGAAGCGAAAAAACTCGTCGAACTGACGTTAATAAAGGTCTTCGACCCACCCCGCCAAGAGAGATAAGAATCGATGAGTCGAACCTACAAAGCGATCGGAATCAACCTCAAAAGTATGCCGTTTGGTGAGGCAGATCGTCTTCTAACGGTTTTGACGCGGGAGTTTGGGCTAATTCGTGCGGTTGCAGTGGGCGCGCGCAAGCAAAATTCTAGACTAGGCGGACGGAGTGGATTGTTTGTGGTTAACGATTTGCTGATTGCTAAAGGGCGATCGCTCGACAAAATTACGCAAGCAGACACGCTAGAGTCTTACCCAAAACTGGGCGGCGATCTCAGAAAGCTCACCGCCGGGCAATATCTGGCAGAGGTGACTTTGCAGCAGGCACTCAGTGACCAGCCCCAAGACGACTTATTTTATTTGCTGAATGAACACTTGGCGAGATTGGAGCGATCGCCCTCCTCCCAGGTGTTAGCCCATCTCAGCCATGCGGTCTTTCAGCTATTGGTCTTGGCAGGAATTGCGCCTCAAGTTCATCAGTGCTGCGTGACTCAAACGATTCTCAAACCCGATTTAGCCGATTCTAGTTGGCAAGCCGGATTCAGTACGATTGGGGGTGGGGCAGTCACCCTAGATGCTTTAGAGCAGCTTCAGATCCAAGACGGCGGCAAAGGCACGGGTAAATATATTCCGTCACGCCACTCAAAAAAAGCTCGTCTCAATATGCCCATTAGCGCGATCGAACTCTCCCTCCTGCAAGAACTCGCCTCCCCCGATCTGCCTCCAAATTCTGCCACTGCTGAAGAAGCCTGGTTCGCGATCGAACGTCTGCTGCGCTACTATGCCCAATATCATTTTGATCAGCCCATTCGCTCTGCCACCTTGATTGATAGCTGTTTTGCTCCTGCCCTCTTCTCCGAGCCGTCTGCTTAACTATGATGCGATCTGATCTGTCTGATTACACGCTAATATCTGCTCTTGAGCAACCAGACTCCCATGCCTATCCGCCTATCCCAGATCCTTGGCGAAGTGGAGTTAATGGAGTCGATTTTCAGAGCGATCGTTTAAGCCAAGAGAGAAGTTTAGCCATGCTCAGAACTCAAAAAACCCCGGCTGATGATTTCAACGAGTCTGACCAGATTCTCCCAGTTGAGCCATTTGCCCAACCCAATGGCAGCCAAAATGGGGCAAGCAAACATTTGTCAGGCGACACGATCGGAGGGTTGCTGCCGTCCATCGAGCCATCCGACAAGAGTTCTATCAGCGAAACGCCTGAATTATCTCCTGGCGATGCAGACGATGAAGACGAGCAGGGTTTTGCGCCCGTGCTTAAAAACCGTAACTTTTTGACGCTGTGGGCAGGGCAGGTTTTTTCTCAACTTTCAGATAAAGTCTATTTGGTGTTGATGATCGCCCTGATCGAAAGCCGCTTTCAGGCAGAAGGTCAAACGATTAGCGGTTGGGTGTCATCGATCATGATTGCCTTCACTATTCCGGCGGTGCTGTTTGGCTCGATCGCGGGTGTCTTTGTCGATCGCTGGTCTAAAAAAACCGTTTTGGTGGCCACTAATTTACTACGAGGCGCTCTAGTTTTTGTGCTGCCACCCTTGCTGTGGGTTTCGCGAGATTGGACAACGGTGCAAAACCTGCCCGTCGGCTTTGGCATCATGTTGGGCATCACTTTTTTGGTGTCAACCCTGACCCAATTTTTTGCCCCAGCCGAGCAATCCGCAATTCCCCTAATCGTCGAGCGTCGTCATCTGCTATCTGCAAACTCGCTCTACACCACCACGATGATGGCATCCGTGATTATCGGGTTTGCAGTCGGTGAGCCGCTTTTAGCGCTGGCAGATACGCTGTTTGGTCAACTGGGAGGTTTTGCAGGTGTAGGCAAAGAGGTGCTGGTTGGGGGCGGCTATGCGATCGCCGGATTTCTGCTCTTAGTTCTGAAGACGGGAGAAAAATCCAAAACGATCGTGGTTGACGGGGTTGAGCTTCCGGCAGAAGAGCCGCCTCACGTCTGGGAAGACATTAAAGATGGGCTGCGCTATTTGGGCAAAGAGGCCCACGTTCGCAGTGCGCTGATTCAGTTGGTGATTTTGTTCTCGATCTTTGCGGCGCTGGCAGTGCTGGCAGTGCGTTTGGCTGAGGTGATTCCAGAAATCAAATCATCTCAGTTCGGCTTTTTGCTAGCGGCAGGCGGAGTCGGCATGGCAGCAGGCGCGGCACTGTTAGGCACCTTTGGGCAGCGCTTTGCTCACGCTCGACTGGGCTTGTATGGCTCGATCGGCATGTCAGCCTCGCTGATCGGGCTGGCGTTTTTCTATCATCACTTGTGGGCATCGCTGCTGCTGATCGCTTCGCTGGGAGCGTTTGCCTCATTAGTGGGCATCCCCATGCAGACGACCATTCAGCAAGAAACGCCAGAAGCCATGCGGGGCAAAGTGTTTGGGCTGCAAAATAATGCAATTAACATTGCCTTGAGTTTGCCTCTTGTGCTGGCCGGGGTTTCTGAAACCTTGTTTGGACTGCGAGCCGTGTTTTTAGCACTTGCCGCCTTGACGATCGCAGGGGCGACGTTAACCTGGTATATTTCCCGTACAACGATTTTTAAACCGGGTAGTTAGCGGTTAGTGGTTAGTCGTTTATTGGCTTAAATCGATCGCTAACCGCTAATCACTAATCCTTTTACGATATACCTCGAATGCACATCGCTTGGCTAGGCAAAAAAACGCCATTTTGTGGAAATGTTACGTATGGTCGAGAAGTCACCAATGGGCTGCTAGAACACGACCATCAAGTCAGTTTCTTTCACTTTGCTCAAGAGGAAGCGGCTCCTGATAATTGGCCCGACATTCACGAAGTTTCGATCCCGTTTCTCTACAAGTCTCAGATTTATACCATCCCAAACTGGAAATCGAGTAAAGTGCTGATTCAAGCGCTGCAAGATTTGTCGCCCAAACCCGATTTGGTGCACGCTTCGCTCACCTTATCTCCGCTAGACTTTTTGCTGCCTGAGATTTGTCAGAAGCTAAATCTGCCTTTGGTCGCGACGTTTCATCCCCCCTTCGATCGTAAGCGTCGTAACTTGACATCGGGCACTCAACACCTGATGTATCAGCTTTATGCCCCGTCGCTGGCAAAATACGATCGCATCATCATTTTTTCTCACATTCAGCGAGACATCTTGATTAAGTTAGGCGTGCCTGCCGATCGGATTGCCGTGATTCCGAATGGCGTTGACACCACCAAATATTCTCCCGGTCGATCAGATTTTAAACAACGGTTAGGCACCGATCGTGTTTTCTTATATCAAGGTCGAATCGCGCCTGAGAAGAACGTAGAGTCTTTGTTAAAAGCCTGGAAACAGGCAGATATGGGAGAAAACAGCAAACTCGTGATCGTTGGAAATCACGGCACGTTAGCCTCCTCTCTGGTTCCCTTTTACGGTGAAGAACACGGGATTATCTGGCAGGGCTTCATCGCAGACGAGCAGAGGCGCATTGAGATTCTCAGAGGCACGGATGTTTTTGTGCTGCCTTCTCTCGTTGAGGGGCTGTCTTTGTCGCTTTTAGAGGCGATGGCGTGTGGGGTCGCGTGTGTTGCCACCGATGCAGGGGCAGACGGCGAAGTGCTAGAAGACGAAGCGGGCGTGATTATCAACACTCAAGGCGTTGCCTCTCAGCTTAAAACGCTGTTGCCTCAACTGCGCGATCACCCGACCTGGACGGGGATGTTGGGACAGAAAGCGCGCCAGCGAGCCGAAGAACGCTACACCCTAAGCCGCAATATCACTCAACTCGTCGCGCTCTATAGTGACTTGTTATCGCACCATCACGATCGTAAAAGCCGCATCCGCATTCCCGGAAATTTCGCAGCGAACCGATCGCCTTTGCTGCCTTCGCCCTAAATCCTTCTCTCCTGAATGACGATCGGCGTACTATCATAATCAATGTGTTTATGGGCGATCAGGTGAGTCATGGCAGAAGAAAAGAAAGAGCAGCGGCACCCCCAGTGGAGCAGCGATCGCCAAGTCACGGATGCCCTTCTCAGCGGTGGGCCGACTGACTATAATCTGGCTGAGTTGGCGCGGCTCAAGATTCGCTATAAAGGCTTTCCGGGGGCGAGAGACATTCAAGCTGACTTAGAGAAAATCTTGAGCCAGTGGCACCTCACTGAACATGCTTTGTACGAAAAGACTCGTGAGATTCACGCCGTTGCCCAAGTCTATAAAGGTCGCGGAGCAAAGCGAGACGACTGGAGTTAGTCGCGATCGTAAATTCAGCAAAAACCCCCTTAATTGGCGCGCTCAAGATGGGGAATTGAGACCAAAATTTGCGTACGGGGATGGCACTGCCGTGCCTCTTATCCATGCAAATAACAGACATCATTTAATTCACGATCGTTAAACAGATTTTTCAACGGAGATTTAAAGAAATGGAAGCCCGTCAAAATTTAACCGCGATCGTCACAGGTGCCTCGTCAGGCGTTGGGTTATACGCAGCAAAGTCGCTGACTCAAAAAGGGTGGCACGTCGTCATGGCGTGTCGCGATCTTACAAAAGCGTCCAATGTCGCCCAGGAAGTGGGTATACCCCAGGGCAGCTACACCCTGATGCAGATTGATTTAGCGTCTCTCGAAAGCGTTCGCCAGTTTGTGAAAACGTTTCGAGAAAGCGGCAAATCTTTAGATGCTTTGGTGTGCAACGCTGCCATTTATATGCCTCTGCTCAAAGAGCCGTTGCGAAGCCCCGAAGGATACGAATTGAGCGTCGCGACCAATCACCTCGGTCACTTCCTCTTATGCAACCTGATGTTAGAAGACTTAAAGCCCTCCGCCGATCCGAGATTAGTCATTTTGGGAACGGTGACTCACAACCCAGATGAGTTAGGAGGCAAAATTCCGCCTCGCCCCGATTTAGGAAATTTTGAGGGGTTTGAAGCGGGCTTTAAAGCCCCCATTTCAATGGTTGACGGCAAAAAATTTGAGCCAGTCAAAGCCTATAAAGACAGCAAAGTCTGCAATGTGTTGACCATGAGAGAACTCCATCGGCGCTATCACGACGCAACCGGAATCACCTTTAGTTCTCTCTATCCGGGCTGCGTTGCCGACACGCCGCTATTTCGCAATCACTATCCATTGTTTCAAAAAATCTTCCCCTGGTTTCAGAAGAACATCACTGGGGGCTATGTGTCTCAAGAGCTATCAGGCGATCGCGTCGCAATGGTCGTGGCTGACCCTGAATATAAGCAGTCTGGCGCTTATTGGAGTTGGGGCAACCGCCAGAAAAAAGACGGCAAATCGTTTGTGCAAAAGGTATCTCCTCAAGCTCGTGATGACGAAAAAGCCGATCGCATGTGGGATCTGAGCGCAAAGCTGGTCGGGCTGTCTTGATCGGCGGTCTACTGCGATCGCGCTCTAGGCTCAGGGAGCGATCGCACCAGGCTTTGACACCGGAGGCTGCACGATCCTAGAAGGTTCGACGGCTCCACTACTCGCTGCTGGAGGCTGTAACGCTTGGGGTTGCGTTGTCGCCAACGGTGCGAGAACTTGAGAAACCTGTGCCTGTTGCTGCAACTGCTGAGTCGAAGACGTTAAGCCACTCAGCCCTTTAATTAAATTTCGCAAATCGTTACGCAGTTGGGGGTCACCTGTCAGTTCGTCTAAGTCTGCCGTGATTTTTTGAGCGTTCTGAAACGTGGCTCTGGCAGACTCGAGCGTCTGCTGCAAAACCGTGAGATTTGAGGGATTATTGAGACTGACTGACACATCGCGCAAATTGGTAGATGCCTGAGCCGCATTTGCAGACAGCGTTTCTAGGTTTTGAATCAGTTGCCCCTGCTGAATGCGATCGAGCGTCGGACTCAGCTTTGCCACCGTGACTCGCAGTTGCCCACTCGTCTGGTTGAGATTATCGAGAGTTGAAACCAAAGTGGCGCGATTTGCAGTCACCAAGCTGTTGACCTGCGCGATCGTCAGCCCAAACTGATCTGCCGCATTGCTAATCGATTTTGCGGTGCCGGAAAACGTGCCGACTTCCTGCCTCGCTGATTTGACTAAGCCCGTAACTTCTTTACTCAAAATGGTGATTTGAGCAGCAGCATCACTGCTATTTTTGGTTAACGAATTGATATTCCCCGTAAACTGCGGATCGCTATAAACATTGGCAAACTTGATGCTCGCCCGCACTAACTCATCGGTGCTGATGCCCAACGTGCCATTGATTCGAGAGCCTTCGCAAAGAATCAGTTCTTTATCGCAGTCGCGATCGAGCGGTTTTGCCGAAACTGCTCCATCGGGCAACGGTTTACGAGGAACAATATCTAAAAGGGTTTCGCCTAGCAACCCCGACTGATTCACCGTCACCTCTGAATCGCGAGGAATGATCAGATCGGCAGGCGCAATATCAATCTGCACCACCACCCCATTGGGGTCAGGCGAGATGCGATTAATTCTGCCGACCGTCACCCCGCGATAGCGCACGGGTGAACCTGGCTGAACCCCGCCGATCGTGGCAAAGTCTACGTTAACAGAGAAGCTGCGATTGCCAGGATTTAGCCCTCGCAGCCAGAGAATCAACCCTCCAAACAGCCCTAAACCGCATAAGATCAGCAGTCCTACCGAGCCTTCTCGAACCATTCGCGAACGCATAGGCTTATCCAATCACCTGTATGGGTCCTTCTACACTACCGCTTAAAAACTGGCGGATCAGTGGATTATCAGTGCTGTCAAGCTCGTGAACTTTGCCCTGCCACTGCACCTTACCTTGATGAAGAAAGAGGATTCGATCGGCAGTTCGACGAATTGTGCTTTCTTGGTGAGTCACCATCACATAGCTTTGGCAGCCGCCCTGCCTGTTGAGATGCCTGACCAAATTTTCGATCACAGTCGAGGCGATCGGGTCAAGCCCCGCCGTTGGCTCATCGTAGAGTAGCATGTCTGGCGTATCCTTTGGGTTGTGGGGGTTTGACATGATGGCACGGGCAAAGCTGACTCGTTTTCGCATCCCACCAGAGAGTTCGGCGGGGTAGCGATCGCTGATGCCTGACAAGCCCACCATGTCTAGTCGCTGCGCCACGAGTTCTCGAATTTGTCGTCGCGGCAGCCGCGATCGCTGATAGAGCAAAAATCCGACGTTTTCTTCGACCGTCAGTGAGTCAAATAGAGCCGCTTGCTGAAACACCATGCTGATATTGATCGGGTCGGCTGCGTCTTCGATCAGTCCTTTTCGCAGTTGCCCCCCGACGTGGACTTCCCCGGCATCGGGAGCCAACAATCCAGCAATAATTCTCAGCACGGTAGATTTGCCAGTGCCGGATGGCCCGATAATGGCGAGGGCTTCTCCGCGATAAATAGTCAGATCGGCGTGATCTAGGACAATATTTTGCCCAAAAGTTTTACAAACTCCCTTCAGTTCGATCAACGGTTCACTCATTCGGTTGAGACTTAGACCACAGGGTTGAGGAAAATCGGGAACAGGCGATCGAGAAGGCGATTCTTAGAACATCATGAGTCCTAATCATAGAACCCACTTGCTCAAGACGATGATTTTGATCATTAGCCTTTATGACTCTATCAAAAATCCTTCTTCTTCCTTTTCCCAAAGTGAAATCAGGCATTCCTCTGTTCTCGATTCCCTTCTTCCCTATTGTCAATTACGAATGAGAAACTTGAGTTATCCTGCTGTCAAAGGCAAGTAATTTCTATAAAATTCTGGTCTGCCTTTTTTCCGTTCCGGGCATAGAGCACCAATGACAACAAACCGTTTACTCAAGCAGACCATGCGGACAATAAGGCAAGAATCTCGCCATTTGGCTCCGACTTGGCTAGGACAGTGGTTTAAGTGGCTCGCTCCGGGTTTGTTTGTCAAACGCTGGATGTTGATCAGCGCCGGAGGGGTGCTGCTGGTCAGTTTAGGGCTGGCGATTTGGGTAAAGCTGACTCCGATCTTTTATTTGATGCAGTTTGCCGCTGATCTGTTAGAAACGTTAAGCCGTCTGCTGCCCAGCTATGTGAGTGGCCCGCTCGTTTTAATCGCGGGAGTGCTGCTGATCTTGTGGGGGCAAACTCGCACGTTTGGCTCAATTACAAACGTGTTGATGACCGATCGTGACGAAGAGTTAGTCGATGTGTTGCTAACAGCGCGGCGCTTAAATCGCGGCCCCAGAATTGTGACGATCGGCGGTGGCACAGGTCTGTCTACGCTGCTGCGAGGATTAAAGCGATCGAGCGCCAATATCACCGCGATCGTGACCGTAGCCGATGATGGCGGTTCTTCAGGGCGACTGCGGCGCGAGATCGGGGGGTTGCCGCCTGGAGACATTCGTAACTGCATCGCGGCGTTAGCAGACGAAGAGAAATTGCTGACAGAACTGTTTCAATATCGATTTAAAGCGGGCGATGGATTAGTTGGGCACAGCTTTGGGAATTTGTTTCTCACGGTTTTGAGTGACATCACCGGAGATTTTGAGCAAGCGATCACCGCAAGTTCTAAAGTTCTAGCTGTTCGAGGACAAGTTTTGCCCGCCACTCTTAGCGATGTATGCCTATGGGCAGAACTCGAAGACGGTCGCCGCATTGAAGGCGAATCGAGCATCACCAAGGCAAACGGCAAAATCGTGAGAATTGGCTGCACGCCTCCCAATCCGCCTGCTTTGCCGAGAGCGTTAGAGGCACTTTATAAAGCTGATTATATTGTGATCGGGCCGGGGAGTCTTTACACCAGCGTGATTCCTAACTTGTTAGCGCCCGAAATTGCGAACGCGATCGCCGAGCGACAAGTTCCGTGTGTGTATGTGTGCAACATCATGACCCAACCGGGAGAAACCGACGGGTATAGCGTAGCAGATCATATTCGAGCGATCGACATCGCCTGTGGCAAGCCTTTATTTGATGCAGTTTTAGTGCAAAAGCAGCCGCCTTCTGCGAAAGCGTTAATTCGCTATGCCGAAGAGCAGTCTCACCCGGTGGGAGTCGATCGAGACGCAGTGACGAAACTAGGACGACGGATCATTCGGGCCGACGTGATGCACGAAGATGAAGAAACGGGGTTAGTGCGTCACGACTCGGAGCGGTTGGCGCGGGTGTTGCTCCGCTGGTATGGGCGACGATCGCGAGAATCTTGAACAGGTTTCAGGTTTCGACTTCTGAACAACTTCTGTAACAACTTTCTGGACTCTGTATAATCCCTCATGATTCTCTGGAGGTAGGTGTTAGAGAGTTCCAGTATGTCGGGTCAGAAAGGTCATAAATGGTTGGGTCAAGCTGGGGCAGCGTTAGGAGTGTTGTCCTTAATATCGGCAATGCCGATCGCAAAGTTAGTGGCGGCTTCTAACCAAAAAATACCGTCGCCCGAAGAGGCAGCAAAACAGGCGGGAGGGCTTTCTCCAGTCAAGTTGACTGAGGTCGAAGTGGATGACGTGATGCGCGATCGTCTGCGCTTTGATCCGCAGTGGCAGCCAATTTTGCAAGCCGTCCGTCAAGATTTGATCGAGATTAAATGGGGAGACAGCAAGCTTACCCATCCAGTTTGGAAGCAATATGGTGCAAAGGCTTATCCCTTGCTGGAGTATTATGCGCGATCGCGCGATCAAGTTCGACAAGCTTATGGAATGGCAGGGATTCGCAGTCTAGGCAAGCCTTACACGACGCTTTGGTTGACAAAACAGTTGCAGCGACGAGCGTCTACACCTGACTTCTATCTTCTCACTAGTCAACTAGACACCTTGTTGTTAGAGTCGGGCTACGAATCAGAGAATCAAAAAGCCTGGGAGCGAGAATTTGGACTGGATGACCCGCAGGTGCGATCGCGGCTAATTCAACTCGCCAAACAGAATCTAGAACCACAAAATTCTCCGACTTTCTATAATCAGTTCAATTTTGACTTTTTAGTGAATCTCTTAGGATACGATCAGGTTTTTCCGCCCCAACCTCGTAGTGACAAGCCCGTTCCTAACCTATCTGAGTGGACAAAATTTGAACAAATTACCCAACCCAATCAAAACCAGATTCAGGCGGCGATCGCTTATTATCAATCTCTTCCCGCTACGTCACGCGAATATCTATTGGTCAACCGTTTAGGAACCGTCAAAGCCGAGCAGATTTCACCGATCGCCAAAGCCTTATTTAAATCGCTGGCAACTGACGTGCAATCACCCGATCGCGTCTGGGCGATCGCCGAACTCGATCGACACCACGATCCGCAAGGATCAACGCTGTTGCAACAAATCCTCAATGGAGATTCACGCCCGCTCTACAGTCTGACGCGCAGCGTATTTTATGACTTTGGCGGAGATGATATCGATCGCGGTGCCCACGCTTATTATCTGCTGGTCGGGATGGCACAAAAATATCCGCAATCCAAATTTATTCAGGGTTGCCGCGAGTATGGAGATTTGACCGGACACTCCTACTTTGGGGGCGAACCTCGTGCGAAACAACTGCTCGATCGCAACGCTAAAAAATCCGCCGCCGATCGAGTCCGAGATTGGCAACAGTGGCTGAGTCACTATCCTAACCATCCGGGGGCAGATGATGCAACCTTTTTGTTGGCACACAGCTTGCAAGATCAGGGCGATATCATGGGAGCAATGCGACTGTGGTTAACGATGATGACGAGTGAGATCGGCGATCGTGATGCCCTTTATCTCGCTTATCCTCACGTCAGAACTTTGTTAGATGTCGGACTTTCTGCCGAGCAAGTTCAGACTTTATTGCAAGAGCCAAATTATCAAGAGATTGCGCCTTTGTTGCGCTATGCGTTAGCGGTGAAAGAAGCCCGATCGCACGACTATGCCAAAGCGCTGCAAACCTCCGAGAATTTGAATTTGACGGTCATGCCTGCCAAAATTCTCGATCGCTATTACAAAGCAGGTTGGTCGTGGTGGACGGGTGACAAAACCGCAGAAGTTCAGCAACAAATGCAAACCATGCTCACCGAACAGCGTCAGCGCTGGCAGCAACTTCTGACGTTGAAAACAGAAAACACGCCTGATTCTCGCTATCAGTTGGCATCTAATTGGGCAGGCGAAGGCGGCTGGAAAAATGGCTATCTCGCGATTTGGGATGGCTATAGAACTTATCACTTGCCCACTAGCTACAGCACGAGTCAGCGCTATTCAGTCGAGGCAAACGATCGCTGGGATTGCCGCTATTGGTGGGTCTGTGACCTTTCAAAACGAGGCGAGTCAGCCGTGCGCCAATCTTATCAAAGCGCCAGTCAAAATGGGGTTGCATTATCGCTCTATCAGCAGTTATTAGATGATCCTAAAACGCCGCCCCAACTGCGAGAGAAAACGCTTTACATGGTGGCAATGACGCTTCTCTGGCAATGGGAAAATCACGATCCAGGCGAAACTACGCGGATTCATCCACCCGCCGGGGTTCCAGTTGGAAAGCGTCAATTTAACCCAGACACCGGGGAATCTTCTCCCGATATCGGCTCTGCTTACCAAAGTCGAATCGACGGGATTTTAACTGAGTTACAGGTTAAATTCCCCAACAGTGCTTATGCAGATGATTTGCTGTTTTCGAGCTATTTTTTGAGTAATCAGCCTCGCTATCTTCAGCAACTTGTGCAGCGATATCCGACTAGCGATCGCACCGCCGAAGCCCAGTTCCTTTTAGCGCATCAAAAACCCAAATCAGAATGAACTCACTCCTTCTTCCCACTGCAACAGCAACCCGCAAGTTAGGCATTCAGCTAGGGCAAACGCTCTCGGCTGGCAGTGTGCTGCTGCTAGAAGGTGACTTGGGCAGTGGAAAGACTACACTCGTACAGGGCATCGGCATAGGATTGGGAATTAAAGACTCGATCGACAGTCCCACCTTCACCCTAATCAACGAATATTTAGACGGACGGGTGCCGCTCTATCACCTCGATCTTTATCGTCTGAACCTGGCTGAAACCGCCAGCCTCTATCCAGAAATCTATTGGGAAGGAGTCGAAGCCGAGCCAGGAATCGTGGCGATCGAGTGGGCAGAGCGTCTCTCCTACAAGCCACAGAATTATTTAGAGATTCGGCTAGAGTACGATCGTGATTCTGGTCGTCAAGTCACTCTCAATCCCGTGGGTCACTTTGACCTAAAGTCCATCATTTCTGCACTGTGAGAAGTTCTATAAACGACAGAGCATAAGCGCATGTTAGGATCTCGCAAAACCGATCATTCTTTCGATGCGAGATGAGTTAATGAAGGCGATCGAAGTCACGGGCAGAATTGATGCTCAAGGAAACCTAGTTTTAGATCAACCCATTCAGGGAACTGACTATCCCCATCAGGTACGGGTGATTGTATTGGTTCCAGAGAAGGCAGAAGCAGTAGACGACCCAGACGATACTCCGATCGAGGAGGTGAAAGCCAGCCTGAAAAGAGCATTGCAGCAAGCCAAAGCGGGACAAACCAGACCCATTTCTGAACTGTGGGATCGGATTGATGCAGAGTAATGATGCGGTTTCAATTCGATTCTCCAATGAGTTTGAGGAGGAACTGTACCAACTCTCAAAGAGGTTTCGCAGGATTCGCTCTGACATTCAGCCGACGATTGAGCAATTGCAACAAGGAGACTTTGTAGGAGATAGAATCGCTGGAATAGGTGAGGGCTATGTGGTCTACAAGGTGAGAGTTCGCAATCGTAATATCCAAAAAGGGAAGAGCGCTGGCTATCGCTTGGTTTATCAAGTTGAGTCACCTACCAGCATTTTGCTGCTGACAATTTACTCGAAGTCCGATCAAGACGACATTTCGGCAAACGAGATCCGAGATATTCTTGCAGAAGTTGATCGTGAAGAATGAAACAATTTGTCTCCTCAATAGCGCTTTACCCGTCAAATCGCAATGCTTGACCTCGCACGTCTGTCTGAAGTTTGCCGCGATCGTAGACCACTTGCCCTCCGACGATCGTCACCTGTGCCCAGCCTGTCAAACTCCAGCCCTCAAAAGGACTCCAGCCACATTTAGACAACACTTCCTCCCGCAATACCGGATGATAATGATCCAGATCGACCAGCACTAGATCGGCATCATAACCAGGCGCGATCGCTCCTTTATTGGGAATTCGATAAGCTTTAGCAACAGCACTCGACATCCAGTTTGCGACTTGGGCAACGGTGCAGCGTCCCTGGGCTGCTTGAGTCAACATCAGCGCTAACGAGGTTTCAACTCCCGGCATTCCAGAGGGCGTATTGGGATAAGGTTTCGCCTTTTCTTCAAGGGTGTGAGGCGCGTGATCGGTGGCGATAAAGTCGATGACTCCATCCAATAGCGCTTGCCAGAGAACCTCATTATCGTGGGGCGATCGTAACGGCGGATTCATCTGCGCCATCGTGCCAATGGTTTTGTAAGCGCTTGTATTCAACAACAAGTGCTGAGGCGTTACTTCTGCCGTTACCCACGCGGGTTTATCGTGCCGCAAAAGTTCGGCTTCTTCTGCGGTGGACAGATGCAAAATATGGAGACGACGATGATATTTTTTAGACAGTTTTAGCGCTAATTGAGTTGCATTCAAGGCAGCCTGATTGTCCTGAATCTGTGAGTGAACGGCGGGATCAGTCTGTCCGGCAAATTGAGCGCGGCGATCGCGAATTCTTGCCTGATCTTCGGCGTGAACTGCAATCAAGCGATCGCCCTTGGCAAAAATTGGATCTAATGCGGTTTCTTCATCTACCAGCAAATCACCCTGCATCGATCCCATAAAGATCTTGATGCCCGGTGTCGGATTTGCCTCAGTTAAATCTGGCAGATTTTCAGCCGTTGCGCCGATAAAGAACCCATAATTGACGAGACATTTCTCAGATGCGCGTTTGAGTTTGTCGTCTAAAGCGGCTTGAGTCGTCGTCAACGGACGGGTGTTGGGCATCTCTAAAAACGAAGTCACACCGCCTCGCGCACAGGCACAACTCGCCGTAAATAAGTCTTCTTTATATTCCAGTCCTGGTTCTCGAAAATGGACTTGAGGGTCAATGACTCCGGGTAATAAAGTTAACCCTGTTGCGTCAATGGTGAGGACGCGATCGTTGAGCGACGAGAGATCTGCCCCAACTTGCACAATCTGCCCCTCTTGAATCTGCACCGCTCCCAAAATGAACTCGCCACTGGGTAGCAAAATTTGGGCGTTTTGAATGACCAGAGATAAATTATCCATAGTTTCTTTTTTTGATTCTTTATATTGAGTTAAGCAGATTTATAATTTCTCTAACTAATATTTCTGGCTCCACAGGCTTTGTCATGTGGATCTGAAATCCTGCTTGCAGTGCTTTTTGCTGGTCAAGTTCTGCGGCATAGGCAGTGAGGGCGATCGCCGGAATGGTTCCGCCCTGTCTGGGTGGACGAGAGCGAATCTGCTGCATCAGCATATAGCCATCCATTTCCGCCATGCCCACATCGCTGACAATCAGATCAGGAATAAACCGCTCTAGAGCTTGCAATGCCTCTAAACCAGAGACAACGGCTGTTACTCTCGCCCCACTTTGTTCCAACAGAAACGCCTGAAACTCACGAGTATCGGTATCGTCATCGACGAGCAAAATTTGAAGGCTGTCTAAGGGCGTTTCTAGGTCTGTTTGAGTGCGGATTGGTTCAAGCACGATCGGCGCTATCTGTCGAACCATCGGCAGCTTCACGATAAAAGTTGCGCCTTGATCTTCACCTGCGCTTTTTGCCTCGACTGTTCCTCCGTGCATTTCAACAATTTGCCGCACGATCGCCAGCCCTAACCCTAAGCCGCCAAATCTGCGCGTGGTCGAGCCGTCTTCTTGTCGAAAATACTCAAACACATAGGGCAAAAATTGAGCGTTGATGCCCTTTCCAGTGTCGATCACGCTGATTTGAGCCAGTTGGTCGAGCTGCCTCAGTTCAAGGGTCACCTGCCCACCGCTAGGGGTAAACTTGACTGCATTGGAGAGCAAATTCCACACGACTTGCTGCAAGCGGGCAACATCGCCAGAAACGGGCGCGATCGTGGAGTCGAGATCAAGCTGTAGCCCCACATTTTTGGCTTCTGCCGCCAAACGCACCGTTTCAATGGCAGCCGAAATCACAAAGGTTAAACTGACCGGAGTCGCGGTTAAAGACAGCTTGCCCTGCATGATGCGGGAGATGTCGAGCAAGTCTTCGATCAATTGCGATTGGAGTTTAGCATTGCGTTCGATCGTGGCTAGAGCTTCACTCGTTTTAACGTGATCCAACCTGCCAGCGCGTAATAGTTTCGTCCAACCCAAAATCGGGTTAAGCGGCGATCGCAGTTCATGTGACAACACTGCTAAGAACTCGTCTTTAATCCGGTTGGCGCGTTGTAATTGTTCCGCCTGTTGCTGAATTGAACGGATTAAGTTTGTTCGCTCAAGGGCGATCGCCATTTGATCGCAGGTCGATTGCAAGAGGTCAATTTCTTCGGATGTAAAGCTAGTGCGGCGGCGGCTGGCAAAGGAGAGCGTCCCCAGTAACCGTCCTTGAACAATCAACGGTTGCCCCGCGTAGGCAGTGCCCCCGATCGCGCGCAGCCTCTGGGCGTTGGGATGGGCCAAGACCTGCGCTTGGTCGAAGATCATTTGCCGCCGCTCTTGTGCCACCAGCCCGCAAATGTCTTGACCAAATTCAATCCATTCGATCAATTGAGCCGTTTCATCTGAGAGTCCTTCGGAGTTCCTCAGATGCAGCATTAGGCGGTTGTCTTTTTCCTCCACTGTGTATTGGTAGTAATAATCTAGCTCTAGCTGGTTTGAGAGTTTGCTGAACAGGTTGTGCATCAGCGTCAGAGGTTGCTCGGTGGCGAGTAAATCGCTGGTGGTGTCATAAAGCAACCGGAATCGTTCACCAGCTTGCCGTTGCACGGTTTTGTCTTGCATAATTTTGACAAATCCTTGCGGGCCTGCTTCAGTTTGCAGCGGCATTACTAAACCACTGCCCCAAAAGCGGCTACCATCTTTGCGAATATGCCAGCACTCGTTTTCTGCCTGTCCTTGAGCTAGGCTCGTTTGCCTTTCTCGCTCATTCCGACCCCATTCATTGTCTTCTGGCGTGTAAAGGATGCGGCTGTTACAATCTAGAATTTCTGCTGCTTGATATCCAAACAATCGTTCCGCACCACTGTTCCAACTGGTCACAGCACCCTTGGAATCGAGGGTAAAAATGGCATACTCTTTCGCACTTTCGACTACTAACCGAAAACGAGCTTCACTTTCACGCAGGGCGGCTTCGGCAGATTTGCGATCGTCGATGTCAATACAAGAACCGATATAGCCCAGAAATTCACCTTCTGATGTAAATCGGGGCACGCCTGCATCGAGCAGCCAACGATATGCCCCATCAGAGCGTCTAAGGCGATATTCCATTTGAAACGGTTGCCTGGCATCAAAGGCGGTGACATAAGTATCTAAACAAAGTTGGAAATCGTCGGGATGGACTCCTTCTGCCCAACTATTGCCCATTTCTTGCTCCATCGTTCGCCCGGTAAAGTCTAGCCAGGGCTGATTGAAGTAATAACAGAGTTTATCAGTTCCAGACATCCAAATCAGCACAGGAGCGGTATCTGCTAGATGCCGGAACCGGGCTTCACTCTCGCGCAGTTCAGCTTCGGCTTGAATGCGATCGGTGACATTCCTGAAATAAACGGTGATGCCGTTTGGGGCAGGGTAGGTGCGGACTTCATACCAGCGATCGTGATCAGGGTAAAACGCGGTCAGTGATTCAGCCACGCGATCGCTCATCACGCGTCGATGAAGCCGTTCAAATTCGCTGCCATTCAGACCCGAAAATTCTTCCCAGAAGTTTTTTCTGGTTAAGTCACCTGGGGCGCGATCGAGCAGGGTTTCGGCTGTTTGATTGACATAGGTGAACAGCCAGTTTTTGTCTAGGGCAAAAAATGCGTCATTAATGCTCTCCAGAATGTTCCAGCTCTGCTCCTCACTTTGGCGCAAGGCGGCTTCGGCACGGGCGCGTTCTAGCTTTGTCCAGATGCGGTTTGCCAATTCCTGCATTAACTCAATCTCGTCTTCGCGCCAATCGTAGGGAGCTTGATGAAACACAGTCAGCGAAAATTTCCACTGGCCGTCTCTGATTAAAGGAACGTTAATTTCTGCCCCGATTTTTAGCGCGGCATATCGCTGCTGGTCAACAATGCGCGAGTCAGCAGTGACATCCCGGACGACGATCGTTTGTCCGGCTTGGGCGGCTTGCAAAAACTCGTCAGTGACAAACTCTCCGAGAGGATAAACCCCCACTAAGCTCCGCAGCTCATTTTGATGCCAATCATGATTGATTATCGCTTGCCGTGCTTCCTCGCTAATTTCGACAAAGGCACAAGTCGAAGTATTGAGATAGCGGTTGAGGTGTTCGCCGACCATTTTCACAATCTCGTCTACACGAGTCGCTCTAACCAATTCTTGACTGACGGCGGCGAGAAATTCTGCATTTAACTCCGTCCGTTTGCGATCGGTGATGTCGTAAGACACTACTAGCACGGTGTCAACCTCACCCCGATCGTTGCGGAGAGGTGTGCCATGAGAGATGTAGGTGCGATCGTGGCTGCAATGCTCTGAGCTAAAAGGTTCACCGCCGAGGGCTTGGCGATAGTGGGGTTCGTAGCGAGTTGCGAGGGCTGGATCAAGGGCTTCCCAAAGGGTTTTGCCCACCAAGTCTTCAGAGGTCATTCCGGCGCTCTGGAGAGCATCGCCCTCTGCTAGCAGATAGCGCAAATCGTGATCTACCAGGAAGACAGCCCCGTTGGGCAAGTTAGCAGCGACGGCGCGGAGGTGGGCTTCATTCTGACGCAGGGCTGCTTCTGTCTGTTTGAGTTCGCGGCGTTCTTTGGCTTCCTGTAATGCCCGATCGACACAGGGAACTAACCGCCCTAACCGTTGCTTGAGCACATAATCTATGGCTCCCCGTTTGAGCGTTTCGATCGCTAATTCTTCGCCCAAATTGGCAGAGACAAAAATAAATGGAATATCTGGACGCAGGTTGCAAGCAATCTCTAACGCAGAGATGCCATCAAAATTGGGCAGTGCATAATCTGCCAAAATCAAGTCAAACTCATCGGTTTCTAGGGCTGCCACAAAATCAGCGCGAGTTTCCACCCTCAGCAGCTCAAAGTCGATCGCACTATTCAGCAGCAGGGTCTGCACCATTTCTGCATCGAGTGGATTGTCTTCAAGTAGGAGAAACCGGAGTGTTGACATTACTTGTCCTCTTGCTGAAATTTAGGGAACACTGCCACCAAAAATCTTTTTGGATATTTAGACGGATACTGCACTAGACCTCCTGCACGAATCAGGGAACGCCCCTAAATCCCCCCTTAATGAGGGACTTTAAGCCTAGGCTCTAATTTCAAAGTCCCCCATTTTGGGGGATTTAGGGGGCACAAGCCGACTGAAACGGAGCGAGATCCAGGGTAGTTTGGGGAATTTTATTCATGCAGGAGGTCTACTGATGTCTTTCGGATTAAGCTTGTTCTTGAAACTTCTATTTATTTTATAGAAATTTTGAGGCACCCTATTGAATAAACGGGGAAATTATGAAGCTAAAAGTTATCGATAATACTACATTCAAGCAGTCTACTGGCGATTCTGCACGGCTGTCTGCTCAAGATAAGGTTAACGTCGAGGCTGGAAGAGTATTTGAGATCCACTCCTGGAAACTGGTGGGCAACAATCATCTCAAGATTGCCTTTGTGAGTGAGTTTTTGGGTAACCCACCGCTCAACACTTGGTTTGTCTATTTGCCTCACATTCAACTCCTTAACAGTCAAGGGCAGGTAACCAGTGCCACGCGCAGACCCTCTTTGCCGATTAATTTACCCACGATCGGGCTTCCCGCAACTAAGCGCTTAAATGTGCCTTACCGCAGTCAGCTTGACAATGCTGAGAATCCAGGTGGAGCGTGTAATGTCACCAGTTTTGCAATGATCATGCGCTACTTGCAGATTCGGCAGAAAACCAACGCGGTGCAGTTTGAAGACGAGCTTTATCGCTATATGGAACGCAACGGATTAAGTCGGCACGACCCGGAAGACCTGGCAAAAATGGCAGCCGCTTACGGGGTGAGAGATGACTTTACGACCCAGGGAAGGCTCTATGATATTCGCAAGGCGATCGCTGAGGGTCGTCCTTGCATCATTCACGGCTATTTCACTAGTTTTGGTCACATCGTTGTGATTAGAGGCTACGATCGCAACGGATTTTGGGTGAATGACCCTTACGGCGAGTGGACGGCGTATGGATATCGCAAAGACTTAACCGGAGAAAACTTGCATTACTCGAATGGTTTAATCCAAAGTAAAAGTTCCCCAGAAGGCGTTAACTTCATGTGGCTGCATCGACTTACAAAAGCATAGTTTGCAGCGTTCTTTTAGGTGAATTAAATCAGCGATGAGTAGCGTTAATCCTCCTGATCGCGTTTGTGTTCACCGATCTAAACCATAATAATCACAAAAAATATCACCGTAGGGATGTTGCCATACTCCTACGGTGATCCAATATGATTACTAATCAGACTACAGCTTGGTGCCGCATTCAGGGCAGAATCTATTGCTGGCAACATTCTTCGCGCCACAACTGCTGCAATACATCAGTTCAGTTGCGCGCTCTAGGCTCTTACGATCGGGCAACCCCAACATTTGAGCATTGCTCTTGCCCGGAGCCACCATCGGATAGCAGTTTTCGTCTCGCTTGACTCGCGCATCGAGCAGCACAGGGCCGTCATGTGCCAGCATCTCAGCCACCGCGATACTCAACTCGTCGCGAACACTGATCATCATGCCTTTAATGCCGTAGGCCTCTGCCAACTTCACAAAGTCGGGCATTGACGGCTCCATGTTAGAAGACGAATAGCGCCCTTCCCAGAAGGCTTCTTGCCACTGGCGCACCATGCCCTGCCAGCCGTTGTTGATAATCACAATTTTGGCGGCAATTCCATACTGCGACAGCGTGCCCAACTCCTGCAAATTCATCTGAAAGCTGGCATCGCCGCTAATGCAGATCACTTGCTCATCGCTGCCAACCGCCACTTTAGCCCCCATCGCCGCCGGGAGTCCAAAGCCCATCGTGCCCAGACCCGCGCTAGAAATCCAGCGACGAGGGCCATTTTTAAGGAACTGCGCCGACCACATTTGATGCTGCCCTACATCGGTGGTGTAGAAGGCATTAGGAGCCTGTTGCGCCAATTCGACAATGACTTCTTGAGGCGAAAGCTTGTCAGGGTAATGAGGCACTTCGAGCGGATAATCTTCGCGCCAGCGATCGATTCTAGCTAGCCAGTCGCTCGTCTGATCTGACCTTGCCGGGTCGCCGTCTTCGTGACTGCGATCGAGCAAATTGAGCAACACTTGCCGCACGTCGCCCACGATCGGTACTTCAGGAACCCGCGTTTTACCCACTTCTGCGGGGTCAATGTCAATGTGGATGACTTTAGCACGAGACGCAAATTCGTCTAGCTTGCCAGTCACACGATCGTCAAACCGCGCCCCGACCGCAATCAGCAAATCACATTCTGTCACCGAGAAGTTGGCGTAGGCAGTGCCGTGCATTCCCAACATCCCAACTGCGAGCGGATGCTGCTCATCAAAGGCACCGATTCCCATTAGCGTAGTCGTAACCGGAAGCTGAAAACGTTCTGCGAGTTCTTTAACTTCGGCGTGAGCATTGGCAGCGATCGCGCCGCCGCCGACATACAACAAAGGTTGTTTGGCTTGCCGAATTAACTTCAACGCTTGCCCAATCTGATGCGGATGACCCTTCATAGTAGGGCGATAGCCCGTTAGCCGCACAGCGCCCGGCTCGACTGGTTCATAGTCAAAGACTTCGGTGCCCACATCTTTTGGGATATCGACTAGTACAGGGCCGGGCCTGCCCGTGCTGGCAATATAGAATGCCTCTGCAATAATCCGCCCCATGTCTCTAGGGTCACGTACTACATAGGAGTGTTTGACGATCGGGAGCGTAATCCCGTAAATATCCGTCTCTTGGAAGGCATCACTGCCGATCGCGGGTCGCGGCACTTGTCCCGTCACCACTACGAGCGGAATCGAGTCCATGTGTGCCGTGGCGATGCCAGTCACCAGGTTGGTCGCACCAGGGCCTGACGTGGCAAAACACACGCCAACCTGCCCAGTCGCGCGGGCATAGCCGTCAGCCGCGTGTGCTGCTCCTTGCTCGTGCCTGACCAAAATGTGTTGAATGCCGCCGATCGCTTCTGCCTTATAAAGCTCGTCATAGATGGGCAGAATCGCTCCGCCCGGATAGCCGAAGATGTGCTTAACGCCGTGCCGTCTGAGGCTGTCGATCAGCGCAAAGCCACCTGTCACCCGCTGTACTGCCACTCGTTGCAATTGCACTGGGGAACCTCGCCAAACCGTCTAAGTGGACAATTTTTGTATCTAAAGATGCAATAGATAGAAACTTAGTGTAGTGCCGATTACGATCCCTGTCGAGACTGATTATTGACGATCGCGCCACAAAGCTACCTATCTCTACAGTTTAGTTAATTTATGAGCTAATTTATCTGTCAAATTTTGTTGACATTAGCGTGAGTTAAACTGCATCCTGCAAAACTCGTCGAGTGCTGCGCCATGCCCAGATGCCAACGATCGTCACCACTACACTCATGCCGATCAGCACCGATCGCAGTCCCAATTCAGATTGCGGATTCCGAGCGACCTGGTTATTGATCACGTCAATTAACGGCCCTGTAACGGCTAATGGCACGCTGAGGGCAATGTTGACGATGTTATTTTGAAAGCCGAACACCTTTCCTCGCATGGCTTCTGGGGTGCGTTGCTGAATTAGAGTCTGCATCGGAACCGCGACCAGCGAGGACCCTAGCCCGAAAAAGCCCGACAAGGCAAAGCTCAACCCTTGTTTGGAAGTGAATGAGAACATCGTCAGCACAAACGCCATGAAAGCAAAGCCGATTAAAGGCAGGGGTTTGCGACGAAAGCGATCGCCCCAATGACCCAAAGCTGCTGCCCCAAACACCATGCCTACGCCTGCCGCCGCCAACAGTAAGCCAAACTGAGTTTTTTCTAGCCCAATTTTTTGCGTCAGGTTAATCGCTAACACCGTCAACGCCGCTAAAACCGAGTAAAGAATCATGAGTTGCAACATGGCATATCTCACTAGAGAATCTTTACGCAGATAAGCTAACCCTTCCTTAAAATCGCTCCAAGGATGAACCGGAACGATCGTCTCACTCTCATGCTTCTTTTCTTTTAGAGGCATCAAATAAAGCACGATTCCAGCCAGCAAATATAAGCCGCCGACTAAAATTTCTCGTCCCCACTCTGGGTTAAACCCACTCGCCACTTTCAGCAACGGGTCACCGATCGCAAACCCGACAATTAACGAACCCATCATCGTGGTGGTGAACAGCGCATTTGCTGTTAGCAGATTTTCTGGCTTTACCAGAAAGGGAATCGTAGCTTGCTCTGCGGGGGCAAAAAACTGAGTCAAGATCGATTCTAAAAACGCGATCGCGATCAAGATGATAAATGCCTTGGGCAAAAACGGCAGCAGCAGCAACATCACTCCGCGCAAGATATTGCAGCCGCTCAAAATTGTTTTTTTGTCATAGCGATCGACAAAAATGCCTGCCGCCGAGCCAAAGAAAATAGCGGGTAGCGTTGCCGCAATCATTACCGCCGATCGCATTGAGTTTTCGGTTTCAGGCGAAGAACCGTAATCACTCAGGAGCGCGATTAGCAACACAAAAAAAACTTTATCTGCTATTTGAGACAAAATTTGCCCACTCCACAACATCATGAAGGGGTGATTGTGAAGCAGCGCTAGAAAGCCATTACGAGAGGGCTGGGAACGAGTAGGAAGCATAGAGTAGAAATTTTAGAAATCAGGTGAAAACCCTCTCTGTAGGTCAGGTCTAGACATTATGCAGCGTATAGACCTGACCCATCACAACTTTATCTGAAATACATCCTTGCGGGAGGATGCCCAGGATTGTTTTAACAAGGCATAAAGCAGCGCTAGGAAATATCCTCCTGACTTCTAATGTCTCGTTGATGTAGAGACCTCATAGCGCTGCAATAGCGCAGTTATAAAACTGGCGGCAGTTATAGAGGTTTGGCGCGATCGTCGATTTGCGGTTATTGCATAGCCCTGAACAGTTTGCGGTGATCGCCATAAAGTCAAATGCTCGACCGCAGGGTCAGCATAGAAACTGTCTGAGTCACTTCCCCCTAGCAAAGCCGAACTCCAGGCAGTAAAGCGATCGTGGCTGACCCGATGAATCGCAAAATCTCCGGCCAGCGGCACGCCCCATCCATCGAGGGCAATCAAGGCGCTGACGGTGCCACCCTGCTTTTGCCAGAGACGGGCGGCTCCGATCGCGGCAACAACCCCAGCACTAAACGCAATAAAGACTAGCGGAGTCGTCGCCTCAGTCGGGGATAAAAATTCTAAAACGTGAAGCGGAGAATAGGCAGGAGCCTTCTCAGTCGGAAAAATCAAGGTTTCTTGACTGGGATGCAGCGCTGTGACAAAGCGTTGGGAAAGTTGCAATCGGTGCATTCCGGGGCAAATAACGATCTTCATGACAGTGCTCCATAAATCTCCCTTTAGACTGATTTTAACGATGTCATCACCTTTTAGATGTTTATCCCCCCGTAGGGGATGTTAGCCTTAGTAATGTGAGATTTGTGCCGCACTCTAAGTCTTGGCGCGTCCACACTATCCACGTTAGTTTGAGAGACAAAAAGTGGTCGCTACCCCTGAGAAACTCCATCAGTCTGGATTAGAAGCTTCGACTTCTAGCGATCGAGTTGCCGTTTTGCTAATGGGCTACGGCGAGGTCGAGAGCTATGACGATTTCGCTAACTATAACGAGCAGGCGTTAAACCTACTAACCGCTAAGTTTGCCCCAGTTCCGACCTGGGTATATCCTCCTTTAGCAAAGCTTTTAGCCGTGTTTGACCTGCACGAGTGGAGTCACCAACACGATCACTTCATCTCGCCTCACAATGCCATTTTTGAGCAGCAGCGAGTCGGGGTTGAAAAGGCACTGCAAAACCGCTGGGGCGATCGCGTCAAAGTCTTTAAAGCCTTCAACTTCTGCAAGCCTTTCTTGCCTGAGCAAGTCTTAGAAGAAGTCAAAGCAGAAGGGTTTGACAAGATTTTGATCTACCCGCTTTTAGTCGTAGATTCGATCTTCACCAGTGGAATCGCGGTAGAGCAAGTCAACAATGCGCTGTCGGCCTTGGCAGATCCTGGCAAAGAACACTGGCTGAAAGGAACCCGCTATATTCCGTCATTTTATGCTGAACCAGAGTATATTGACTTGATGGCAAATCTCGTCGAAGACAAAATCAAGTCTGAGTTGGCGGTGGCACATTTGCCCTCTCAAATCGGCATCGTGCTGATGAATCATGGCTGTCCGCACAAGGCAAAAGGCTTTACGTCTGGCATTGATGAGAGCCAAAAACTCTACGATCGGGTGCGCGAACGCCTGCTCTACAAATATCCTTTGATCTCAGTGGGCTGGCTCAATCACCAAACGCCTTTGATTGACTGGACTCAACCAAACGCAGACTTAGCGGCAAGGAACCTGATCGATTTGGGCGCAACCGCGTTGGTATTTATGCCGATCGGCTTTGCCACCGAAAATCACGAAACGCTGCTAGATGTCGATCACATCATTCATGGGCTACGCAAAAAGCGCCCTGATGTGACCTATGTCCAAATGGCTTGTGTCAATGACAACCCTGACTTTTTGCAAATGGTGGCAGATTGGGCGCACCCTCAAATTGAAGCGCTGCTGTCAGAGCAAGCAATGGCGGTAAATCCGGCGTTGGCGGCTTCACAAGCTGATCACCATCATGATCATCATGGTCACAATGGGCACAATCACAGCCACGATCACGGACATCATCACCATTAGAAAAACCGTTTTGCGTAGGGGCATGGCACTGCCGTGCCCATTACCATCGCAAGTAACCGATATGATTTAATCCACGATCCTTAATCGATTACATGGGAAGATAAAAGCTAATCTTTGCAGCAAACGGTGCGATGGTGCGACTGCTTTACGAACACTCCGTCACCTACCGAGGATATTTAATTATTCCGTTTGTCGGTGGGTCGATCGCAGGAGAAGAAATTTATTCCTACGCGCTTCTGTCAGAGTTGGGACATCGAGGACGATTCCACAAGACAGCAAATCCTTCTGAAGAGTTCTCAAGTCGGATTGAGGACATGATTAAAGTCGCCCAAACTCATTTAGCGCAGCACTCAGAAATTGATGACGACACTGATTATTTCAAACATCGCTACACCTATCGAAATAATCTAATCATCGTGCTGCGTCAAGGTAGAAAGGTTTTTTATGATCACTATCCGCCGAGTGAGTTAACTAACATCGCGGCTCCTAGAATTTTTGAGAGTGAGTCAGACTGCCTAACCTGGATTCAGCAAGGACTTGATTTGCATCATCAGCCTTCTGGCTTGTGATAGAGCGTATGCTCTTGATGAGTCAACAGGGTGCAGTTTGATCGTCCGATCGAGTCCCTGTATCGAGATTCACATCTGGCGTAACCACACCACTGGACAAACGGCGGTCTGGTTGCTTTCGGGCAGTCAGTATACTGATTTTGCGTTTCTATCCTATAACGGCAGTGCCGCCTTGGTGGGGTCTGAGTGGCAGTGGGTTGGGGTCGATGATTTCAACGGCGACGGCAAAGCTGATATCTTTTGGCGCGATCGTAGCAATGGAACTGCGGCGATTTGGGAGATGAATGGGTTACAACTGACCCAAGCAACGGCTCTGACGAATCCCGACCTGACGAGTTTAGCCAGACAAGCGGTGGGCACTACGGGTCGTCCGGTTGGGGTTGACACGGCTCCACCCACGATTCGACTCGCTTTGGCGCAAGATACGGGAACGCTCAACGATCGCATTACCCAACTCCCCACAATTACGGGGCGCATCCTGGATCAAAGTCTGCTCACAGAGGTGACAGTTTCTCAGACCGGGACATTTAACCAGGTGTTGGGAGAGATCCAGAATCTGGTAGCAAGGGGGTCTATGACTTTAGCGTCACGAGTCGCGACGTGGCAGGCAATCAACAATCCCAAACCTTCCGATTCTTGAAGTCGGATGAGCGCCCGATCGAAGACTCAGACCTCTACGTTCTGGAATCGGGAGAGGTGGAGGGTCAAGATGGTGGCACCTATGCGAATGCGCCTGCTGGAGGAACCGGGAACTATGGATATTTCGGTCCGACTTCTGGTGGTGGATATGGGTGGGGCACCTACTCAACGGGGTCTAGCTCGACTCCCAATTGGCAGCCCAGTGGTTTTTCGGGCTTTCCTAGAGGCGTTGACTTGCCCTACATTGGCACTGGCTATGATTTGGAATACACCGATGCGGTGAAGAAGATCGTGGACTATGGCACGGGGGCGATTAGTCAACACCCGTTGACCATTAACAAGAAGGCGGCGCTGCAAAATCGTCAGGAGGTGTTGAGGGCGATCGCCGATCGGCTCAACCGCATCAGCAAGGCAGACAACGATTCCCTCAACGACCAAGCGTTCTTTGACCAGATGCAAGGGGTGATGGAGAACCTATTTGTGACAGCTTACAACCCAACCGATGTGGGAGAAGACAGCCCGCTCAATGGGTTGCTCGAAAGCAAAGCAGGCGGGGCAGGCTACGTGCTGGCACAGGATTTGATCAAGGATTCCACGGCAGTCAGCGTGCAGGTGTTTCAAGCAACGTTGCTAGCAGCGTTTAATGAGGTGCTGTATGGCAAGCTGGCTGTAATGCCGACTGCTATTTCACTAGAAGACCATTCAGCCTTGCTCAAAGCCGCACTGGAGTTGGGACAGACCTATGCAAAATTGGCTCCCAGTCGGGAAACGGGAACCATCCTTGCCAGTGACGCGGACTTCGGTTTTTTGGATATGCTGTGGCGCGTTCAGCAGCCAGGGATGGGTGGCAGGCTTCCTGGCAAGGGCGAAATCGAGAAGCAACTCAAGAATGGGGTGGAGGCATTAGGGCGATCGCTCGATGAGGTCAGCGACCCGCTCAATACCCTCAAGTTCCTCAATAATCTCCTGAATGCAGCCGCGAATAGTGTGGCGCTCAATGAACCTCGACTCGCCAACGGTGGAGGTGGGTTTGACCCACGCGGTGATATTCGCAGTGCCCAGTTCATTCGAGAGCTGGTGGCGTTTGGCTTTGAAGTTGCCAGAGTGAACCCGGTAATTACAACTGGCGATCAAGTTGGGATGAAAGAGTGGTTAGAAATTTTGTGGGAGGGAAGAGGCGACGCTCGTTTAGCAGCAGGAGGACTCGCTAAATTCTTCGATCAACCTGGTAGCTCACAAGATCGGCAACAGCGACTCAACTTTTCAAAACAACTGGTGAAGGTAGTCAAGTTAGTTGATGATCCAGAAGTTAAGCTAATGGCGCAAAGTTCAGCCCATTTGAGCTACGTGCTAGATCTAGGTAGCTCATATGCTGCCTTAAAGCCTGATGCCAGCAATGTTGAATCTAAGGATGCTTCTTTTCTCACACTCACTGCTCAGGGCAATTTACCAGATGCGGCGAACGACCTGGAAAATCGAATTAAGGTGTTGGGGGGAATTACAGCCAATCTAAATAACTTAATAGAAATTCCGGTGACAGCGACCAGTGACGGACGGGTAAGCGTTGAAGGAACTGGATTTGCATCAGGTAGTACATCACCAGTTTTGTGGAATGGTGGTGACTCTGACCCCTCCAATGATCGCTATCCAATTGCTTACCGAGTCCGTCGAGCGGATGGGACAGTAACGTCTGCTGTGGCAGGAGATACTTTATTCACCTTTTATTCGGAGAGAGGAACCTCTACTGACCCGCGTATTTTGTACGCAGGTGATACATTGCTTTTTCCCTCAGATGAGGCTGACCCATTTGGTAAAGAGCGATTGCGAGATCTCGCTCAGAAAACCTATAGTCCGTTAGAGAAAGTCTTTGACGCATTAAGATTAGCACCTCACACTGCTGGATCAACCGTCAAAGGGCAAGTTGAAGATTTCGTCAAACTGATTACAGGAAACCCACTAGTAGCGGGAGTAGCAGGGGTAGCGGTTGGTGGTATTGTGGCAGCGCAGTTTGTCCAACCGATCGGGGTGATTCTAGATGTTGGACTTATTTTGCTCGGTGGTGTGCAATTTGGGTATTCGCTAGCATCGTTTTTCCATAAAGCCGCAAATGCTAGGTCCCAGACGGAGCTGTTAGACGCGTCGCGGGAGGCTGTGTATGCTTTTGAGAACTTGGTCGGCGCATTGCCATTCGGTGGACTCTTGAAGCTTGAACCCTCTCTGGGGCTAGTGAACACGACTCGCCTTTTAGATGCGGGCAAGCGTCTGTTGCGATTAGCCGAGGATGTTCAACGAGGGCGTTCTCTCACACTAGCTGATGCAATTTCGCTTCCGCTCTCGTTGTTTAAGGGCGAAGGGACAGCGGTTGGTAGACTGCTTCAGTATGGAACCGACAGTGTATCTGAGTTCTTGAAGGGAGGATTTTCTAAGTTCTCCGGCGGATTGCCGACGATCGGAGGACTGAAAGATTTTGCCGATCGATTTAAGAGAGTTTCAGAGGTTGCCGATAGATTAATTCAGGCTCAAAATACTTCTGTTGCTAGTTTTCTAGCTGCGAACTCTAACCTCGTTGGAAGAATCTTAGAACAAGGAGTGCAAGCAATTGATGCACTGAGTGATATTCTCAAACATCCCGGTACAGTCTTGAATGACTTAGCTGGGCTGCTGAAAGCAACTAGTATTAATCCTGTTGAGGTTCAGAAACTTCTCGGCATTCCTAATGTTTCAGTAACTCAGTTAAATAGACTAGGTAAACAGGCAAATGATGGAATTGATTTGTTAAGAGAGGAATTACGTGGAGGACATTCAATAGAGCGACATGGTTCACAACTTAGTCGAATTGATCTTGAGCAGCGTGCATTAGGTACACATCCAACTTTGCAACAGTCTCGGACATCTTTACGTTTCATTGATGATAATGTACAGAGAGATGCTGTCAATCAAGCTTATAAAGCCTATGAATCTGATATTAAATCTTTCTTTGCCTCTGGGAATGATTACATGGAGTGGACGTTTGACTATGGCAACCCAACTGGTTTTGGTTTTACCAATATTGGTTCTGTGCGAAACCCTATCTCTCAGGAAATACCTCTTGGTGCTACTACAAAGGTTAAAATTAGCTTTGAAGCTGACCCGACTGACCCAAGAGGTTACCGCTTAGTTAGCGCATTCCCTGTATATCCATAGTGAGATGGTGAGTATGACTGATTATGAGCTAATTCGTCTCCTTCTAAGTCGGTTCTTTAATTATGAGAATTATGAGGAAGGTATCAAGAATGCGAGAAATGCAATATTCAAGAATCCAACTACGTCTGAGGATTGGAAGCGTATTGTTACAGAAATTCGCACTCACAATCTAGAAGCAGGACAACCACTATCACTAGTACATGATGGTGCTAATCAGGTTCTAAACGAGAATTCTGATGCAGAGGCATATGTGTGGCTAGAAAAGATGATCAAAAACGTTGAACGAGAGGATGAGGTTGTTGAGAAGTACTAGCGCTGCTATCCATCGGTTGTAATCCTCTGCGATACGTTGAAGAACGATTGCCGACGATCGATGCCCTCAAGGATTTTGCCGATCAATTTAAGAGAGTTTCAGAAGCTGCTACGAAACTCGATGAGAATGCAAATGTAGTCACTTTTCTAGTTAATAATCGCAACTTGGTCAAATTTGTTTTAGACGGAGGAGCTAAGACAGTTGATGATTTAGCAACTCTTCTGCGCCGACCAGGGATGACCCAGGATCTACTGGTAAATCTGCTTACCAAAGAAAGCCTAACGATTTCAGAGATTAGAAGTACTATTGTCAAGGGAGTCCCCGCTGAAACTCACGAGTTACCAGAGGCAATTCGTTTCGGTGCGCTTGAAGGTGGTGGTGAGTTTGAGTTTTTCGGTAATTCACAGGGAGTTGAAGGTGTATTTCGTCCGACGAACAAACAGGGAGTTGAAACTCCTGTATCCCTCAAATCCTTTCATGATGTTAGTAGTCTTGGCAGTTTACCTAGAGAAATCCGGCGGAATTCTAACCAAGCCCAAGCAGTGGGCATCGAAAATGCAATTTTTTATGGAGAACCAATACAGTTCAATACTAATCAGCTTGCTGACTTTGCAACCAATGGACCGATCTATCAACAAATTGTGCAGGATGGCGCTTTCAGCAAAATTATCTTGAAAGGTAGTGATGGAATTGTTGAAATCACCCGAAGCGGAGTAAGAATTATCAAATAGGAAGCACAACTATGAGCATTGAAGTTGACATTATACCAACCTCTAATAGAGCTATCGTTTGGAGCGATTTACAGTCGCAACTACTTTTACATCCTCTAGCTGATGAGGCTAGAACACTTCTTGGGCAGACTCCAGTATTGCTTGAGCTAGGAACTAATCAGCAAGTCGAAGGCAAGCAAGCTCTTCTACCTACTAAGTATTACCATTTTCAATTAGCGCATAGTAATGCTTTAACTTTGTCTTGCGAGAGAAATTCTGAGACCTACACGAATGAGCAGGAATATTTAGAGGACTTCGGACGAAATCTTGACTCAAACTTACGCGCGTATATATCCCGATGCTGGGCAGAAGTAGGATATGGATATACTGTTGGGAGCGCAGGAGGTCGAGCGAAAGGAGAAGTGATTCTGCTTGCTGCCTTAGCTAAAGATATAGCTAGCTTGTCAGATAGTTTTATTGTGATCAAAGAGGCTGGGTTATTTAACCTTTCTGTAGGAGTCTACTCTCCTGATCAGTTTTCTCAATGTTAGCGCGATCGTCCCTCTTAGCAGTCATAGCGAGAGATGGACGAGTTGACCAATGGATTCAAAGATCTATCCAGACTCTCATTATCTGACGCACTTACGGTTCCTTTTCGAGTGTTTGCCGATACGTTTGCTGATGCTAGTACTTCAGTAGGCAGACTGTTACAGTTCGGTAAGGATGGGGTCGTGGAGTTCCTCAAGGGTGGGTTCTCCAAATTTTCTGGTGGATTGCCGACGATTGAAGGACTGAAAGACTTTGCCGATCGTTTAAGAGCGTTTCAGAAGTTGCAAAATCGTCAGGAGGTGTTGAGGGCGATCGCCGATCGCCTCAACCGCATCAGCAAGGCAGACAACGATTCCCTCAACGACCAAGCGTTCTTTGACCAGATGCAAGGGGTGATGGAGAACCTATTTGTGACAGCTTACAACCCAACCGATGTGGGAGAAGACAGCCCGCTCAATGGGTTGCTCGAAAGCAAAGCAGGTGGGGCAGGCTATGTGCTGGCACAGGATTTGGTGAAGGATTCCACGGCAGTCAGCGTGCAGGTGTTTCAAGCAACGTTGTTAGCGGCGTTTAATGAGGTGCTATATGGTCAGGCGATCTCCACGACTCCAGAAGCTC
Organism: Phormidesmis priestleyi ULC007; assembly: GCF_001895925.1. Taxonomy (GTDB): domain Bacteria; phylum Cyanobacteriota; class Cyanobacteriia; order Leptolyngbyales; family Leptolyngbyaceae; genus Phormidesmis_A; species Phormidesmis_A priestleyi_A. The sequence continues at coordinate 73,666 of NZ_MPPI01000007.1, read as the reverse complement.
ACTCAGCGTTGCTCAAAGCCGCATTAGAACTAGGGAAAACCTATGCAAAATTAGCTCCGAGTCGGGAAACGGGAACCGTTCTAGCGAGTGATGCAGACTTTGGGTTCTTGGATCTGCTGTGGCGTGCTCAACAGCCTGGAGCGAGTGGCAGGCTTCCTGGCAAGGATGCAATTAAGGCACAACTCCAGAATGGAGTAGAGGCGCTAGGACGGCTGCTCAATGGGGTGAGTGACCCGATCAGCACCCTCAAGTTCCTCAACAATCTTTTGAATGCAGCGGCGAATAGCGTAGCGCTCAATGAACCGCGACTCGCCAACAGTGGAGGCGGGTTTAATCCACGCGGCGATATTCGTAGTGCCCAGTTCATCCGCGAGTTGATGAAGTTTGGTTTTGAAGTAGCCAAGGTTAACCCTACTGTGACCACGACGGGAGAGACGGTGATTTCAGAGTTTCTCAATACCTTATGGAAAGGAGGGGACGATCGGAAAGGGCAAGGGGGCTTGAATCAGTTCTTTGAGGGGGCGAAGAGTGGGAGCGATCGGGTAAAACTATTAGGGTTTGGAGATCGGCTGGTAGATGCCGCACAATTACTGCAAGGGGCTGATCTACAGGCTCAAAAGAAGGATGCCAAGTTCTTAAGTCAATTGCTGAACTTGGGGAGCAGCTACACAGCATTGAATCCGATTACGGCGGCAGGAGATCAACCTCTCAATTTCTTTCTTAGTACAGCATATCAACTCAGTAATACGCGGTTAACCGCACAGCAGTTAGACAGCTTTTTACAGTCGGTGACGAATCCTGATGTTGTTCTCTTTGCCAACTCCGACCGTCTCAAGACCCTGAATAAAATCACTGATGTAAGTCTTCAGGGTGTAAAGAGAAGCAACGAGTTTATCTCCAAAACAATGGGAGTTGCTCTAACTGGGAAAGGAATTAGCTTATTCAATATCAAAGATTACAAAGGTGTCAAGAACCAGGCAAATCCCTTAGCATTGGTAGGCGTTGAGCGATTCATTAATATTGTGGAGAAGGTAGAGGCAGTGTATAAAAATGACACTCCCCAGGAAATAATCACTCGTCTTCGTAGACTTTACTATCCTGGGGATAGTGGCTGGAATCTGATTAATGAAATTACTAATCAACAAGCATTTGCTGCACTTCTACCTAATGCTCCCAACTCTGAATCGGACCCACTATCACCAGGACTTCTTGCAGAAAGAAAAGTCTATGCGGCTGAGTTGGGAAGTCTAGACAAGGATGCGTATGCTATTCTGACGGCTAAAGCAAATGAGAACGGTAAGGAAGACAATCCATCACCCTATCTTGTGATTCCTGAACGCAACGAGATGATTGACATTGGACATCTACTTTTGACGCTGGATGCACTACTGCACCCAGGTTCTAACGCACCTTATTCTGATCCTTACTACAATGTGCCTACCATTGACCCTGCTTCATGGGTTGCTGACGTTGGAGTCGGCTCTGTTTGGCTAACGCTTCAACAGAGAGGAACTTCTCAAGAGGGTACTCCCATAAACTTGAAACTGTCATCTGGCACTCCTACAAAGGAAGAGATTGATGCGTACTACAAAGCTTCAGCCCCTGAAGCTGATATTCTTGGCGATGTCGATGGCTTTGGTTTGTTCGACAGATTTAACAATCCAGGTAGAAAGGATCAACGCTTTTCCACTCATCTTAAGAGATACTATCTTCAGAATGACGCTAGATTTGATATTCATACCCGATGGCAAACGTTCGCTAACGAATTCCAAGCTAAACCAATAGAAGCAACGTTTGATGCTGACGACCTGACCGAGGTAGCCAAACAAGCATGGGTTTCCCGTATCAATAAATTCAACAACCTTTTTGGAGATGGGAAGTTTTCTGTCTCCCCTGGAGGTCTTGGTCGGAATCCTAACTGGAACTGGGCTTATACAGGAGATATGTTTGAACGGTTCTCTAAGTACGTTCAGGAGCAGCTTAAAAACGAAAGAAACCCCTGAATTTTCTAAAAATTCACACACCATTAATTAATATATTTTCATGTTCCAATCAATACATGGCTTCAAAATATTCTTGGTTTCCTTGGCTCTAGGTGTTCCCAGTTCAGCCATTGTTCACCTGTCAATTGTTTGGTTTGTGAGAATTCTCCCTTTTTTGCTTTCGTCACCTTATCTACTTCGTGACGTGCTAGGTTTTCTTGCTATAGGTGCATTTATTGGTTTGTTTAAGTCGCTGCTAGTCTGTGCGATTGCTTTCCAAGTAGAACCATTTTTACGCTGGCGAGTAATTTTCGTAAGCACGATCGGTCTAACTTTGTTGGAGGGCTGGCTCTACTACAAATTATGGACATGGACGTTTCCTTTTGGATAGCGCAAAGAACTCCTTCAAATTAATTGGTATCACGGCTGCAACCCCGACTTCGATTTCAGCAGAGGCGCACCAGGCGCTGCTCAAAGCCGCACTGGAGTTGGGACAGACTTATGCAAAACTGGCACCGAGTCGGGAACTAGGAACCGTGCTGGCTGGCGACGCGGATTATGGGTTCTTGGACATGCTATGGCGCGCTCAACAACCGGGAGGGGCTGGAAATCTTTCGATTAAGGAGCAACTCGACAAAGGCGTGAAAGCGTTAGGGCGATCGCTCAATGGGGTCACCGACCCGATCACGACCCTCAAGTTCCTCAACAATCTCCTGAATGCAGCGGCGAATAGTGTGGCGCTCAATGAACCGCGACTCGCCAACAGTGGAGGCGGGTTTGACCCACGCGGCGATATTCGTAGTGCCCAGTTTATTCGCGAGTTGGTGGCGTTTGGTTTTGAAGTAGCCAAGGTTAACCCTACTGTGACCACGACGGGAGAGACGGTGATTTCAGAGTTTCTCAATACCTTATGGAAAGGAGGGGACGATCGGAAAGGGCAAGGGGGCTTGAATCAGTTCTTTGAGGGGGCGAAGAGTGGGAGCGATCGGGTCAAGCTGTTGGAGTTTGGCGACAGGCTGGTAGATGCTGCACAATTACTGCAAGGGGCTGATCTACCGTCTCAAAAGAAGGATGCCAGATTCCTGAGCCAATTGCTCAATTTGGGTGAGGCATATGCTGCTTTGAAGCCAGTTGAAGAGACAGAAGATTCAAAACTATTTTTGAATACGCTCTGGAGAGAACAAAATTTGCAAAAGGGAGCGAATGAATTTGGGCAATTTATTAGTAATGATGCTGATAATTTAAACGAACTCTTCAATATCGAACGTAAGGCTTTGAGGCAGTACAAATTATCACTAGATAAAGGAGTCACAAGTAATCCAACACTCATAAGTAAAGTTCTTGATATCTTCAAGACTCAGCTAATAGTTCCGAGTGAATCCCCCTCAGATTTTCTGAGTAGCCTTGCTCGCAACGCATTGCAAGATAAGTCACTGGATAACGAGTTACGTAAATTGATAGGTAAGCAGAGAGATCGAGATCTTAATCAAGCAGAAGTCAACTATGCCGCAGAAATATTTGCTGACAGTGTTGATTTTAGTAAAGTTGGCATAGCGAAAGACAAGTGGGTTGACTATGCAGTTGTAACACTAGGGAACGTAATCTACTTCCCCTCAAAGCTAGGTGGCACTGATATGTTTCAGCCTGGAACTCTTGAACTCACGGCAGCAGGACGTATTGTGTTAATTCATGAATTGACTCATGTTTGGCAATACCAGAATAGTGGATGGCGATATGTGTCAGGCAGTGTATTAGAGCAACTAACCGCTCAGTTCCTTAAGGGAGATGCTTATGACTGGACAACCGCCTATGAAAATAAGCTTCCCTGGGAACAATGGGGAGTAGAGCAACAAGCAGCAGCAGTGGAAGAATACAATGCAAGTATTCGCCGCGTGACCTTTCAACGAAAAAGAAGAGAAAAAGTTGAAGACAAAGACATTAGAACAGTTACGATTCTACGTCCTTACATCGAGAAACTTAGAAGAAAGGAAGGAGCGCCAGAACCAGCATTTCCGAAAGGATAACAACTTCTCTAAGGTTAATGAGCAGTTTTCAGCGTAATCCCGTAGTAGGCGTACAAGTTAACTCCAGCAATTATCAAAGACAGGTTGAATTAATTTTAAATAAGGAAGCAGTTCGGTGAAAAATAGGTTTGTTATTTCTCTCATACTCTTAATACTACTCACAGGGTGTACTGGTCCTAAGTTTTGCATTCAGATAGTAAGTAAACAGTCAAGTGGTTTAACACTAAAACTAAATGAGGCTTCGATGAGTAGCAAGTGGGAATGTTCTGAATCTGCTAGGGTTAGCTCCATTTCGATGATTAGTCGAACGAGAAATGAAACACTTTGGTCTATTTCGACTCCTAACTTCCCTAGAACTAAGAACGTTTCTACGATCGTCTATGGAGTAGTTCCAGAAGGTTTTGTTGGCAAAACAGCAGTTCCGCTAAAACCAGGTGAAACAATAGAAATTTATGTACATGGGTCTGCTACTTCCGATTCAAAAATTGTCAATCTAGCTAAGTAAGTAAAAATCACTACTCCCCTCACATTAGTAGTTTACTTTATCAGACACAATATATCGGAAAATGGACGCTGCTGATCTTAACTTAAAAGCCTGCCTCAACCTGTTTCGCGCTAGATTTGCTTCACAAAATATTCGTCTATGAAGAGCGATTTCCACTCTAATTCTTCTCAATGCGGCGGCGAATAGTGTCTCTCTGAATGAAGTAAGAGTTGCTAGCAGTAAAGGAGTGTTCGATCCCCGCGGTGATATTCGCAGTGCCCAGTTTATTCGCGAGTTAATCAAGTTTGGCTTTGAGGTGGCGAAGGTCAATCCGATCGTGACGACGACTGGGGAAACAGTGATTTCGGAGTTCATCAATATGTTGCTGCGTGGGGGAGATGGGCGAAAAGCTCAGGGCGGGTTGAATCAGTTCTTTGAGGGGGTGAAGACTCCAGGCGATCGGATTAAGCTATTGGAGTTTGCTGACAGATTAGTGCAGGCAGCGCAACTATTGCAAGGTGCTGACCTACAGGTTCAGAAAAAAGATGCAAGATTTCTGAGTCAACTACTGAACTTAGGGGGTGCGTATGCTGCACTTGGAACTCAAGTTTCACAGAGTGATCTACACTTCTTCCTGGAGACACTGCGACAGTCGCAAGACATTCAGAAAGCTGCAACTGAACTTAAAGCATTTCTTGATAGCTTCAACGGTGATGACCAACAGCTTCTAGCAGGGAGCCGTAATCTTCTTCAAACTCTAAGTCTAGTTCCGAGCCAATCCATTCGATCTGAAAGTCGCAATCCCTCGGTTGCCAAAGCGTGGTTAGACGAGGCGGCGTTCCATGCAAGTTTGCGCTTAAGTCTAAATCCGGGCGAACGTATTCTTGATGCCAGTGGCTTGTATGACGACATTTGGAATGCATCTAGCATACAGAAACTAAAGACTTTAGCTGAAGCACTTTATGCCTATGCTGCACCAGAAGGCGTACAGGTTGCTTCCAACGGTGACTCTGGAATGATTGCCCAAAAATTAGATACTTGGGGAAATAGCAACCCGATCGGAGGAACAATCACTCTGATTGGTGGATTAATCTATATTATTATTGATGAAGGTGGCAAAATTATTCGCGCAGTTTATCACTCTAATAGTGGAGAAGATGAGCGCACTGCTGAAGAAAAAGCAACTGATGACGCTATTAACGAGATACTTGTGGGAGCTACGCTTACTGATAGAAAAGGCAAGCCACTTCCAAATGGAACAAATCGTAAAGAAGGTGACGTAGAAAACTACGATAAACCAACAGGAGAAGAAGGGCAAGCTGAAGACCTTGAGAAACTTTCTAGAAAAGCTGGAGGACCTATTAAAACTACTGAAGACGGTGCTAAAACCGCCGATCTTATTGATGGAGGTAGCGTAGGAGCCTACCCAGAAGCTAAGAGTACAGGCGGCGCTACAACTCAAATTAATACGAGACCAAAAAAAAGTCCAATGAGAAGGACGATCAAAATTAGATACACACATAATAGAAGAGCAACGATTGTAATCCCCACAGTATAGGAGACGATAGCTAATGGATTTTGAGGTGATACATCCTGTTGAGTCTCCTGACCATATTAGAAGGTACAGAGAAATTATTCGTAGAGCAATTGAAGGCAATACTGGTAAGGGGCAGCTACAACTTATAAAACAAGCGGGTTGGATTGCTGTTCCTACTCATATTGGAGATCTTTATGCATTCGAGGATGAAGATCGGCTTATTCAGACTCTTCTAGATCATGGTTATCAAGAGTTTATCGCAGTTGATTTATCAAAGATGCAAAATGTGTCAGATGTTCTTATTATTCCGGCAACAGTGCTTGGAATGGAAGACTTTAAATATAATATTTTTGGGTGGTACGTTTGGTTTGCAGGAAAACCGGATTGGTTTATTCTTATGGCTAATACGTTAGATTTTATTATTGTTGCAGGGCAACCCGATTTTGTGCGTCGAGTTTTGGGCTGCGAACCAGAGCAGGCATCTATTGATATTCGAGAGATGTCTGAATCTGAATACTTAGATCCAGTCGTGCGGAAATACTATGCTCATTTGCTTGAGCAACTTCAAATCACGTATCTCCAATCTGAACCTGGAACAATTGTTAATTTGGGTTTACTAGATTGGGACGAAACGCCATCAGCATAGTACCGAAATCGCATTTTGCAGAGTGCGAAGAACTCCACGAACACGACACTAGATACACCAGTATTGGTGGCAGAACAAAATTGTGGGACTGCAAGCGGCTTTGGTGATTCCCTCCGTTTTAGTGGCAGGTGGAGTCGCTGATCCAGTGGGCAGTGCGCCTTTTCAAGATATTACGACGACGATCGACAGTGCAGGGAATTTCAGTCTCAGCCAAGCGCAACTTGTGGACTTGTATGGCAACGATTTGGCAGACGGAACCTATGCGCTGAAGCTGCGGGCAAAAGATGAGCTAGGCAACTTCTCTCAGGAGATGCGAGTGACGTTTACCTTTGACCTGACGGCTCCCACGCAAGACATTACCAGCTTGATTGATGGCATTACCTGGGTGGACGGTGAAGTGCTGGCAGGGTCAGTAAGCGACGGCACCGGAACAGGAGTCAATCAGGTGGCGTATCGATATTGGCAAACTGGCAGTAGTGGGGAAAGTTTGGGCGACCAGACGGTGACAGTTTCTCAGACCGGGACATTTAACCAGGCATTGGGAGAGATCAAGAATCTGGCAGCAGGGGTCTATGACTTTAGCGTCACGAGTAGCGATCTGGCAGGCAATCAACAATCGCAAGCGTTTCGATTCTTGAAGTCGGATGACAGCCCGATCGAGGATCAAGACCTCTACGTTCTGGAATCAGGAGAGGTGGCGGGTCAAGATGGCGGCACGAGGGCGAATGCTCCCGCCGGAGAGACCGGGAACTACGGGTATTTCGGTCCGACTTCTAGCGGTGGATATGGGTGGGGCAACTATTCAACGGGGGCGAACTCGACTCTCAATTGGCAGCCCAGTGGCTTTTCGGGCTTTCCTGGCGGAACCAATCTGCCCTACATTGGCACTGGCTATGATTTGGAGTACACCGATGCGGTGAAGAAGATCGTGGACTATGGCACGGGGGCGATTAGCAGACATCCCCTGACTATTTCCAAGAAGGCGGCGCTGCAAAATCGTCAGGAGGTGTTGAGGGCGATCGCCGATCGCCTCAACCGCATCAGCAAGGCAGACAACGATTCCCTCAACGACCAAGCGTTCTTTGACCAGATGCAAGGGGTGATGGAGAACCTATTTGTGACAGCTTACAACCCAACCGATGTGGGAGAAGACAGCCCGCTCAATGGGTTGCTCGAAAGCAAAGCAGGTGGGGCAGGCTATGTGCTGGCACAGGATTTGGTGAAGGATTCCACGGCAGTCAGCGTGCAGGTGTTTCAAGCAACGTTGTTAGCGGCGTTTAATGAGGTGCTATATGGTCAGGCGATCTCCACGACTCCAGAAGCTCACTCAACGTTGCTCAAAGCCGCATTAGAACTAGGGCAAACCTATGCAAAATTAGCTCCGAGTCGAGAAACGGGCACCGTTCTAGCGAGTGATGCAGACTTTGGGTTCTTGGATCTGCTGTGGCGTGCTCAACAGCCTGGAGCGAGTGGCAGGCTTCCTGGCAAGGATGCAATTAAGGCACAACTCCAGAATGGAGTAGAGGCGCTAGGACGGCTGCTCAATGGGGTGAGTGACCCGATCAGCACCCTCAAGTTCCTCAACAATCTTTTGAATGCAGCGGCGAATAGCGTAGCGCTCAATGAACCGCGACTCGCTAGCAGTGGAGGCGGGTTTAATCCACGCGGCGATATTCGTAGTGCCCAGTTTATTCGAGAGTTGATGAAGTTTGGCTTTGAGGTGGCGAAGGTCAATCCGATCGTGACCACAACAGGGGAGATGGTGATTTCAGAGTTTCTCAATACCTTATGGAGAGGTGGAGACGATCGTAAAGGGCAAGGAGGCTTGAATCAGTTCTTTGAGGGGGCGAAGAGTGGGAGCGATCGAGTGAAGTTATTGGAATTTGGCGACAGGCTGGTAGATGCCGCACAGCTATTGCAAGACTCAGGACTGCAAACTGAGAAGAAAGATGCAAGATTTCTGAGTCAACTACTGAACTTAGGAAGCAGCTACGTAGCATTAAATCCGATTGCGGCGGCAGGAGATCAACCGCTCAATTTCTTTCTTAGTACAGCATATCAACTCAGTAATACGCGGTTAACCGCACAGCAGTTAGACAGCTTTTTACAGTCGGTGACGAATCCTGATGTTGTTCTCTTTGCCAACTCCGATCGTCTCAAGACACTCAATAAAATCACTGATTCAAGTCTTCAGGATGTGAAGCGAAGCAATGAATTCATCTCCAAAACGATGGGAGTTGCCCTAACTGAGAAAGCGATTAGTTTATTCAATATCAGAGATTATAAAGGTATCAAGAATCAGACAAATCCTCTGGCATTAGTGGGCATTGATCGGTTCATTGATATTGTGGAGAAGGTAGAGGCAGTGTACAAAAATGATACTCCACAACAAATCATTACTCGTCTTCGTAGGCTTTACTACCCTGGTAATAGTGGTTTAGACCTGCTTGCAGGCATTAAGAATCAACAAGCATTTGCGCTTCTACCACATGCTCCAAACTACTTGCAGGGTTCTGCTTCCGACGTTTTTCCACCTGAGAGGAGGATAGATAAAGCGTATTTAAATGAGGTAGACAAAAGCGCATACGCTATTCTGACGGCTAAAGCAAATGAAAACGGCATAGAAGACAACCCCTCACCCTATATTGTGATTCCTGGACGCAACGAGATGATCGACATTGGGCATATGCTGTTGACGTTAGATGCGTTGCTGCATCCAGGTTCTAACGCACCTTACTCTGATCCCTACTACAATGTGCCGACCATTGACCCTGCTTCTTGGGTTGCCGATGTCAGTATTGGGTCTGTTTGGCTAACGCTTAAACAGAACGGAACTTCTCAGGAGGGAACTCCCATAAACTTGAAATTGTCATCTAGCATTCCCACGAAAGAAGAAATTGATGAGTATTACAAAGCCTCAGCTCCTGAAGCTGATATTCTTGGCGATGTCGATGGCTTTGGCTTATTTGATAGGTTCAATAGTCCAGACAGAAAAGATCAGCGTCTATCTACTCATCTAAAAGAGTATTATCTTCAAACGGGAAATGACATTAAATTTAGTATTCGTAGCCGATGGAAAACGTTTGCTGCCAAATTTCAAGCCACACCCATCGAGGCAACGTTTGATGCTGATGAATTAACAGCACCAGTAAAACAAGCATGGGTTGACCGAATCAACAGACTCAATAATCTTTTTGGCGATGGAGGGATCGCTGCGACAATTGCTCCCGTGCTCCGAAATCCGAACTGGAACTGGACTTATACAAAGGCAATGTTTGATAGGTTTGTTGAATACGTTCAGGAGCAGCTTAAGAACGAAAGAAAGCCTTGACATAGGCTTTTGAAGGTAACGCATATTTCTTTCGATTATCGTAATCTTATGTTCTCACCTATGCATGGCTTCAAAGTTCTTTCTACTTCCTTAATCTGGTGTATCCCTAGTTCAGCAGTTATACACTTTTCGGTTGTTTGGCTGGTAAAGATCTACCCTTTTTTGCTTGCATCTCCATCTTTAGGGAAAGCTGTACTAACAGTTCTATTTGTAGGCGTGTTCATTGGGTTTTTAAAAGCTCTATTTGTCAGCGCTATCGCTTCTCAAGTGGAACCCTATTTACGTTGGCGGGTGATCGTCATGACTACAATGATCTTAACTCTACTAGAGGGATGGATCTACTACCAACTTTGGACGTGGACGTTTCCTTTCGGCTAACTCAACCGAGTTCTTTGAAATCGCCTGACATCCTCTTTCAATAACTTATTTGCCAAGGTTTACAGACAGATCGATATGGAGTAGCTGGGTCAATGCAAAGCAGTTTCTCTCTCCTGCTAATCATCCTTCCATTCGCCTCAAGCCCCTTTGGTTGCCTCCAGCTAGAACGGGCACTCTAAGCCAGATATCTCTGCTCTGGCAACCTTTTCCATGTCTACGCTCATCTCTCTCATCACCACGGTCTACAACCGCTCATCTTTCCTCTGTGCAACGATCGACAGCATCCTCGCGCAAACCTACCCCCATTTTGAACTCCTAATTTGGGACGATGGCTCTACTGACAACTCAGTAGAGATTGCCCAGCACTACGCCCGCTTAGACCCACGAGTGCGCGTCCTCGTCTCCCCCATTAACCAAGGAATCTCGATCGCCACCAAATCGGCGATCGCTGCCACCACCGGGCAATATTTCGGCTTAGTAGACAGCGACGACCTACTCGCTCCGACTGCCCTAGAAGAGACGATCGCAATTCTAGACCAGTCACCCCATGTCGGGCTGGTTTACACCAACTACCACTTGATCGACGAGCAAGGACGAGACTGTGGACTCGGTAAACTGTGCCGCACCCCCTACTCAAAAGAACAGTTGCTCGTGGACTTCATGACCTTCCACTTTCGCCTCATTCGTCGCACAGTTTATGACCAAGTAGGTAGCATTGACGAGTCATTAGCGGTCGCCGAAGACTATGACCTCTGCCTCAAGCTGTCCGAAGTCACCGACATACATCACCTCGACCAAACTCTTTATTATTACCGTCGCCACTCTAATAACATCATCCGCGATCGTCTCAACACCCTGCACTGGACTCAAAAGGTGATTCGTAATGCCCTCCAGCGACGCGGACTCGATCAGCGCTATGAGCTTGACCTGCGCGTCACCGCTCACTTTCTCCTCCAGCCCAAATCCACTCTTGCACGACCGCCAGAACGTTTACCTCTTCAGACTCAAACGCTTGCCCCGATCGTGTCGATCGTCATCCCGGTCTACAACGCCGCTCCTCGCATTGCTGCCTGCTTAGAGAGTTGCTTTCAGCAGACCTACCCTCACTTGGAAATCATCGTCGTGGATAATAACTCCACGGACGACTCTTTGGCGATCGTTAAACGGTACGCCGAAACCTCTCCCCATCCCCTCAAAATTGTTCAATGCCCTATTCAAGGCGCAAACTTCGCTACGGTCAAGTCGCAGAAGCTTTGGTGACGATCGTGCAGGGGTCAAAAAAGAAGGTAAATGAAACTGAGGGAAGTCAGTAGATGGAGTTCGATTCCCTTGAAATCACGCTGAGTTCTGCACTTATCAATGCTCCGATTCAAACACTGCCGTTTGTGACTGAAATCCCGTTATTCACACCTCTTTTCAGCCAGGAGCGCTTCGTGGTTTATCGCTTTTTGGAGCAACTGGGGCAGCAAGGTTGGTTCGCACAAGTGATTCCCGGTTAAGCTCAGATTCAGCCAGGGCATTAGAACTGTCACAAGCGCAAACGTAAATTGCTATTTGATCTAGACAACTAGAAAACTGAAGAATCAAAAATAGAGACTAAGATAAAGTTGTAGCGAGTTTGCTTTAGCATGTGATAGAACTAGAGCAGGTAGGTGTCGAACTGTAATCTACCAAAAGGACGTAAAGAATATAATTGTTCAGAACCAGAAATTAAAAATATAAACATCTGTTGTTTTTAATTCTGAACCCCTCAGAGTAGATTAGGCAATAGATAGGTCAACCCCCTCTAAAGTATGCAAAGCGAAGCACCCATTTCAAAGCCCATTCGATCGCTGGATGACGCGATCGAACGCTGTCAGATTTTAGGAATGCGCCTGAGCCGTCAGCGTCGTTTTATCTTAGAGCTACTTTGGCACGATCAAGAGCACCTATCTGCCCGCGAAATCTACGATCGTCTCAATCGCCAGGGCAAAGACATTGGTCACACTTCGGTTTATCAAAACCTAGAAGCCCTCTCTGAGCAGGGTATTATCGAGTGCATTGAGCGCTCAGACGGTCGTCTCTATGGCAACGTCAGTGATGCTCACAGCCACGTCAACTGCATCGACACCAATCAAATTTTAGACATTCACATCGACCTGCCCGAAGATCTGATTCGTCAGGTAGAGGCACAAACAGGCATACGCATCACTGAATATCATATTGATTTCTACGGCTATCGCGCCGAGCAAAACACTTAGAGCTTTTGCCTGCAATTTGGGGTTGCTGAAGTCATGAGTTTGGCGAGTTCATAGCCGCATTCATCAACGCCCACACCCTTAATCTATTTGGGGATCGCCCTGAGTTGCGTGATCCCCAAATTTTAGGTTTCATCTCCTAACTGCTCCTTGGATGAAGTCAACCGAAATTTGGCTGATTTGATGGCGTAATTTTCTGATATTCGTGATTCAATAGCCTCAAACGCTCTGCAAAAATCCCTCAGTGCTGGATTGTCTTATTCAATCGCTTATCACTTTTCTGGACATTGCGCCCGGAAACCCGCTATCTCTGAGGGGATATTGAAGCAGCCACAAGCAAGTAGGGTTGAGCTTGCAAAATCGGCTCAATCAAATGCCAAAACTGACTGTAGAATAGCCAAACCTGACCTGTGAGATCGCTGAATTCATGGCTAGAAAACCCTCGACACCCTCCTGGCTTCAGGTCTTTCAAAAATCTAAATCTGAGGATGCAGACCATTCATTGCCTTCTAACCCGTCGCAGAATGACCAACTAGAAGCCGATCTAGAAGTCATTCACGAAGATGTTGAACCCTCTACTCAACCCGAAAGGCAGACTGCGGAAAATCGTTTTGTCAGACTTCAGAAAGTCGCTGCTCGAAAGATCTCATCGGGCACTCAAGGCACCTTTCAAACGTTAAGCCCGATCGCAAAGGCTTGGAAGTGGCAGCTAATCTGGTTAGGCATTCTCGGTGCCGCAGGCGGAACTGCGATCGCAGCCTTTATCTGGCTCTCAAAAGTTCCCCCAGCCGTTGACTGTAAGCAAATCTCTACCTGGTCGGCTGAATCTGAACGGCTGTTTTGTGCCCAACAAAGTGCAGAGTCAGGAAACCCAGCGCAAATTTTAGAAGCGATTAAGCTGGTCAAAGATTGGACACCAGAGCACCCGCTCTATGGTCAGGCGAAGACGCTGATGCAAGATTGGTCAAATGCCCTGTTAATTTTGGCGCGCGATCGAGTCACTCAAAAAGACCTCAAAGGGGGCATTGCGTTAGCCAATCAAATCCCGGCATCGAGCGCAGTTTATAAAGAAGCTCAAGCCGCCGTTAAACGTTGGCGAGAAGAATTTAATAAAGGGCAAATTCTCTATGACAAGATTCTTGTCGCCCTCAAAAAACAAAACTGGAATTTAGCCTCTGAGCATATCGCCTCACTCAGCTTGGTTAACGATCCCTCGTGGCAAGATCGGCTAGGTGAGATTCGGCAGCGCACCACCGACGAAAAAGTCGCGTGGCAATATCTGAAAGACGCGCGAAGTTTTGCCAAATCGACTTCGCCTGAGCAGTGGGGACGGGCGATCGCCATCACCGATCCCATCAATCGTAAAACCTTTGTCTGGGCACAAGCCAAAACCGAAGTATTGAAGTGGCGCAATACCGTCTTTGGGCTAGCGGTAGTGCGTTTAGACAAGCAGGATTTAGTCGGGGCTAGCACGCTGGTTAGCTCAATTCCGGCTAGCGTCAAACTCACCTCAGACAACCAAGACTTAATTCGCTTGATTCGGGCAAAAGAGATTTATGCCGACACTGACTATCGACAGCCTGCTTTAGAGCGCCTCGCTCCGCTGTGGCTGGCGACTCAGCTATTGAGACAAATTAATTCGCAGAGTCCTTTCTATGCTCAGGCAAAAGCACTCTTGCCCCGATTAGACCTGCAAGCTCAAGGGGTCGTGCAGCTCAATGTCGCCAGCACTTTGTCAAACGTGCAGCAGTTGCCCGTGCTGAAAATGGCGATCGCGCAAGCCAAACAAATTCCGCTCAAGCATCCGCGTCGCCTTCATGCCCAAACGCTGTTAGCCCAGTGGGTAAAAGAAGCCCAGTGGATGGAAGACCGCCCCGTGTTGCGGCAGGCTCAACAGTTGGCAAAAACGGGCAAGCTCGACCCGCTGCGATCGGCAGTGGCGTTAGCGAGTTTAGTAAAGCCTAGACGGGCACTGTCTCAAGAAGCGCAATCGAGCATTGTGGACTGGACGGTGCAGATCCAAACGATCGAAGACAAGCCGATTTTAGATGAAGCCAAAGCCGTGGCAAACTCTGGCAAATTGGGGCAGGCGATTCAAGTGGCTTCGAGGGTGCGATCGGGTCGAGCGCTCTATGGAGATGCCCAATATCTGATCGGGGAGTGGGTCTATCAGATTCAGATTGTCGAAGATCGTCCGATTCTCAATCAGGCGAGTAGTTTGGCAAACGGCGGCTATTTAACGCGGGCGATCGACGTAGCCTATCAGATTGCACCGGGACGCGCCCTTTATCGAGAGGCTCAAGGTGCAATTGCGCGCTGGTCAGTTGAGCGAGCCGCAATCTGGAGGGCACGAGAGCAAGAGGCAGCAAGGCAGCGTGACTTAGAGCCAGAGCCAACGCCAGAGACATCCCCGGAGCCAACTCCGCCACAGTAAGGAGTGTGGGATTATGGAAGTGATGGAGTAGGAGAGGGGGTCTGTGTCGCTCGATCGTCCGCCAAGTCGTTTGTTACAACTGATGCTAATCGAGGCAGACCCCATTTTGCGGTTAGGGTTGCTGACTGGGCTGGGCCGATTTGCCGATCTGCAAGTGGTGATAGCAGAGACTGGCGCATCGGCATTGAGAACTCTGGCGGATCGCAAGCGGAGCGGCACTCCGCTTGACCTGATTTTGGTTGACTTGGAGAATAGCGGACTGTCCTCGCGATCGCTCTTAGACCTTGAGTTACTGCGACAGCTCAAAACTCAGCATCCTGACTACCCCATTTTGCTGATTGGGTCATTGCCTGACACCAAGCTGATAGAAGCGGTGCAGAGAGGCGTTGAAGGATATTGTCCTAAAGGAAGCTCGATCGCAGAGTTGGTGACGGCGATTAGGCAAGTGGCGGCGGGTCAGCCTTATTGGGATATACCTTTGACGATCGCCCCTTCACCCGCGCAGTTACGTCCGTTAAGACGAGTGCGAGAAACGCTACGATCGTCCAGCCTTCAACAAATTGAAGCGGCACTGATCGAACTCAACGCCCAACTTGCATCGCCTGGGCTGTCACGGCTCGACAAAACCGTTCTCTCTGGGCGACGTAGAGAACTTAAAGCGGCTCGATGGTTGGTGAAGCGAGTCCTTTCTAGCTCAGATTCAGTGCTAGAGCCAGCGAGAATTTTACCACCTGAGTTGAGCGGGCAACGGCTGCGATCGCTTCCCTCCAGTGTTCAACTTGTGCCCGCTCAGCCTCCAGAAATGACGGCTAGAGATCTTCAGGAACGGTTGTTTGATGACATCTCCGCCAAACTGCAATCGAGCTTAGAGAATCTAACCCATTTGCCGTTAGAAATTGACATTTTCCGTGCAGAACGCAAGCGAGAACTGTTCTACATTATTTTGCGGCAGATTGAGGCGAGTTTAGACGAGCTGCGGTTTTCTCAAATTCAGCCCGGTCAGCTTGCTGAAAAACACCTCGTGATCTTGCGAGATTTGTGGCAAGCCATCACGATCGACTTCTTCGGCAGATATTACACGTTGCGCGTCAAAAACCAAGAAATAGAAGTCGTGACGGCATTACTTCAAGATGAAGAAACGGTTCAGGCAGAGATTCTTAATAAGATTCCTTTAGTCACCGATTTGTATGCTCACTTACTATTTCAGACAGCCTTAACGATCGACAATGCCGACGCTCTGATCGGCTCTCCTGAAGCGATCGCTCGTGCCGCAGATCTTTTAGAAAATCTCACGATTCAGCTTGCCAACGCGGTCGTGCAACCCTTGCTGAATCGGTTTTCAGATTTAGAAGTCATCAAACAGAGTTTTTACGATCGTCGCTTACTCTCGACCCGCGATATTGAACGCTTTCGGAATGATCTATCCTGGAGATATCGTGTCGATCGCTATGTTGCCGAACCGACCGCCATCTTTGAGAGTCAACATCGACTATTTGTGTTTACTCAGTCAGGAATTAGACAAGTCTTAATCTATGCACCACGCCGCGGTGAGCTTGAGCAATTAGCAGGTGTGCAATTAGCTGTGACTCTGGCATTAGAAACGCGAGATGCGATTTCGCCTCGATTAAAAGCCGCGATCGGGTTTGTCGGCAGTGGTGTGATCTACCTGCTCACCGATGTGATTGGGCGCGGACTGGGACTGATTGGGCGCGGCATTGTCAAAGGAATTGGGAATGCTTGGCAAGATAGCAAACGATAGACCACGATAAATAACCTGAGTTCGGGATAAGTTCCTGCTCCGTTTCAGTTCCCTTCGCCCCCTAAATCCCCCAAACTTGGGGGACTTTGAAGCAGAAAGATCGACCGCGTTCAAGAAATTGTGCCCATTCCAAGTCCCCCATCATGGGGGATTTAGGGGGCGAGACGCTCGGCATTGGACGATCAAACTATCGCAGGCTGCACAGGAGACTAGGTTCAATCGCTAGGCAGGCAATGATTAACCCGAACTCAGGTTAAATAGACTTCCTGCATGAATCTGGATAGCTCTCATCCCCAAGGAGAAGGGAGCCAGAACTCTCCTGTTCCCTCTCCTTGGGGAGAGGGCTAGGGTGAGGGCAGAGTATTTATACAGGAAGTCTAATCAGTGTAAGTTTTGACTTTTGAGTCTTGAATCGTAAAAATGTCTGTAGAATGCACGTTATAGCGTTGCATAGTCAGAAAAACCGCCTCTGATTTTGCACGATCGCGATGAAATGAGTCACTTTTTAAGAGATCTCACATTTTTCTACTTCTCTCTTTAGTCTCTAATTAAGCTCAACGGGAGCGCACATATGATTGAGTCCCTACTTGGTGCATTCACACTGATTATTCTTGGATACATGATTGGTTCTGTCAGAATCATTGACCAGGGTGACGAAGCTTTGGTGCAGCGATTAGGGCAGTATAAACGCACCCTAAAGCCAGGGCTAAACTTTGTGATCCCGTTTCTAGATACCGTTTTAATCGAAACCGTTCGAGAACAGCTCTTAGATATTGATCCTCAACCCGCGCTGACAAAAGATAACGTGCCGATCGAGGTGGATGCGATCGTCTTTTGGCGAATTTTAGAGCTTAAAAAAGCCTATTATGCGATTGAAGATTTAGAAGAAGCCCTCAAGCAACTCGTGATCACAAGCCTGCGTGGAGAAATTGGTCGGCTCTCTCTAGCGGAAGCCGTTTCATCTACCGATAAAATTAACACTCAACTCCGTAAGCCTCTTGACGAAGCGGCTCGCAAATGGGGCATTGAGGTGATTAGTGTGGAAGTGCAAGCCATTAACTTGTCTTCTGCTTTGAGAGAGTCTTTAGAGCGAGAGCAGATTGCCAAGAATGAGAAAAACGTAACGCTTACGAGAACAGAAGCAACGGTGAAATCGATCGAAGACCTGGCGCGAGCATTGCAGGCTCAACCCAACGCGCAAGACGTATTGCGTTATCTAGTCGCAAAAGATTATGTCAACGCCAATTTAGAGATTGGCAAGAGTGATAACTCCAAAATTGTCTTTATGGATCCTAAAGCCTTGAATGAGGCCATTACAGATTTGATTAGACCCTCTGAATTTGAGCAGGGTTCCGGCAATTCTTCGCGGGGAAATGACACTAATTGATGGGGCAGGGTCGCCAAATGGCATCTGCAACGCGGCAAGCGTCGTGCATTTCTGCGACATCGTGAACTCGTAAAATATCGGTGCCGCCGACGATCGCGCTCACACACGCTGCTGCCGTTCCCAAAACTCTTGTCTGTGGATCTGGCTGGTTAAGAATTTGACCGATAAAGCTTTTGCGAGATACGCCGACCAAAATCGGACACCCCAACGATCGAAAAACGGAAAGCTGGCGCAGAATTTCTAAATTCTGCGCTGTTTTTTTGGCAAAGCCGATGCCGGGATCAATGATGATTTGGCGGCGATCGATCCCCGCCGCGATCGCCGCCTGAATTCGCGCTGCTAAAAATTGCAAAATCTCGCCGGTCAGATCCTCATAATCAGTCAGCGTCTGCATGGTTTTGGGAGTGCCACGCGTGTGCATCAAGACGATCGGCACTCCCAGCTTTGCCACAGTCGAGAGCATTTCTGCGTCAAACGTTGCGCCAGAGATGTCGTTGATCAGATCGGCACCTGCGGCGATCGCAGCCTTTGCCACCTGCGATCGAGTCGTGTCAACCGAGATGGGCACCTGAGAAAATTCTGAGTGTTGCCGCAAGGTTTGAATGATGGGAATGACGCGATCTAGTTCTTCCGCTAACGTCACTTCCTCCGCATTCGGTCGGGTAGATTGTCCGCCAATATCTAGAATGTCGGCTCCACTCGTGACCATTTTTTGCGCTTGATTGAGGGCAGATTCCAGGGTGTTAAACTGTCCGCCATCGCTAAAGCTATCAGGGGTGACGTTTAAAACACCCATCAAATAAGTTTGCTGACCCCAACTAAAGGTGCGATCGCGCAGAGTCAAATCTGAGAAAAGAGAACGAGTCATTCCGTACACTTTATCCTGTCCATCGACTTACTTCTTCACAACTGTACTAAAACGTCCAGATCGACACGGTACACTGGGGAAACCCCTTGAGGAAACGTTAATGGCACGAACACACGCTGATAAAACCGAAACACCTGCACAGGAATTACCTGTGATTTCAGACACTAAAGAATCAGACCCTCAAGACACCGAAGCGATCGACGAAGCGTTACCCGAAGTAGAAGAGTCACCCCAAGTAGAAGACCCTCAAGATGTTGATAGCATTTTAAATGCTCTCAAAACCTTGTTGAGTACCGTAGAAAAGCTTCAAAAAGTGCGGCAAGAAGTGGGTGACATCAAACCTTTGCTCGTGCGAATGTTAGACGGAGAACTAGTAGCTGAAGATTTAGAGCAACTTAAAACCGGAGTTGGTGGTCTTTTTCGCTTAGTTCGCGCCTACGGTGATCACCAATCTGCCCTCGCAAAAGCGCAGCCAGCTAGAAGTCTATTAGATGAAGTTCTAAAAACGCCTAACGTTCGCTGAGAGGGAGTTTATCGAATGAAAAGCTGGCTCGATCGGCATTCAAAAGTGATTTCTATCTTGAGATAGACACTATGAGCCGAGATTGAGCCAGAAGAGAGCTTCAGCGTGAGACAGGCTGACTTCAAAGTAGCCTACGACACAGAGAACTGTGATTAAAAAGATGAGGCTAAATCGCTTCATAATTTGTTTCCTCAAACCTATTTTTTGCGGGTTGAAATTGTTGACTATTGCCAATCTTGAAAGCTAACACTGAGTCCGCTAGTTTGTTGTTGCAACTCAGCTTTGTCAAACAGCCCACTTGCGAGAACCGACTGTCCGGGGTTTAGGGTTTGGTTCATAAAAATGGGAACGATCGTAATAGGCATATTGGCATGATTAATCTGTAGTCGAACCACTTCTACTTGAATGGGAGAACTGCTGCGATTGGTGACGATGGCTTTAACCTTTGATGACAAAAACTCTTGATCTTGAACTTCTAAACTGAGGTTAGTCACCACGATCGGGGCGAGTTCAGCCATGTTTGCAAGATTGCACAATGAGGTGAGGTTGATCGTCTGATGAGTTGAGCTAACCATATAGCACAGTGAGTCTTGGGCGATCGCAAAAGGCGGCTCAGATGAAACTGCGGGGTGAGCAAACAGAACGATCGCGGTAGATGCAAGAATTTCTTTAAGCATGACTGTCTCTATTTGAGGACTTTAATCAACTAATTCTCTCGTTGCTTTTGACGTGATTTGTTCAGGTTATAAAGTGTGATCGAATAGCGCTTTTGTCGTAATGCCTAAACCAATCAGCGTCATAAATAAGGCACTCATCGCCGGAAACAATTTGCTTTTAGATGCCTGAAGGGGCAGTCGCTCAAACCAATCTTTGGCGTAGACTAGCGTTAATCCAATTCCGGTCAAAACTGCTGCTAGACCTAAACTAAACGCGGACACCAATGCCAGCCCAAAGCCGATTCGACCCAGCGCGATCGCGCTTAACAACACCACTAATGCCGAAGGGCACGGCAACAACCCACCTGAGATTCCGAGTGCTAAAATGCTCGACCAGGTGATCGGAGAACCATCAGCACCGGGCGGCAGATGAGAATGTCCGTGATTGTGATTGTGATGATGATCGTGACTATGAGTGTGATCATGATTGTGGTAATGTTCGTGACCATGATCGTGTTTCGGTTCGGACATCGATTTTTGGAAGAGTTGAGAAATGCGCGATCGACGAATCAACAAATTCAGTCCAATTCCTGTGACTAGCACACCAGAAATTACGTTTAGCCAAGGATATAATTCCTCAGTTAGGACAAACTGAGAGGTGCCAAGCGTCACTAGCCCCAACGCAAAGATACCAATGGTATGAGTCAGCGTTACGGTGAGTCCTAGAAAAAGGGCGTGATGAACTTTGCTGCGAGAACCTACCAAATAGGCACCCACGATCGTTTTGCCATGACCTGGAGACAGCGCGTGTAAGCCACCCCACACAAACGCGATCGCTAGAGCAAGCAACGTTGCAGGAAGGCTGTGTTCTTCTAAAGTGATCAGGCGAGTGAAGGCATCATTACTTCTGCCGCTCAATACCTGACTTGTTGGACTAGAAAGCTGTGTAGGCGATCGCGCGATGGATTGATGACTGGGCAAAACCGGATTAATTGTCAAAGAAATCTGGCGCTGATTGAGCGGGCTACTCAACAGATCAGATGGATAGTCTGTCAGGCGTTTTGTCAGGCTAGAAGCAATGAAGTTGCCCCCAACCGGAACGTTAGACGACACCGTGATTTCACGCCAGCCCAGACGCTGCGGGTAGGAAGTGTCTTCAAACTCGATCGTACTCGGTGATGCGTTGTTAAGCAGTTTTCCCGGCGCGGTTCCTGCGGAGTTGCGCTTTGCGCTAATCGCCCCTTCAAACCCACAAGTCAGCCGTAGAGTCTCCAACCCGCCCACTCCAGGAGGAAATTCGACACTTGAGCGATTTAGAGAGAGTGCTAGCGGCTTTTTGTTGAATCGCAGATTTAGATCAGAATGAATCTCACGGCATTTATCAGCCGGATAATCAACAGTTTCTATCGCATCTGCTTTGTGGTTGCGATCGCGATCGAGCTGACGAATCTCCTGAAAAGCTGGAATCTCAGCCATGTCTAGAACATAGTCGATCCCTACTCTATCTCGCGAAATTTGCAGCCCTGCATAGTGATTGATGGTGAAATTGCCGAGCGGATGTGCCTCTGCAAAAGGCATCCAGAGAAAGACGAGAGCGATCGCAGTTAGGCACTTTAGCAAAGTTTTCATAACAATCTGATTAGTTGAGAAGAGATAAGTGAGTACGCTTCGGTTCCTTAAACAGCAACTCAGGCTCTGAGGCTGACAGCACTTCGAAGCCTTTTACCTTAGCCAGCTCTGCCTCAGTCAGTCCCCCATATTGTTCGTTTGCCTCCGAGGTCATAAACACATAGCGCTCTATTTGAGTACCTGCAATACAATCCATCACAAACACCCCAGGCGCACTCTGAATTAGATAAGTGAGATTTGTCCCTGCCACCTTGAGGTCAAACTCTAGTTGCCACAGATCCTCGATCGTTTGAATTTCGCCAAAGATCACTGCAATGTCAGACGGGCTGTTAAATCCATAAAAACGTCGTTGCATTGTTACTCCACTTCAGAGGGTGATAGGTTGGCTAAAGCTTGACGCGCCTCAGCCGCATATTTGTGATGAAATTGAGGATTGAGACGCAGCGCCTCGCTCAGTTGTTGAATGGCAGTCTCGCGATCGCCGCAGTGCAGTGCAATTATGCCGTGATGAAACCGCAGCAGCGCGTCCTCGGTGCCATAGCGCGTCGCTTGCTGAATTGCTCGTTGTGCGGCTTGCCATTGCCCATTTGCGGCGGCTGCCCAAGCTAAGGTATCTTCGGCATAGATATCATCTCGAAGGGCAACTTCTCGTTGAGCAATCTCTAACGCTTCGGGTAAGTGGATACGGTGGTCGAGATAGTAGACGGCTAAGGCACGATCGTAGATGCCTTTAACCTGACTCAGACGTGCCACCACTTCGATCAGTTCTGCGGTGGCGGCGGCTCCCTGCCAGTCTCCAAGCGCTTGTTGAGCGTCTGCCTTATATGCCAACGTTTCGACGATGGGCACCCGATCGATCCCCTGATTAGCGGACTCTAGCGCTGGTTGCCAGCGATGCTGTGCAGCATAGAGTCGAGCCAGCCCTGTAAACGCAGCCACATCGTCAGGAAAGAGAGCGATCGCTTCTCGATATCGCTGCTCAGACTGGGTGAAATCGCCAGCTACAAATGCCAAATCTCCAGCCCGAACATGAAACCAAGCACGAGTCTCGGCTGGGTTTGTGTAGAACCCGTCCATTTGCTGCATGGCTGAGTCCATCAGTTGCCGCGCCGATGATAAGTGTCCGGTTAACTCTAAATATCGGGCAAGTACCGCACTGTGACCTGAGTTTTCATCTGATTCATCAGTCATTTGCAAGAATTGACGGGCAGATTCATAGTCGCCCAACTCCATCTGAATCGAGGCTTTGAGAGCGGCTAAACTGACATCTCCTAACGCCGATTTTTGAGCCTCGGTGACGACTTGCAAAGCTTCTTGAAACCGATGCTGAGAGAGCAACGTTGAAGCGAGAAGCATCGAAGCCACTCCATTTTGACGGGGTTGAATTGCCAACGATCGTCGGGCTGCTTGTTCGGCACGGAGCAAGTCTTCTACATCTGCCCGTTCTCGAAAGCGCTTGAGATATTGATCAGTCAGCAATCGCAAAAGCAGAAAGGAATCAGGAGATTGGCGCACCTGCTGCTCGTAGTTGTTGATGATCCGATCGCGCTCTAGATAATCGGGAAAAACCAGATCTGAGGTCTTTTCAACCTGCGGCTGACGGACAGAAAATGGCTCTCCACCCATATTTAACGAGAGTGTAGATGGCTGTCCTAATAACAACACAATTAAGCTAACTAGTCCCCAAAATAGCCCTAGCGATCGTCGAGTCATAATACCAATTTGATTTGTGAATGTAACAAATTCACATGAGGGCACGACATGCCGTGCCCCTAGCGCGATCGTTCCTCTAAAGGGGGTTGCCTAAATAAGGAAATTTGGGCAGAAAGTTGGCATCATTGGCACCCACGTTGTCACTGGTCAAGGCAGGAATGGCACCGTCTTTAATTCCAGTCACTGCGTCACCAAAAACAACTGATGCCGTCACATCAATCACGTCGTCTTTGGGTCGTCTGCCGCCAAAGTTTTGACCTAACTGAGTGCCAAAATAGCTCCCGGTTGGTTTAGACAAGTCGGCTTTGATAACATCAGGAATCGCGACAGAAATAACTGCATCTGCAATGCCTTGGGGTCGTCCGATCGTTTTCACAAACGTGCGAATAAAACTAGATTGATTGCCAGCATCGCCAGTCGGGGTCTTAAGGTTACTGTTGTTATGCGCTTTAAAGTCCATAAACAGTTCATTCAGCGCTGGAACTGCTAACCGCTCAATCTGGGCATAGTTGCCGCTTCTGAGTTTAGGAGTCTGAACGCTGGTGGTCATCCACGCCCCAATTTTCCCTTTTCCTAGAAGATGTCTGGGTAGCTCGACCACGATCGAGTGAACATTAAACGGAGCAAGCGTATCTTGGGCTTGACCCGGCGGTCGAAACGAGACGACTGTAAGCGGTGGGCCAGGGTTGGGTTGAAGTTGATAGTTACGATCGGGCAAAATCTTAAAGAACTGCTCTAGATCAAAGAAGAAGGGATCTTTGCGCGTTCCAACAAAAACTTTCAACCCCTTGCGGGTCGAAAACGCCTGATTCAAAGCACCGACACCCGTTGCGCCTACCAGCGTTGACTCAGTTCCAACTTTGCGAGGGCGACCGGGGCCAAACACCGACACAGATTGCTTGCGTCCTCTGCCATTCACCCGAAATTGCAGCACTAAATCTTCAACATTGTCACCCGTATTATCAATCTTAAATTGATAGAGAACAGCAGGGTCAAATGGTCTGACCTCACCCCGCGTGATCAAGGGGTCAAAGTCCATTGCTAAGACAACTTTGTTGGGATCGCTAGGACTCTCAAACACATACAGATCGGTGAGATCGGCGGCGGTCAGCTTGTTAGCTAAAAAGGTCGTATCTTGGTGATCCGAAGCCCTAGCAGGAAGGGCTGAGTTAAAAAACATCGTCAACAACACGATCGCACCGATTCCAGTGATGCGAACCCAGCGTTTAGTCAGTTGCTCAAGGGTCTGCCTAATAAAGGCAACCACACGATCGCGGGCGCAGTTCTCTAGGAAAGAGCCGCTCTGATTAATCAGGGTATAAACGATACCCCGAACACTAATTCTCATAGTTACCCTCTTTAACACTCTTCATCTTTGATGTGAACTCGGAAACAGCATTCTGAAAACATTCTCAGAAAAAAGGTCGCTGTTCTAAGAAGACATACGCAGGTATATACGCGGACGAATCTAAGTTGGATTCGTAAAAAACGAAGAGGTTTGTAAAAAATCGACGAAAACGATCAGCTCTAGAATTTGCTAAGTTGATGATTTACTCAACCTAGAATGCTACCTGAGATAGATGAACTAAAGATTTGTGAATGAACCAGAAGTTTGATTTTTGTTGGCAAATCTCACAGTAGGCTACGGGAATGAGTACAAAATCTGCCCGTTCTTATATTGTTCTGTCGATCGTCGCCGCGATTGTCACGATCGCCCTAAAAACATCGGCTTACTTCCTAACCGGATCGGTCGGCTTGTTATCAGACGCACTTGAATCGGGAATCAACTTAATTGCAGCACTTGTCGCGTTTTGGGCCCTCTCCTTTGCCGCTAAACCGCCCGATGCCGAACACGCCTTTGGGCATTCTAAAGCTGAATATTTTTCGAGCGGGTTGGAAAGTGCCTTAATTATGGTGGCTGCTGTTGGCATTGCCATTGCTGCATGGGGAAGACTGTTTGACCCACAGCCGATCGAGCAAGTCGGGTTAGGACTTGCACTATCACTAGCGGCGACTGCGCTCAACGGCGGCGTTGCTGTTATCTTGCTACGAGCGGGGAAACGGTTACGATCGATTACTTTACGTGCCGATGCCCATCATTTGTTAACCGATGTCTGGACTTCAGCAGGGGTGGTGATTGGAATCTTGGTTGTGGAGTTAACGGGTTGGCTGGTTCTTGATCCGATCATTGCGTTAGTTGTTGCAGCAAATATTATTTGGGCAGGATTTCGGCTCCTTCGCGAAACGGGTTCGGGCTTGCTGGATCGATCGCTACCTGCCGATGAACAACGAGTAATCATGGATCTCCTCATGCCCTACCAAGAAAAGGGAATTCAGTTTCATGCGCTGTTAACACGAGTTGCCGGATCGCGTCGCTTCATCTCCTTTCACGTCTTAGTGCCCGGAGAATGGACAATTCAGCGAGGTCATGATTTGTGTGAAGAAGTTGAGCTGGCGATCGCGCAAACCCTTCCCGGAACTCATGTTCTCACGCACTTAGAGCCATTAGAAGATCCGTTATCCTGGGATGACCAGACCTTAGATCGAACCTCTAGAAATTAGCACCACAAGCATTGACAAAATCTTGACTCGCTTGCCAATGCTCTACATATATTTAAAAACGTCTGAACATCTATTCAGATATTAAGATAATGCGGTACTATGATGAATCAATTCGGTGTTCTCACAATCAAAACGACCAAATTGTTTGGCGAGTCGTCGATCGCTCGGATTTTAGAACTGGTCGAAAACGCCAGCAGCAAGAAAGCCGAAACTGAGAAATTTATCCGCAAATTCGCCAAAGTTTATACTCCGATCGTGGTCTTTCTTTCATTAGCAGTGGCAATCATTCCGCCCTTGTTGATGACTAATCCGATCGATGCCGATCGCTTTCATTGGGTTTATAACGCTTTAGTTCTACTTGTCATTTCTTGTCCTTGTGGGTTAGTGATTAGTATTCCGCTTGGCTATTTTGGTGGTGTTGGCGGTGCGGCTAAACGCGGCATTTTAGTTAAAGGCTCAACCTACTTAGGAACGTGGATTTATTAAGGTGTAACTTCTCGCCATCTCCCTAAGGAGCTACGGTGTACACCAATCTTTGTCGCTGCGTTTGGGTCGCTTCAGCCCCCTAAATCCCTCATTCTGGGGGACTTTGAGCTAAGACTCTGGTTTCAAAGTCCCTCACTCGTGGGGGATTTAGGGGGCAAAAGTCTCGGCGATGACAAATCAGAGGACTTTTACAGGTTATTTAATCCACGATCCTTAGACACACTGGCAGTCGTGATCATGACCGATGCTCCATCCAAAATTGCCGAGGCGATTCTAATGGGCAGAAAGACCCACAGAATTGTGATTCAAAACATTGTCATGGCAATGGCGATCAAGGCGTTTTTCATCTTGCTGGGTGCATTCGGGCTTACAACGCTGTGGGAAGAAGTGCTTGCGGATGTGGGGGTTGCGCTGCTTGCCGTCCTCAATGCGAGTCGAGTTGCAAAATGAAGCATCTTTGGTGTGTTGAAACCTAGTCGCCATCACCCGATTGTTTCTCTCACTTGAGGCAGCACTGATTTAATTTTTTGAAGTATCCAGTTTTGTCCATGCCTGAATCACCTGCTGCATCGCTTTAGGAAGATGGGTTGTCTCTAAATCAACATACTGAGTCAGGCTCCCCGCGCTTTGCAGTGTGGTCGTGGGATAATCAGCTAACACTGCCTCAGTGAGATAGTTTAGACCATTAAGATTGAGAAATCGCTGCGCTTGTAGCACCTGCTGAAACTGCTCAATCTGTTGCTGAGACAATCGCTTGATCACCACTGGGCGAGAGCGAATATTAGGAGCCATAATCGACTGGGTAATGGCACCATCTGTCGTTAGCGTAATCTGTGTGACTTTGCCAGTGAAATCGCCGCTAACGATCGATCGAAAAATCACACTCGGCTCGATCGGAGGCTTATTTTCCTCTAAAATAAACGCAGGCACCAAACCGCCTCGACTGCCACTTGCGGTAGGATTTTGAGCCATTCGATTTCCGTCTTGATCGAGGTGATAAACCCAACTGCGCTTGTTGCCCGCGACAATCACCTGCCACCCTTGCAGAGCAATTTTAGTGCAGCCTCGCCCCGGCGTAAAGATGCCTAGACAGCCATCCCAAATTGCAGATTTCACCTCGGCAATTCGCAATCGAGCTACTGGAACGCGCACATCTTTTGCCACCTGGCGGAGCAACCGTTGGCTGACGATCGGGGGCAATCTAGCCGTTGACTGAGGCTCTAGCCGAATCACGTTAGCAGTTTTATCGGTGCGATAGATCCAAGTCTGCTGATTGGCACTGGCTTCGACGCGCCAGCCCTCGACTTGAGCCTGCAAGCAACTTTCGGCAGCACCTCCCAAACCCAAACAGCCGTCTGACCAGGTTTGCGGCGTAAAGCTAACAATCGTGATGTCCTGTGGCGTGATGTCCTGTGGTGGGATGTTGAGCCGCTGGGAGAGATCTTGGCGAACGGCTTGTTCGACCGATCGCGGCAACTGCACCGATGATTCAGCAGCGACCAGATTAGAGGACTGCTTAGAGACGTGCGAAGCCATTGCAGATTGGTTTGAGACTCCAGTGCTGGTCATGAGCATCAACCCGGTTAGCGCAAGGACTGCCATTTGCCGAGGAGACTTTAGTAGGGTTTGTTGAGTGCGAGTCATAACTTGAACGGTTTAGAAACATTTGAATGATGGTTCTAACTTAAATCAAGCGATCGGGGCTTCTAACTGCCGTTGCCAAATCTGTTACGCTATGTCACTTTGAAAAATAAACCGATCGGCCAGTTTGCTCGTTTCAACGTCAAAGGGGTGAGTATGCAACGAATGATCTGTGATCAGCTCAATATTATCGAACGAGGAAAAGGAACTCCATCGCTCATATTTCTTCACTACTTTGGAGGATCATCAGCCTCGTGGTCTGAGGTGATCACTCAACTTCAAGAAACGGCTCACTGCATCGCGCCTGATCTGCCTGGCTTTGGCGAGTCAGAACCGATCGTTGAACGCACTGTAGAGGCCGTTGCAGCTATCATTGCAGAAATGATTCGTCAGCTTGATCTCCAGCATTACATTCTCGTTGGTCACTCAATGGGCGGCAAAGTTGCGCTTGCATTGGCGGCCACTCAACCGCCGGGGTTACAATCACTGATTTTGCTGGCTCCTTCACCCCCAACACCAGAGCCGATCGCCGCGTCAGAACGATCGCGTCTGCTGCAAACTCACGGAAACCGATCGGCAGCCGAAGAAACCGCTCACAAGATTACGGCTCAAGGCCTAAGTGAGGATGCCTTCGAGCGAGTCGTTCAAGACAATCTCCGCAGTTCTCAAGAGGCGTGGCAAGCCTGGTTAGAATGTGGCAGCCGACAAGACATTTCAGCGGCAATAACCACTATTACGGTTCCCGTTCTCGTGATCGTGGGGGCTGAAGATGCTGTGATTCCTCAAGCGTTGCTTCAGCAAGAAGTTGTGGCACCGCTTACAGAGCGCAACTCCGCAGGAACCGCCAATGCCCAATTAGTAGTTGTCCCCAATGTAGGACATTTGCTGCCGATCGAAGCCCCTCAAGCGATCGCTGATTTGATTCAAGCCACATACTCCAATCCTGCGTGACTAGAAAAGAAAATTAACTAAAACCCAGTAGCCAACAATAGTTCCTAAAACACCCAACCAAAGATATGCCTGGTTCATAAGAAACAAGGTGATAAATTAGTCAACAAGATTCTTTAGTTCTAGAACAAAAACGAGGGGTGAGCATCTCTCAAACAGTAGAAATCGTGATTTGCATAAATCTGGTTTACTTGTAAGCAACGCTGGTTAGGATGGGGACAAGACGCTTTTTTGTAGAGAAAAGACACAATCTTTAAGGAAACTCTCCCCAATATATCCTTACTGTATTGATTGAGGTTTTTACGCAAAATCACGTATAAATACTTATCGATAAAGAACAGAAAAGTCATATACCTGAGGAGTAAGTCAGATTTATAAACAGGTGAAGATGATCGGTGTGAAAACTACTCTATTGACATTGTTAACTTTAGCGTCTCTGCTAGCTTTTCCTCGCACAGCACTCGCAGACTTTATGGCTAACAGTGGTAGCGGTGGCTACTACGATAAAAACACAAGCCAATCGTATCGCTATGAATACGAAGTATGGGCAAACAACAACAACACAGCGTATACATTAAAAGTTTGGGATTCACAAAACTATCCCAACGGTTCGCCCTATAGATCATCCAGTTTTGAATCTGCTCGTCAGGCATTAGATTACTTTGATTGCCACTACGCTCAAAAACAAGACATTTGCAGACAGATGAGATAGAAGTCACCGTCATCAAAGAAACCGTTCTCATTTTGTAATTTATGGTGGAGAGTCAGGAACCAGCAGCTTTGCTTTTCTGACTCTTTTTGGTAACAGCACACGGCAGGCTTTTAACCCGATCGTTAGTCATCGGCAACGGCTACTGATTACAATGAAAGCGATTGTGTCATCCTCACCCAAAATAGGGCTGAGGGCTTTTAAGTAACCAGGACTAGACTATGACAACGATTTTGGAACAGGGAAACATCAGTATTCATACTGAGAATATTTTTCCGATTATCAAGAAGTGGCTCTACTCCGACCACGAGATTTTCTTGAGAGAGCTGGTGTCTAACGCCGTAGATGCCATTCAGAAACTCAAAATGGTGTCTAACTCGGATGAGTTTTCGGGTGAGATCGGCGATCCAGAAATCGTGATCACGATCGATCCCGAAAACAAAACGCTTGCCGTCTCTGACAACGGCATTGGCATGACTGCCGATGAGGTGAAGAAATATATCAACCAGGTGGCGTTCTCTAGCGCTGAAGAATTCGTTGAGAAATATAAAGCCAGTGCCGATCAGCAAATCATTGGGCACTTCGGACTCGGTTTCTACTCGTCCTTTATGGTTGCAAAACAAGTCACGATCGATACTCTGTCTTACAAAGCCGACTCGCAGGCAGTGAACTGGTCTTGTGATGGCTCGACTGAGTTTAAATTGTCAGAGGGCGATCGCTCAACTCGCGGCACTACCGTTACCCTCGCACTGCAAGACGAAGAACACGAGTATGCAGAACCCTATCGAATTCGGCAACTGATCAAAACCTACTGCGACTTTCTGCCCATCCCAATCAAGTTAGAGGTGATCGAGCCACCCAAAGAAGGCGAAGAAGCCAAAGCGCCCGAACAAATCAACCGCCAAAAAGCGCCTTGGAAAGAGTCGCCCAAAAGCCTCAGCCAAGAAGACTATTTAGAGTTTTATCGCTACCTCTATCCGTTTCAAGAAGAGCCGTTGCTGTGGGTGCATCTGAACACAGACCATCCTTTTGTCGTCCAGGGCATTCTCTACTTCCCGAAGCTGAAGCCCGATGTTGATGTCTCTAAAGGACAGATCAAACTATTTTGCAATCAGGTGTTTGTCAGCGAAAACTGTGAGGAAGTGATTCCCAAGTTTCTGCTGCCGCTGCGGGGTGTGGTCGATAGCGCCGACATTCCGCTGAATGTGTCGCGGAGTTTTTTGCAGAACGATCGCACGGTGCGCCGGATCGCAGACTACATTGCTAAGAAAGTCGGCGATCGCTTAAAAGAATTGTATCGCGACGATCGAGCGCAATATATCCGATCGTGGCAAGATCTGGGCACCTTTGTTAAATTTGGCTCGATTAACGATGACAAATTCAAAAAGCAAGTCGAAGATATCCTGATCTATCGCACAACATCTAATCTGAGCGATGACATCCCGAAAGTAGAAGTGCAAACCGCAGATGGAGACGCTTGGGAAGACACTTCTAACGCAGTCAGCAACACGGTTGATGGCAAATCTTACACGACGCTAAAAGAATATCTAGAACGCAACAAAGAACGTCACGAAAATCGGATCTTCTATTGCACCGATGAAGTCACTCAGGCAACTTATGTGCAGCTTCACACCAGTCAGGGCTTAGAAGTCCTGTTTATGGATTCGTTCATTGACAGCCACTTTGTTAGCTTCTTAGAGCGAGAATATTCGCAGGTGCAGTTTTCACGAGTAGATGCTGAGTTAGATGACACGCTGATTGACAAAGAACAGGCTGAAATCGTCGATCCTAAAACCAATCAGACTCGCAGTGAACAAGTCAAAGAACTGTTCCAAAAAGCGCTCAACAAGCCGAAGCTGATCATTCGCACCGAGGCACTAAAAGGAGACGATCCTGCTAACATGCCTCCCGCGATGGTTCTTTTGCCAGAGCAACTGCGCCGGATGCAAGAGATGAATGCGTTGTTGCAGCAGCAGAATATTCAATTCCCTGAAGAACATATTTTGTTAGTCAACACGACTCATCCGATGATTCAAAACTTGATTAACCTCAGTCAGGGCGCGATCGTCACTAAAGGTCAATCGCCTTCAGCAGAACTCGCTGACATGATTTGTCATCATGTTTATGATTTGGCGCTGATGGCACAAAAAGGCTTTGACGCTGATGGCATGAAAGCGTTTGTCGAGCGATCGAACCAAGTGTTAACCAAGTTGACCGATCGGGCGGCTCACTAATTGATGATTCGCAGTTCGCAGTGCTCTGATTTTCATTGCGGACTGCAATCTGCTACGCAAACCTCCGAGGTTTTGGAAATGCGTAAGTCCTGCTTTAGATTGAGCGCCTTTAGATTGAGCGTCTTTCAGTCTTTTGGCGAATGAAGAAATAATGCTTTGTCTCTACCATCAAGGCAATAGTCTAGAAAGATGGAGAACAATCTAATGCCGTTGATTACATTAGAAGATTTTTATCCGACCTATCGAGAAGGACATTCTGACAGCAAATCTGAAATCAAAGGGTTTGAAGCTTGCACACAGACTGGCAACAAGGTTGGCACGATCGCAGATATTCTAGTAGACGATCAAGCAGGGCGGTTTCGATATCTAGTCGTCGATTTGGGGTTGTCTGGCTCTAACAAAAAAGTGTTGCTGCCGATCGGGTTAGCTCATATTAATTACACTGACGATCGCGTCTATGTAGATGGTTTGAGCAGAGAGCAAATTGAACATTTACCCGAACTCAACAATTTAGAATGGATCGACCATCACTATGAAGAACAGGTGCGAGATGTCTACCGTCCTGTGGCAAAGACGACCCAGAAAGCGGTGACTCCGAGTGTGCATCACTATGAGCAAGACCCCGATCTGTATGCGGTGAATGACACTCAGCACCAATCTTTAAAGCTCTATGAAGAGCGGCTGATTGCGAACAAACAACGGCAAAAAACGGGAGAAGTGGCGATCGGGAAACACGTTGAAACAGAAACGGCGAGGGTTTCGGTTCCGGTTGAGAAAGAGCGAGTTGTAATCGAGCGGGTGGCTCCGGTGAGCGAAACAACTATCCCGCTTGGGGCAACTGTCTTTCAGGAGGGGGAAGTGGCTCGGATGGAGGTTTATGAGGAAACCCCAGATGTTCACAAAGAAGCGTTTGTGCGGGAGGAAGTTCGCGTGACGAAGGTCGTCGATCAAGACACCGTGATGGCAGAAGAAACGCTGCGACGCGAGGAGTTAGATGTAGATACGCAAGGTCATCCAGTGATTGATCAGGAGCGATAAATTTCAGAGATTAGGTTCTGGGAGTCTATTCAAAATCCTGGGTCGGTTGTCGCGGCTCGCTACGATCGAGTCCACCAGGAATTAAACAAGCCTCCTCAAGAGTGGGCACAGACTCCTTTGCCCGCCTCTCTTTGCTAGTCTCAACTATTGTCACACCCTTCCATTCAGCAATCCGCTCACCCTCTTTCTCGGAGATGAGATGTATCCCTGATGGAAGCGGATCAAACGTGTGCTTTTTTGTTCCATAGGCATAAAAGTTGCATCTATCGATAGAGGGTGAAATTGGGGTTCCAACTTATTCTAAAGGTAGATTTCTACTGAGTTTCTACGCCCGATACTTTACACCTTTGTTTCCATGCATGAACTGGTTCACGCTGTGCTTGACAGCGACGAAAAAAAGGATCTCCATCAAGTGATTGAGGCGCTCTCCACTTCAGAAAAGCGCTACTTCCTGAGAACTGAGATTCTGCAAACCTTCGCAGATTATTGTCACCAATCTCAAAAACCTGCCTACTTTTTTCACGCCTCCTCGATCGGAGAATTTCTGCACCACACGCACGAGATCATTCTCCAAGACAGGGAAACCTGGTTTGTGCTGCGACCCTGGATCGGCAGTCAGGAGATTTGGCGGTTAAGCGCTGATTTTAGGAAGTTTGAGAAGATGACCCCCGAAGCGCTGTTAGAAGTGCGCGATCGCTTTGTTGATCGCGCTCAACCTCGCATCTTAGAACTTGACCTGCGCCCATTTTATAAAGATTCCCCGACGATTCGCGACCCTAGAAATATTGGGCAAGGGTTGGCCTTTCTCAATCGCTATTTGTGCGACGAATTGCTCAACGACTCGTCTTATTGGCTAGAGGCGTTGTTTAACGTGTTGAATCGGAGCCATTACGACACGATCAAGTTATTGATTAACGATCGCATTCGTTCAGGTCAAGAAATGGCGGAACAGGTCAAACAGGCGCTGCGCTTTTTGCGATTGCGCTCAGAAGACGAGCCTTATCGCGACGTGCATGAACACCTGCAAGAATTGGGATTTGAGCCAGGGTGGGGCAATACAGCGGGGCGCGTCTCTGACACATTGGAACTGCTCGATCGTCTCATCACCAATCCTGAGCCTGCCATTTTAGAAGCATTTGTCAGCCGCATTCCGGCAACATTTCGGGTGGTGCTCGTCTCGATTCATGGATGGATTGGGCAAGAAAGCGTGTTAGGGCGACCAGAGACGACAGGACAGGTGGCCTACGTTTTAGATCAAGCTCGAAGCTTAGAGAAAAAACTGCGAGAAGACATTCACCTTGCAGGGTTAGACTTGCTGAATATTCAGCCGCAAGTGGTAATTTTAACTCGTCTGATTCCTAACTGTGAGGGCACTCAGTGCGGGGTGCGGCTCGAAAAAGTAGATGACACCGAAAACGCCTGGATTCTGCGAGTGCCGTTTCGAGAATTTAACCCCAAAGTGACTCAAAACTGGATGTCTAAATATGAGATTTGGGGATATTTAGAAAGTTTTGCGATCGATGCCGAAGCCGAGATTCTGAAACAACTCGGCAGCAGTCCCAATTTGATTATTGGTAACTATAGCGATGGAAATTTAGTTGCATTTCTATTATCTCGTCGTCTCAAATCAATTTACTGCACCATTGCTCATTCTCTCGAAAAACCAAAGCGGCTATTCAGTAATCTCTATTGGCAAGATCTCGAAGAGCAGTATCATTTTTCCGCGCAATTCACGGCAGATTTGATTACCATGAATGCGGCAGACTTTATTGTCACGTCCTCTTATCAAGAGATTGTGGGAACTCCTAACGCCATGGGGCAATATGAATCCTATAAGTGCTTTACGATGCCACAGCTTTATCATGTGGTGGATGGTGTTGATTTGTTTAGCCCCAAATTTAATCGAGTGCCGCCCGGCGTGAACGAAAAGTCTTTCTTTCCCTATAGTCAAGTAGGCGATCGCGATGCGGGTTTGCACAGCCGAATTGATGATTTGCTGTTGGTTCGTCAAGACGCAATGGCATTCGGGGTACTTGCCGATCGCGACAAGCGCCCAATTTTAGCCCTCGCGCCCATGACCCCGATCAAAAATCTGACCGGGTTGGTAGAGTGTTTTGGCAAAAGTCAAGAACTTCAGACTCACTGTAATTTGATCATCGTCACGAATAATCTCGACTTTAATCAGGCGAGGAGTTCTGTAGAAGCCGAGGAAATTAAAAAGCTATATGCCCTTCTCGATGAATATCACCTGCACGATCGAGTTCGGTTGGCGGGGATGCGGCTGACCAGTTTAGAATTGGGCGAGATTTATCGCACGATCGCCGATCATCAGGGAGTTTATGTCCAGCCTGCTCACTTTGAAGCCTCTGGGCGCACCATTTTAGAGGCAATGATTTCGGGGTTGCCGACCTTTGCGACTCAGTTTGGCGGGGCGTTAGAAATCATTAATGACAAAGAAAACGGATTCCATATTAATCCAACGAATTTAGAAGAAATGGCTCAAGAGATCTTGAATTTTGTCACCCAGTGCGAGACCGATCCGCAACTCTGGCAAACGATTTCCGATCTCGCCATTAAGCGAGTGCAGGAGCAGTATAACTGGCAGTTACACACCCAGCAACTTCTCTTGTTGGCAAAAATTTATGGCTTTTGGAACTATGTCTCCCGCGACGATCGAGAAGCCCTATTGCGATATCTAGACGCGCTATTCTATCTACTCTATAAGCCAAGAGCCGACTTGATTTTAGAAGCGCACATGCAGCGCTAATCTCTACCATACACCTCCTCTACCCAGTGTCGTGACGATGGCTAACCCAGTTCCTACTTCGCCTTTCATCTATAAAGATTGGCTCCTAATCGAGCCGGACTTTGACCCCAATCAGTTGCATCACCGAGAAACGGTCTTTACGATCGGCAATGGCTATTTAGGAACGCGAGGCACCTTTGAGGAGGGCTATCCGCGTGCGTCACCATCCACTTTGATCAACGGCGTTTATGACAGCGTTCCGGTGATGTATACCGAGTTGGTCAATTGCCCCGACTGGTTGCCGCTCGTGGTGATTATCAACGGCGATCGCTTTCGGATGGATCAGGGCGAGGTGTTGAGCTATGAGCGGCGGCTGGATCTGCGGCGAGGATTATTGAGTCGATTGGTGCGGTGGCGCAGTCCTGGAGGCAAAACGGTTGAGTTAAATTTTGAACGGTTTGCGAGTTTGGCAGATCAGCACGTGTTAGCTCTGCGCTGTCAAATCACACCGATCGATTTTGACGGCTTTATCGAAGTGCAAGCGAGTATTAATGGCTATCCTGAAAATCAGGGGTTTAACCATTGGGAATGGCTGAATCAGGGCAAAACCGAGCATGGGGTTTGGCTACAGGTGCGAACTCGTAGCTCTCGGATTGAGCTATCAATGGCATCCGGCATCACGCTGTCAGGAGTCGAGGCATCGCAGCAGGTGTCGAGCGTTCCGGGCTATCCCACATTGACAGCAACCTTTATGGCGACGATGGGACAGACGGTGACGATCGAGAATCTGCTCACCGTGTTTACCTCGCGAGAAGTCGAGTCGCCTGTCACTGCCGCCCAAGAAAAGCTCGCCTCTCTGCCCGATTATTCCATGCTGTTGAGCGCTCACGAGCAAGCCTGGAATCAAAACTGGGAAGCCAGCGATATTGTGATTGAAGGCGACGTGAGAGCGCAACTTGCCGTTCGATACAACCTATTTCAGCTTTTGATTGCGGCTCCTCGTCATGACGATCGCGTCAGCATTCCGGCTAAAACGCTGGCAGGATTTGGCTATCGGGGGCACGTTTTTTGGGATACCGAAATTTTCATTCTGCCGTTCTTTACTTACACGCAGCCCGCGATCGCGCGCAATCTTCTCAACTATCGCTATCA
Source organism: Phormidesmis priestleyi ULC007 (assembly GCF_001895925.1). Classification (GTDB taxonomy): domain Bacteria; phylum Cyanobacteriota; class Cyanobacteriia; order Leptolyngbyales; family Leptolyngbyaceae; genus Phormidesmis_A; species Phormidesmis_A priestleyi_A. Next base: position 36,562 of record NZ_MPPI01000007.1, on the reverse strand, counting down.
CACTCTTCCCGGAGCCAGGCGTAAGGCAGCATACTACGGCTATAAGGGCGCAATGTTTGCCTGGGAAAGTGCCGATACGGGCGATGAAGTCACGCCGCGCTGGGCATCGCCGAACGATCCTTATGCCGAAGATATTCGGATTTGGTGTCGCGATCGCGAGATTCACATTAGCGCTGACATCGCCTATGGTGCCTGGTATTACTGGAAGGCAACGGGCGACGATGAATGGATGCGAGACTGTGGGGCAGAGTTAATTCTCGACACGGCAGTGTTTTGGCGCAGTCGCGTAGAATGGAACACCAAACAGGAACGCTATGAGATTCGCGAAGTAATTGGCGCGGATGAATATCACGAACATGATGTGCATAATAGTGCTTTCACCAATCGGATGGCACAATGGCATCTCGAAAAAGCGATGTTTGTGTTCGATTGGTTATTCGATCACTATCCGGACAAAGCGATCGAGCTACAGAAAACCCTGCAACTTACGTCTGAGCGACGATCGCGCTGGCAAGATATCATCAATAATCTCTTCATTTCCTACGACTCGACGACAGGATTAATTGAGGAATTTGAGAACTTCTTTAAGATCGAAGATATCAATTTAGCTGACTATGAACCGCGTACCAAATCCATGCAGACCATTTTAGGCATTGATGGAGCCAATAAGCGGCAAGTGCTCAAACAGCCCGATGTGCTGATGCTGATTTATCTAATGCGTCAGTCACAAGAGTTTCCCTACGATCCTAAAATTCTCAAAGCCAATTGGGACTATTATGCCCCGCGCACCGATATTACCTACGGCTCGTCGCTAGGGCCGGCGATTCATGCAATTTTGGCCTCCGATTTGGGCGACGTGCAAGAGGCATCCGATCGCTTCTGGCAAGCCGTCTTAGTAGATATCGAAGACACGAGAAGCAACGCCGCAGAAGGCATTCATGGCGCATCTGCGGGAGGCATTTGGCAAGTGCTTGTTTGGGGATTTGGCGGCGTGCAGTTGACCGAAAATGGACCGATCGCCCATCCTCATCTTCCGCCAAACTGGACGCGCTTAAAATTTAAGCTACACTGGCGCGACCAATGGCACGAATTTGATTTGAAGAACGAAGCCAACAACGCAAACAGCGAAACAAATGCAATGACAGATTTAACCGATTCCGCATCCCTTCCTGCAATTCAAAATTCTTCAGGCGTTCAAGGATTTATTTTTGATTTAGATGGCGTTCTCACCGACACCGCAGAATTTCACTATCGGGCGTGGCAACGACTTGCAGACGAAGAAAATCTACCGTTCGATCGTCAAGCCAACGAAGCGTTGAGAGGTGTGTCTCGTCGAGAATCACTGCTTAAAATCGTCGGTGACAGACCTTATTCAGAAGCCCAACTGCAAGCGATGATGGATCGCAAAAACCACTATTATGTCGAGTCGATTCAAGACATTGCCCCAACCGATCTATTGCCCGGAGCGCGAGAGTTGCTCAACGAATTACGGCAAGCCGGAATCAAAATCGCATTGGGTTCGGCAAGCAAAAATGCCCGTCCGGTGATTGAGAAATTAGGCATCGCTGATTTAATGGATACGATCGCCGATGGTCACAGCGTAGAACGTCCGAAACCTGCTCCCGATCTCTTCCTGTTTGCCGCCAATCAGCTAGGATTGCAGCCCGATCAGTGTGTGGTCGTCGAAGATGCGGCGGCCGGAATTGAAGCGGCGATCGCAGCAAAAATGTTGACGATCGGGTTGGGCCCAGTTAAGCGGGTTGGAGCGGCAGATGTGGTTTTACCCGATCTTGAAGGCGTTCACTGGGCAGACCTGCAAGCGAAATTAAATGCAGCCAAACGACAACCCGTTTCTCAAGTGTGATCGGTGACAGCGATCGGTAGAATCGCCATCACTGCACTTTGTATACTCACCCTATTTCGCGATCGGAGTAGGGTTTTTTTGTGGGAAATCCAACAATTTTTTGACTCGTCCGGAACTTTACGATCGACGAGTGTTTTAAAGTTCACCTTCACAAACGTGTGCCCCCTGAATAACTCATTTGTTCATTCGGTCAATTTGTAAAGGAATCCGAGATTATTTCATTTCTGTTGTTGATCGCGTTGCATAAACTTCAACCGTTCAACGTACAAGGCATCAGTTAGCAATCAATCATTGGTTGCTAACTGTTTCTGACGGCTTAATCGAAGAGATCTAGACTCCTAGCGGAATCTCTTGCTGCTCAGAATTCTGTGCAGACTGATCTTGAGATCCTTCGGCAGGCTTATGAGCGACGAGATACTTACTCATAAAGTGCACCTGCGTCGAGACATCTGTGAAGCCAGCACTATGAAGACGAGCAATCAAGTCATCATTCATGTAGTGACGATAATAAGGCTCATGGAAAGTATCTGAGAAGCCAGCCATCACTGGAGCCAATTCTGGCGAATCGCTGACTTGAACTGAATCACAGATCACAAAGGTGCCACCGGGCTTAACCACTCTAAAGGCTTGATCAATCACATTCTGACGCGCTTGCGGCGGCAACTCGTGGAACAAAAACACACAGGTTACTGCATGAAAATAGTTCTCTAAGTAAGGCAATTCCTCAGCATTGGCTTGAATTAATTGAGGCAACTCTCCCGGAATCTGAGAGAGCATTTGATTTGCCTTCCTCAGATAAGCAGGCGAAAGATCGACTCCATAGAGAGATGCTTTAGGCAACATCCCGCGCAGCATTCTCAACGTGCGACCCGTGCCGCTGGCAAGATCTAGAATCTTGATCTGACGAGGCTCGATCGCGCTAAACGTCTGCAACTCTTCCTTTAATGGAGCCAAGATCCGACGACGCATCGCATCTGCCGCACCGTTAAACAGCAACTCTACCTGCAAATCATAGAGGTTTGCCGACATGTCGCTGAGATAGCCATCAGTCTGGTGATGAAAGTTTTGCACATAGTAGCTAGGGTAGCCACTCGTCTCAACATTAGATGAAAATTCCTGGTAGCGCTTTTGGTTTGCCCGCTCCCAAATCTGGGGCATATCGAGCCAGACAGCCGGATAAAACCGAAAGAAATCTTCCCAGGGGTTATCAAACAACATACTTTCTGGATAAACGCCTTTTTCTGCGTCTTGCCAGTCAGCTTCCAGAATCTGACTAAATCGTTGCTGAATTTTAAGCAGCAACTCAGGCGGAAGTGAAACTGTTCTTTTCTCGGACGGAGGAGCCAGGAGATTAAGCACTTGCGTACTCAACACTTTATGCGCCAGCCCAAAATAACTTTTGCTTTGCTGAAATGTTTGATAGGCCAGCTTTGTGATGGTGTCGGGCATGATGACTTAAGATACTGCGATCGACGACTGTAACTAAGTGTAACGAATCTCAGGAGCCAGTTTCACTCACTATTTGCAGATTTATTCACAAAAATGGCGATCGCTGAGTGAAGTGCGATCGCCAAATTCAAAAAGTTAAACCGTGAACCTTTCAAAACCTCGGAGGTTTAAGCCCCTCTGTCGGTCACAATGCTTGATGCTTGGTTGAAACCTCCGAGGTCTGCGGCTCTACTGCTCGGTGACTCTGGGTTGCTGATGCCGATTCTTATACCACTTGTACCAGCTACCATCTGTGGAGAAACCGTTAGACAACATAAAAGCAACGGTTTCGTCGCTCACGTCGATGATCTGAGACTTGTTGGGTTGATTGGGTTGGTTAAACCGTTTCATGGCGCTTACCTCTTGAAAAAGTGTAGTGAACAGGAGGCGCGTTCCTTCGGGAGAGTCCCTACTTCCGTCTCTCTAAAAGCCAAAAAACTTGGTTCCTGGAGGAGATGAACGATTCATTTCTGTATCCAATTTAACAAAATTGAGCTTGAATTGCATTACATTTGCAAAACTTTACAATTTAGCGGCTCATCCCCCTTTGATTTACGATTCGATAAGTGCAGTTGTCATTAGGCGTTATATTTAGGCTGACTTTGTAGCTAGTAAAGCGATGGCTAAACAGAAGCTAGTCCAAGTAGCGCAACTTAAGGACATGCTAAGAGCGTTGCAGCAACTGGATCACTTGCTGACCGATGCCATCTCTAGGGCTGAGATTTTGTATGGTTCAGAAGCGGCGGCTGATCCTTACCGCGGGCTTTACATTAATCGAGAAGAGATCGATCGACTGTTAGCGCGGAAGGTTGGAGAACCTACTCTGCGATCGCACCAGTCAGAACCCGATCTCGCTGAACAACTTAGTCAACTTGCTCCATTCAACTGGTTGAAACACACGTTTGGACTCTCTGAGTTTGACCTCAGCGTTGTTTTGATTTCGCTAGCGCCTGAGATTGACTTGGGGTATGAGCGGATCTACTCTTACCTTCAAGATGATGTGACCCGCAAACATCCCAGCGTCGATTTAGCTCTGAATTTGCTGTGTGCCACCACCGAAACTAAAATGCAGCAGCGCGATCGATTTGCGCCTGCTGCCCCGTTGATGCAACACGGGCTACTGCATCTGATTGTAGACCCAAATCGGGCGCAGCCACCGCTCCTGTCTTATTTTCTCAAGCTGGACGAGCAGGTGATCCGGTTTCTGATGGGGCAGCAGGGCTTAGACTCTCGACTTGCACCATGCCAACTGATTCAGCCCACCATTTCGCTAGAGGATCTGCCGCTCAACGCCCCGATCAAGCAGGCGCTGCGCTCGATCGCGCACACAGTGCAACCCTTACAGCTTTATTTTCAAGGGGTTGACGCGTTGGAGAAACGCCAAACGGCAGAAGCGATCTGCCATGAACTGGATGCGTCGCTTTTGATCGTCGATCAGGCGATCGCTGCCAGTCCTGATCTTGAGCAAACGTTGCGGCGGCTGGGTCGGGAGGCTCGGTTTCAAAATGCAGTGTTGTATCTTGACCAGCGAGAGGGATTGGACAACGCCCAATTAAGCGCGATCGAACAAGCGTTCTCGATGTTTTCAGACGAGGCTTTGCCGATGATTTTGGCAGGTACTCAATCTCAGCGGCTGTCAGGTTGTACAGCCCGCTTCATCCCTGTTAGCTTTCCTAAGATCAGCTTTGCTCAACGGCGAACTTGTTGGAGTGCTAATCTTGCGGCGCTGGGCATGGAAATTGTCGATCAGGAATTAGATGGACTTGCCGATCGTTTTCGGTTAACGCCCCAACAAATTGCGGATGCGGTACTAATGGCGCAGCATCACTCGCGTTGGCAAGCAGCACTGCAATCTCAAGAGGGCTGGGATGTTCAGCCGCCGACGATTGAGGAGCTTTTCAGGGCTGCCCGCGCTCAGTCGAGCCAGAAGTTGGAGGGGCTAACGCGCAAAATTACGCCGCGATACACCTGGAAAGATATTGTGCTCCCGGCGGATCAACTGGCGCGATTAAAAGAGATTTGTAGCCACATTCGCTATCGCCACATTGTTTATGGAGACTGGGGTTTCGATCGCAAACTGTCGCTCGGTAAAGGGCTAAACACGCTATTTTCGGGGCCGCCGGGGACTGGCAAAACAATGGCGGCAGAAATTATTGCCAACGAGCTACGGCTTGATCTCTATCAAATTGATTTATCGCAAATGGTGAGTAAATATATTGGCGAAACCGAGAAAAATCTCAATCAAATTTTCACGGCTGCCGAAAGTGCCAATGCGATTTTGTTGTTTGATGAAGCTGATTCGCTTTTTGGCAAACGGTCTGAGATTAAAGACGCGCACGATCGCTACGCCAATATCGAAGTCGCTTATTTGTTGCAGAAAATGGAAGAGTATGAAGGCATTACGATTTTGACGACGAATCTGGTTCAGAATTTAGATGAGGCGTTTACACGACGGTTACGATTTATTATTGAGTTTCCCTTCCCCGATGTGGAACATCGCTTGAACATTTGGAAAGGCGTTTTTCCTTCAGAAACGCCGATCGCGCCATTCGATTTTGAAGCCATTGCTCAACAATTTAAGTTAGCAGGCGGCAACATTGCGAACATTGCACTAGCGGCTGCGTTTCTGGCGGCTGAATCTGGGCAGAGTATCAACATGGCGCATCTGTTGCAGGCAACCAAACGAGAATTGCAGAAGATGGGACGGTTAGTAAGTGAAGAAGAATTTTTGTAAAACAAGCCGCCCAACTATAGCAATTCTAAGTAGATAGGACTTACGCATTGACAGAAAACAGTAATATGCACTCTTGATATTTGGTCTCTAAAACTACAGTTCCTACAGGCTTTCAAGTGATTTTGAACAAAAACTCAGGTTCAAAGCCGTTTCTTAGAAACGCCGTAACCCAGAAATTGCGTTAATGCACATCTGCATTTTCGGGTCAATGCGTAAGTCCTAGTAGATTGTGGGATGGGCATCTTGCCCGTAGCTAGAAGCCTGTCCCACTTTTAACTGAAATAAGATTGCTACACGTTAAGAATTAGCTAGGGAAAAGTGGAAATGTGTGCAGCGTGAATTAGACTCAAAGACAACTCCAGAAGTGTTTGTCTAAGCAGTCGCCCCAGTTTCACGTAGCCATCATTTCTTTGCCGATGAGCCACGATCGATCCCCATCAGACATACCTGATTCGAGCCAGCAGTTGGTGCAATTTTCTGACATTGCGCGCGGGCTGGCGTATCTTCATACTCGCGTGAATGCAACTGCGGGTCGTTCACTAGAGTCGGCGGCGTTTGTGTATGCGCTGATTGATCTGCTAGTCGAAACGGGAGTGATCACGGTTGAGCAAATCGACGATCGCAAGCAAGAATTCGTCGATCGTCTACTCCAGCGTTATCAACAACACGATCCGGGGGTTGCCCTGCAAGAACCCAATCAAGATAAATATACGTTTGTCCAGACTGCAAAAATTGACTGCGAAAATCGAGTCCACCTGTGCAAAGCTGCCTGCTGTAAAATGGTGTTTCCCCTGTCGCGACAAGACATTGAAGAAGGCGTGATTCGATGGGAGCTAAACAAACCCTACGTGATTGCTAAAGGCGCAGATGGCTATTGTCATCAGGTCGATCGCACGAGTTTAGGCTGTTGTGTTCATACTCAGCGTCCTATTCCTTGCCGCGCCTATGACTGCCGAAATGACGATCGCATCTGGCTCGATTTTGACAACGGCGTGATCAATCCCAAACTCGCCGATCCCAACTGGCCGCACAACTTAACGCCCGACGAACTGTCACTGCCGGAGGTTGCCGATGATTCATCACTTGGATGACACGCTGAGAGAATTGCTCCGGCAAAAAGTGCCGATCGACGACGCAGCGATCGACATCAAGTTTGAAATGCCCAATAGCGACTGGGAAACCAAGCTGACCAAGCCGACGGTCAATCTCTTTCTATACGACATTCGCGAAAATCTGGGGCTGCGAAGCAATGAGTCTTCCCTCGTTCGCAATGGCGCGATCGGCACCGAAACTCCTGCGCCGACTCGCGTTGACTTCACCTACCTGATCACTATTTGGACTAAAGACATCGCCGACGAGCATCGACTATTGGGCAGTCTCCTAAAAACGCTGCTGCGCTACCCCAATCTACCGCCAGAAGTGCTGCAAGGCGAGATGGTCAACCAATCGCTGCCGCTCCGCAGTTGGATCGCTCAACCCGATCGCACTCCCAACGTCTGGGATTTTTGGGGCGCACTCGACGGACGCTTAAAAGCCGGAATTAGCTGTGTAGTAACGCTAGCAGTTGAACCGTTCCCACCAACAGAAGTCGGTTTGGTGACGGAAACCATACTCAAAATTGGACAAAAGTGAGGGAGCGATGCGCGAACAAAGGACAAAAATCCAGTCTCGCTCCTCAAAAAGCGGATTGCGCCCGGCAAAAGCAACCCCGATTCAGAGTTCCTTGTCGCTGCGTCGGGTCGATCGTGCCCTATCTGCTACCGCTCACGGGGCGATGCAGTCAACTGTGGCGCAAAATCATCTCCTTCAATTACAGCAGCAGTACGGTAACAACTATGTACAGCGAGTATTAGCGTTATCGAGATCGGCTCCATCGGCAACAGAAGTTGCTCCGGGTGTTGAGTCGGCGATCGAGCAGTCTCGCGGCAACGGATATCCGCTACAAAACCCTGTGCGAACTCAAATGGAATCCGCGTTCGGTGTAAATTTCAGCGGAGTACGAGTTCACACTGATTTGACCGCCGATCGATTGAGTCAAGCGCTAAATGCCCGTGCCTTTACAACCGGAACCAATGTTTTTTTTCGTCAGGGCGAATATAGTCCAGAGAGTGTCAGCGGTCGGCAACTCCTCGCCCATGAACTGACTCATGTGGTGCAGCAGGCAGGGGGCACTCAGGGCAAGACAACTGTTCAGCGCAAGCCAACAACTCCAGCAACCAGTTTGGGAGCAATTCCAGCAGTCGATCGGCGGGAGATGCAATCCAACACGCTCCCAGTTCCTTCAGTCTTGACCAGTCAGCTTACTAGCCTGTTTGCGACAAATCCGGCGCTGGCAGGTGGAGCAACCGCCGCCTATCTCGTCAGCGCTACCGTCAGCTTTTCAGCGAATATCCCGATGGCAGGAAGCGTTACGGGCTATGACCTACATCGGGGGCTAAGGAGCGTGGGCGGTTGGTTGATGGGTCAAACGTCTCCGATCATTCTGCCGCTCAATACGACCGTAGCGCTGGAACTGGATTTGACTGCGTTTGGGGGCGATCGTGCCATCTACCGATTTAGCTACTACGATGTCGGCACAGGCGCTAGCTCGGTTGAACATCTGCTGATCGAAAACGTTGCCACTGTTCCCGCAGCGCCTACACCGCAACCCGTGCCAGCAGGAACCACGTTTCAAGTCGGTGGGCGCAATTTTCGGTTAGGCTCTGGCTGGTCGCAAACAGAGTTTACGCTTCTGCATCAAGCTTTGGGTTTGTTATCTGGCTCGGCGTTACAGCAAATTGAAAACGTTGAATTCCATCGGGCGGCTACGGTGGCTGGCAGTTCAGAAGCAGGAAACTATGACTCGAACACGAATACGATTACCATTCGCACAAATGCTTTCAACACTTCTCTCTCCCGCTTTGGCACCTCACCTGACTCTACCCGCATCATCCTTCATGAGATTGGACATGCACTCGACTACGCCATTCTGAATCGGGCATGGAGCCGCTACTCTAGTTCGGGGAATGCCCAGCAGCTTTTGGGCGCTCGATCGCTCTCTGGATTGGTTTATCAGCTAGATGCCAGCGGCAATTTTGCGATCGTTGCCGGGGCGCAAGCCACTGCCTATCGTCAGGCGGTTGAGAGAGATCGGGCACAAGCGGGAGGTCGATCGATGCCAACCAGCATTACCCCTTATGGCGCTACAAGCTGGGAAGAAAACTTTGCTGAAGCCTACTCACTCTTCGTCACCGATCCAGCCACCTTTCGGGAACTGCGCCCCAACACTTATGCTTATTTCACTCGACAGTTTCCTTAGGAACGCGGATTAAACTGCCCCAATCTTGAGGGATTTAGGTAGCTCTCCCAAATAGTTCTTAATGCTGACCAGGGCTATATAATCAAGCTCTCCAATGCAGTTTGCAGGTCTTGAGTCAGATCAGAAACGGCTTGTTTACCAGCGCGGCGATTGCTGTGATAAGTGTCCCAACGATCGGAGACTGAGATCGGTTGTCCGATCGTCACCAGCCCACACTGCTGACCTAACATCGGACGCTTGAAAGCATTGCCGCCTTTGATTTTGGTGATCACATCCCACATCAGCAGGGTCGTTTCGGCAAAGCGTTCGGCGGTGGGTTTTTCTAGGACGTATTTGCCAGTGACGGCGACAAAGCTCTCGACTAAGCGCATGTGCCAGATGCGGAGACTGGCTTCTTCGGCGATGCGATCGGCGAGTCCGCGTTCGAGCGGTGATAGGGTTTCTAGATGCAAGTCGTCGCGAAAGACATAATCCCACCCGGCTTGTTCAAGTTTGCGGCAGCGATCGATGACGCTTCCTTTCGGCTGAATGTTGAAATATTGTTCTGCTACTTGCAGCGCCACATTCAGCAACGCCTCTAACCGGACGGCAAACTCTGCGTTTGAGCCAGGAGAAACGCCTTCAATCTCAGATGATTGAGCGGCGGTGGTCGGCAAGGTTTGGTGATAAAAGCGCGTATAAAACTCTTCCATCACCGTTAATAAATGCTCTGCTAACTGATATAAACGCCGATAAAGATGTCCTTCTTTTTCATCGTTGGCTTCTCTCAAGATTCCGCTATCAGCTTCTAGGTCACTTAGCAGTTTCTCAAGGGCTTTCCAGGGAGGTGTGATGTAGCGATATTGAATGCCGATCGGCACAATTAAGACTTTTTCCGATCGTCCTGCTTTAATCAAATCTTCGACACACCAAAAGCCGATTTGTGCGATTCCTGGCTCTAAGGGGCTAATGGTTTCGTTGTGTCCGTTGGTTGCGCCTTCGGGAGCCGCCAAGAGCGGAAATGCACCATTGGCGAATAGGTCACGAGCCGATCGCAAGCCGACGCGATCGAGTTTGCCGCGATGGATGGGAGTGCCCCCCAGTTTGGAATAAAGCCAACCTGCCAGCGACCCTGCCCACAGCGGAATGCCGCGATCGTACATAAAATGTGCGTGGGTGGGAGGCTTGAGCCGAATGCCTTGTTGTTTTGCCAGTTTGGGCATCAAATAATGGAGCAAATAGCCCATGCAAATCGGATCTTGAACGCTAGGATGACGAAATGCGAACAGTAATCGCACCTTGCCTGATTGAAATTGCTGATAGAGATCGATTAGTTGCTCGACATTCTTAGCTTCAACGCGGGTCAGAGGCGTTTTGAGACGCATCCAAAGCGGCAGCGCGAGTTTCACCAGCTTAACTACATTGAGGTTAATATCTGGCGCGATAAACTCTAGCGGGGGTTGAGCCTGGTTGGGCGATCGCGAAGCAGATTTGCGAAATCGGGGCAAAGCGATTCTCCTGGCGTAGGGTTGAAGGTGATATCACATTAGTATTTTCCTCCAAAGTACCTAAAGCCGAATGGACAGTGGCTGATCTGCTACAGATCTCAACACAATTTTTAGAAAATAAAGACGAGTTTGAGTGTCCAGTTCGTGTTGTCGCGAATGAGTTCGATTTGCCGAATAAATTCGCGGAAGTAAAAGCGGCGTTCGGGTTCAGACAAATCGAGCCAAAATTGAGGAATGGACACCGCCTGAGCGATCGCCGTTAAATTAACAGGCGGCAATTGGGCGAGTTTGCCTTGTAGTTGAGCAATCTCGGTGCGGAGATTATAGGCGCGAAGTTCTGCGCTTTCAGAGTCGAGAATGCCACTTTCAGTCAAGCCAGGAAGCTGGGCCAAAATCGTTTGCTTGGCAGCGATCGCGCTCCCAATTCCCTGCTTAACCAGGTTGATGTCGGGCATATTGACTTCTGCAACGGCACGAGGCAAATCATCACAAATGCGCCCGATCGTGGTCTGCAAAATTTGCTCATAGGCGATCGCTTTACACGCGGGTTTGTTGGGGCAGCGAGTGGGACGCAAATACAAATATTCTTTGGTGTCTTTGCGGGTCGATCGAGATGCCACACGAGTTACGGTCATCGGCGACTGACAGGTTTCACAGATCACCAATCCCGCTAGCGATCGCGGGGCACTAGCCGTTCGAGACGGCAGACGACGATTTCGCCGCAGTAAGCGATCGATTTGAGCCGCTTCGTCACGAGAGAGAATCCCGGCATGAGCATCGGCGATCACATCCCCGGTTTGATATTCTAAATCGCCTCGATAAACAGAATTAGTGAGCCAGCGCTGCCCCGTAGAAACCGAAATCTTCTTGCCATATTTTTTCTCTAGATGCCGCACTGCACCTCGCAAAGAGCCATATAGCAGAAATTGCTCAAAGAATTCTTTCACCACGGGGGCAGTTGCCCGATCGACCACATAGCGGTTTTTGCTGCGTCGATAACCGTAGGGAGCTTTGCCGGGTGGTGGCATTGCTTTGACCCGATTGCGGGCATGCCCTTGACGAATGCGCCGACTGCGTTGATTAGTCTGCACTACTTGTAGCAAGTTGAGTAAGTCAGCCCGCAAATCAGAATCAGCGACGATCGCACCCTCTGAAGACGAAGCCTGCTCGATCGTGACTAAACGAACGCCGATCGTCTCTAGCGCTGCGAGGCGATCGCTGACTTCTGGCACTGAGTCGCCCAACTCTTCCAATCGCCGCACTAGCAAATAATCGGCGGGTTCTGTTTGACAATCCATCAAGAGTTGCTGTAACTGCGGACGGGTTGCTTTCTCGGTGGCAATATCTTGATAAACTTGATCAACTTCCCATCCCCATAAAGCGCGATCGGGCGTTGGTTCTAGCAACGGATCGCTGTAGAGATAAGCAATAATTTTCATGTATCTGGTCGTTTGATTGCTGCATTCTCTGGTTCGTTTGATCTCACGATCCTAACTCGATTACGGTGCCATCAGGATCTTGTACAAAAAGCGCCGATCGTCCCGATGCACTCATCTGAAACTCACATCCATATTTGAGAAGCTGATCTTTAGCCGCGTTCACATCCGCAACCAAAAATGCTAGATGACGATTGCGTCCCCATTTCTCGACGTTTTGCAACTCCGATCGGGCAGATAGATCGGTGATTAAGTGAATTTGAACGCCATTCGCTTCATACCAGGCTCCGGGAAATTTGAGGACACGATCAAGCTTTACCAGTCCTAAAATTGTGCCGTAGAAGTGTTCGGCTTTTTCTAAATCAGAAACGAGAATCGCCGCGTGGAGAAATTGTGTGATTTGCATAACAGATTCAAAAGCTGTGCAGTTATCTAATCACAGGATAGAACCCTGCCGGATTATTTTGGTTATAAACCGGAGTTTGATCGATCGGAGGAGTCGATCGTGTCTGAGGAATTAATGGGCTAGGCGGTTGCTCTCGGACGGGTGGAGTGGTCTGCGTAGGTTGACTTTGCTCTTTAGCTTGAGGGCGAATAATGTTAATAAACACAATATTCCGTTGGGTATCGATGCAGCCAACAATGTCAGGATTTTTCGAGCCGTTGGGCAACTGAAAAGAGTTCAGCGATGAGCCACCCGGACGCGGAAAGTCGAAATTGTTACGGCTCGATCGCGGAAACTCGTACCCACTCTGCCCCCCAGGATGCGGAAAATCAAAGCCATCCGAGATTCCCAACCGTGAGCCATTAAACCCACTTCCACAGGCGGCATCTCGATCGGCAAAATTGCGAATGCGAATCACAATTTGACTGTCCGAATTGCGAAATGATTCACTTTGTTGAAGAAGTATTGGAGGTAAGCCAAAGTCTTGTGCCCTAACAGAGGTCGAAACCAGCATTGAGGCGATCGACCCGGCTAAAAGAATAAATTTTGTCGGTGTAGATTTCGATGTAGATTTCATAGAAACGCCTTCTTTGGGTTAATACTGACTGCTAGGGCAACCCCTGACGCTTTATGCACTTGTTTAAAAAATTTCAACCTTTATCCCATGCGTTCTCGTCAAAGCCTTTTAGAAATCTTCTCAACGTTCCTCCAATTTGAGGGCGATCGCGTGTCAGTTTGGGCGATCGATGCTCGACTCCGACGCAGTATGCAGCAATGTTTACAGCAGTCCGATAACTCTGAAACCTCTGGCAATTTTTGGGCGCTTTATTGGTACAAAGTCTGGCAAGAAGACGAGGGAAACGACCCAAACTCTTTTGCTCACTTAATCGCCTATTTGCAAGAAACCTGCTATTGGTCAGCCCAGAAGACGATGACGAATTTTGCGTTGACGCAATACACGCTGCCCGACTGCTTTCAGGTGGCGATCTCCAAAGTTCAAAAAATCTTAAGCGGATTCAATCCACAGCAGGGATTCAGTCTCCAAAATTATGCCAGCGCTATTTTTGCCAGCACGATTCGAGATACGCTGCGTCAACGCCAAGAAGTTGATATCTGCACAAACTGGGCATTGCTCCGAAAAGTCAGCCAAAAACGCTTAATCGAGTCTTTGCAAAATGCTGGACTGTCTGCGGAAACGATCGCAACCTACATCCTCGCCTGGAATTGCTTTAAATCGCTCTACGTTCCCACCCAAGAAACTGCAACGCGCAAACTTCCTCGCCCCGATGAGGCAACTTGGGCAGTGATCGAGCAACGCTACAACGCCGATCGTCGTCAAGTGCCTTCTGCCCCCGCAGCCCAACCTGAAACCCTCGAAAAATGGCTGAATGTCTGCGCTCAAGCAGCACGATCGTACTTAAATCCCAACCTTGTCTCGATCAACACACCTAAAGCAGGTCAAGACACTGGCGAACTGCTAGACGATGTGCCCGAAAGTTCTAGAGAATCGCTGCTGGCTGATCTGATTGCTGATGAAGAGGATCAGACTCGACAGGATCAGCGATCGCAGCTAAATCAGATTTTAGAAGCGGCGATCGGGCAGCTTGACCCCGAACTTCAGGCAATCTTGCACCTTTATTATCGAGAAAATTGCACTCAACAACAGATGGCAGAACGGCTAGATATCAAGCAATACACCGTTTCTCGCCGTCTCACCAAAGCCAGAGAACAGCTTCTTAAAAAACTAGCGCTCTGGAGTCAAGAAACGCTGCATATCTCTCTGACTTCAGCCCTACTTCAATCTATGAGTCTGGTGATGGAAGAGTGGCTTCAACAACACTACAAACCGAGTTCATCAGTATAGCTACTTAAATCAACGTGAGTTCGACGAGTTTTTTCGCTTCGCTCTCAGCGGCTTCTGCCCCCTAAATCCCCCAAAATGGGGGACTTCAAGCCAAAGTTTCCGGTTCAAAGTCCCCCATTTTGGGGGATTTAGGGGGCTTCCCGAATTCATAATCGGAGTGAACCACTTCGGTCGAACTCACCTTAAATCAAAAATTTCTCGCGCTCGGAGTCGTCTTAAATTATGTCTGACCTTTTACTCAACCTTCCTGAAGCTGACCAGCAGCAGATTTGGCGGCAAACTCAGCCCTTTGTGATTCCACACGATCGCTGGAACGCCTATCTCAATCAACTTTCTGTCAACGCTCTGCTGCCCTGGCTGCGTCAAGAATCACCCCAAACAAAAATCTGGACAAACGCGGCAGCACTTTCCAGCATTTGGTCACTGGTGAACGGAACAGCATTCACCCTCAACGGGCTGCGATTGGTCGTGATACCAACCGAAGCGATCGACCATGACGAGCTTCGCATTCCTCAAGAGTGGGTCGATTTGCCGAGTTGGGCAGCCGACTATTATCTGGCAGTTCAGGTCGAACCCGATGAAGGCTGGGTCAAGGTTTGGGGCTACACCACTCATCACACGCTCAAGACACGAGGACATTTTGATGCCGACGATCGTACCTATTCCCTCAGCGAAGATGATTTGATTTCAGATCTCAATATCCTATGGCTCTCGCGTGAATTAGAGTTATCAGAACCGACTCGCGCCGAAGTTGCTCCGTTACCTGCGTTATCTCTAGAACAGGCAAATAATTTGCTCGATCGGCTTGCAAATCCTGCGATCGTGCCTCGGTTAGCCGTTCCCTTTCAACTCTGGGGCGCACTCTTAGAACACGGCGGCTGGCGGCAACAGCTATCTCAACGTCGTCAGGGTTTTCCTGCCCAAACCTCTGTGTTGCAATGGCTGCGGACGGGTGTTTCTGCCCTGGCTCAACAGATTGGCTGGGAGCAAATCGAGCTTCAACCCGCTCTTGCAGGCGCACGCGGGTCAGAAACGTCAACACCCACCCCAGCTTTGTCGCGGCGATTAGCGATCGCGGGTCAAATCTACGAGCTGCGAGTCATTCCGCACCCCGAAAATATCTGGCGATTTGAGCTTGGCAATACGGCTCCGGGTGGCTTGGTGCCAGGTGGCTTTAAATTACGGCTATTGACCGAAGATTTGCAGCCGTTTGAAGGCAACGAAGCGATCGCCCAAACCGCTGTCGAAGTGATCGCGATCGAGGTTGCCCTTGAAGCAGGAGAAGGATTAGTTTGGGAGACAGAGCCGATCGCAGAAGGGTTCGATCAAGAAATCTTACGCTTCTAGGGGCTGGGAGTCGGAGTCGGCATCGTGACGGGTTGGCTGGGAGGAATTTTGTCGATCGTAATCAATGTTTCAATCACCGATTTGACGATCGGAGCCGCCACCGTCGAGCCAAAAGCATCTTCACCTTTCGGTTCGTCAATCACAGCCACCACTACATAGCGAGGGGACTCGATCGGAAAAATTCCCACAAAGCTCGTAATCTTGGCAGTTGCTTGATAGCCACCGCCCGAACTTGCTTTTTGCGCCGTTCCAGTTTTTCCACCAATGCGGTAGCCCGGAATTTGAGCGCCTTTCCCCGTTCCCTTAGAAACGACCAATTCCATCATCCCTAAAACCGTCTGAGCCGTGTTAGGCGAGAAAATTTGTTTAGGCGACGATTGGTAAGGTTGCCAATAAGGTTGTCCGTTGCTGTCATAAAGCCCCTGAACCACATGAGGAATCAATAACTTACCGCCACTAGCAAGAATTCCGTGCATTTGCAAAAGCTGAATCGCCGTCAGCGAAAAGCCTTGCCCAAAGGCGCTGGTGGCAACATCAACCGGAGACTGCACAAACGAATTGTGATCTTTTAGCTGACCTCCGATCTCAAACGGCAGATCAGAGCCTGTGTTTTGCCCTAGCCCAATGCGTTGCAGCCAACGGTAATAAACATCGGGCTTCATCTGCTGCACGATATGCACCATGCCCACGTTGCTAGACTTCTGCAAAATCTCTGAAACGCTGACTGGGCCTCTAGCGCCAGCGTAAGAATAATCAAAGTTTTGAATCGGCCAACTGTCGATATAAATTTCGCCTTCATCGTTAAACACTTGATCGGGCTTAATCGCGCCTGCCTCTAACGCGATCGCCACATTCAGCGGCTTAAAAGTTGAACCCGGCTCATACAAATCAGTCAACGCCCAGTTTTTAAACCGCTCAACTTTCGCCTTGTAATATTCATTAGGGTCATAAGAAGGATCGCCGACTAATGCCCGCAGAGAGCCGTCTTGAACATCCATTACCAAGACAACGCCCCGTTTTGCCGCGAATTTTTTGACCTGTTGCTGAAGCGCAGACTGAGCCGATCGCTGAACTCGACTATCGATCGTCAACTGCAAATGCAAATCATCAAGGTGTAAAAAGCCGCCCGGAACCTGATCAGGCATGACGGTGCCCATCCCAGTTCGACTGAGACGCACCGCTTTAACCGATCGTTCCAGCAGGTTTTTATGGCTATATTCCACGCCCGCTTGCCCCACTTGATCGACATCCACATATCCGACCACATCTGCCGTTAGGTTTTGCTGAGGATAAAGTCGTTGCTGCTGTTGATTTAAATCCAAACCGTCGAGTTGCAGATCGCGAATGCGCTCAGCGGCGTTTTCTGCCAGCGAATATTCCAAGCGAATGCCACTCTCCGCCGAGTCAAACTTGCGAGTCAGGTCAGCGACCGAGCGACCGAGAATCGGGGCTAACTTTTCGGCAACGGTTGGCTTTGGCAGCTTAAAAGCGTTGGGGTGAGCATAAAGCGTGTAGACCGGATGGTCGATCGCCAGCATATTGCCATTGTGATCGACGATCGGGCGACGCGGAATAAACGGACGCAGATAAGAGGTCTGTTGCGATCGTGCCTGTTTGAGCAAATCGGGCGCTTGCACGACTTGCAATCTCACCAGATTAAGCATCAGTAAAAACGCTCCTCCCACCAAAATCGCCCAAACGATTAACAGACGGCGATAGGTAGATTTAGCCTGCGGAATGGGCATTTGCCGCAGCGACTTGACGACAGCCGCCAAGCGACGACGTTTAGAGCGAGACGGGTGGGAGGGGCTGCCCATTATTATTAATAGCCGAGTGGGGCGATCGGAGACGCTTGCGGAGCCGGACTCGCGGCAGGAGGAGGATTTCGAGCCGGGGCAGGCTTGAGAAAAATCAAGCTATCAGGCGTTTGGGGCACCAAAGTCGTACCCGGACGACCTGCTTGATCGGCAATCTTATTTTTCAAGATCTCGCCGTTGGTCGTCATCTGTCGCTCACTGCGCCGCAACTGCTCTAATTTTTGATATTCCTTTCCCCAAAGCTGTTGGGCATAAACCGTCCAGCCATAGACGAGCAGCACCGCTCCTGCCAAGGTGAATGTGGCAATCAGCGAGGCTTGCTGCACTCTGATCAGCGATCGCAGCCAGCGAGGTGGAGCATCGGGTGAAGGCAGTCTTCTCACTGCCGTCGAGTTGACCGATCGCAGCGGCACGGGCTGACGTTGGGCGCTAGCAGAATTTGCAGACGGCAATCGCGATCGATTGCGCTTAGAAGGAACCGAAGGTTTTAGCGCGGCAGACATAGACTTTAGCAGCACTCCGATAGCAACACACTCACACCCAGGTTTGGCAAAACCTGGTTTTAACGTCAGTTCGACGAGTTTTTTCGCTTCGTCAAGAGCGGCTTCTGCCCCCTAAATCCCCCATTCTGGGGGACTTTGTTTTGGCTTGAAGTCCCCCAGAATGGGGGATTTAGGGGGCGCGATGGACTGGTAACGAAGTCGTCGAATTCACGTAGTTTTACACCCGCTCCGATCGGTCACGCAATCCCAAATATAGTTTTAGAATAAACGCGACCCAGAACGCCCCTTATTGTATCTGGAGTCTTCGATTGTGGAGACTTTATTTGAGAAACTGTCCGCTTACCATCGGCAAGACCAGCCGACTCATAATCCGGCCGTCTTCTAACCGATAGAGATTAAATTCTGCACCCATCTGCCTCATCAAAGATTGACAGATGGCGAGATGCAACCCTGGCGGTTTATCTAACGCTGAAGGAGCCAGTAGATCAAGCGCCCTCCCTGCCTCTAAGTCTTCGAGCAGACGCGGCTCGATCGTGCCGTCATCGGTAATCGATAGCTCAATCCAACTGGGGTCAAGTTGGCGACACCAGAGATCAATGCGCCCTCCGGGTTGCGATCGGTGACAGGCAGTCAGCAGCAGCTCATATAGCACTAGCTCAATTTTGACAATATCGCCCGTGATCATCGGGTTATTTTCGTTGTGGACTTGTGACCAGATCTGACGCTGTTTGATCAGGGTATCGACGCGATCGAGGGCCCGTCTCAGTAAGCTGACTAGCGGAACGGTTTCTGTCCTAGCCTGCAACTGCCACTGTTCATCGCGGATGACTTGCTGCATCGGGCTGATCGCATCACTCAACTGACGCAAAATTTGCTGCTGGCGAGTCGCCACAAGCGGATCTTTGGGCGGAGTCGGAACCTCTCCTAATCGTTTGACTCCGGTTTTCACCGATCGATAGAGATCTTCGAGGCGGCGCTGCTTATACCAGCTAAGACGCTCTAGCCGTTCTCGCTGAACTTTGAGACTGTCTGACAGCATCAGATATCGACGTGACCAGGCAAGCTGCCTGACCAACGTTCCTAAAGCGTTGAAATGGCGATCGACCCAGCGGCGATCGAGATGATCCGCAATGATCAAAATAGCAGTCGGCTCGTGCTCTGAAGCCGTTCTTAGCGCCATTACCAAAAGCTGACCGATGCCAGGAGCGTTGAGCCAGTGTCGCGTCTCGGCGGGGATATCGTCGATCGACAAGGGTAATAAGCCTTCGTGCTGTAAAGCTCGATTGACTAGCGTATCGGTATAAATCGAAACTTTGAGGACGGGATGAAAGCTAAAGTGCTTTTCGACGTTGCTAAGTTGCACTAAGCGCCCTGTGCGACGACCGGGAAACCACGAAATCAAAGCCGCCATCGGAGCTTGGAGAATCTGCGTGATATATTCCAGCGCCGATCGCTCTAGCAATTCCAACTGCTGGGTTTGTTGAATCGTCGTTAACCCCCATTGAATGGTTTGGTAAATCTTTTGCTGCTGGTCATTTTGCTTTTGTAGCTGCCATTGGCGCAAAATCAAGCCGATCTGCTGGGCAACCACCTGAGTCAGCTCACACTCTGGGTGACTCCAAGCGCGAGGAGCCTCGTGACAGACCAAGACCACTCCTTCGAGCGACTGCCCTGCGGCAGTGTTGCAAACCATCAGCGATCGCACGCCCAACTCTAGCAGCAGATCGCGCCAGGCTTCTAATCGCAGATCTTCGTCTAAGGTCTCGATCGGAATGGTTGCCAGATTGCGTTCTAGCATCTGCCAATCGAGTGGGGCGAGCCGTTTGAGCGGACTAGATAGCGGACGGCGATTGTGGGGATGGCTTTGATAGCAAACTTCAAAGTGATCGACCTCTGGGTCGTATGCCAAAACCACAAAGCGATCGGTCTTAAGACGTTTGCCCAAGAGCGCGGCGGTGTTTTTGAGCGTCACCTTCCAATCGTTGGCACTGTAAATTGCATGAGCAATTTCGGCCGTTAACACTTGATCGAGCTTGGTTTGCTCAACCGTGGCTTCCATGTCTTCGAGGGGGGCAACCAGGGCAATCAGTTGGGCAGCCGCCCGCAGGTAGTTTTTCTCTTCTTCTTGCCAAATTCTGGCTTCGTTGCCTTCTGCGGCTAGAAACCCCATCAACTGGTTTTGATAGAGAATGGGAGCCGCCATCAGCGATCGAGCATTAATATGCTGCATCAGTCGGCTCGTCGTCTCTGCTTTAAACGAACTCAGCGCCTCGCCGATCGACACCACCTGATCAGAGGCTAGCGCTTGATAAAAGCTGCTCATCTCTTGCACCGTGATCCCCGAAGGCGGTTGGTTTTCTGCTAATGCTCTAGAGGAGGGTTTAGCGTTGGTGACTCGTCGCCAAAAATAGCGCTGTTGCCGCTCAAACCAGTAAACGCTAGTACGCGATGGCGCGATGAATCGGTGGCTTTCTTCAACGATCGCTTCCAAACGTTGACCGAGATTAGGCAGCGATCGCAACTGACCCAGCAAACTGAGCAACGGCTTTTCTGGACGCTTGATCTGTTGTCGCTGCCATTCGGTTTCAACCGTTTCTAAGACTGCTGCTAGACTTCCTAAAACGATTGACATTTGGGCTTTTTCATCGGTTCCCGGAAAGTTTCCCCACAGCCGCGACCCTAAGATTGCCACGCCAAAGCAGCGATCTTTATAGCAAATCGGAAACATCATCGTGCCCTGAATGGCATACTTTCGAGCGAGTTTGCGCCATTCACCTGCGCGCACTTCTTGTCGCAAATCGGCGATCGTCACCGGGCGCTGCTGAATCACCACTTGCTCTAGCAAATCGCCCGAAGAGAGCGAAAACCGTTGTTTTAGAAAGGCAGATTCACCTTCGAGCAGTTTGCCGCCTTTGCCAAACAGTCGATGATCGATACGATCGTAAAACCCAACCCAAACTAACTCGTAGTCAAAGCTGCTTTTAAGATAAGTCAGTGCAGCCTCGACCAAGCCGTCAATGTCGGTTCCCTCACGCAAAACTTGCAGCACACGACCCAAGTTAACGAGTTGCTGTTCACAGGCATTTGGCTCTTTCGACTGACCCATGATATGCACGGCGGGGATACAAACAATAAGCGAATTTAAGCAAGAAATCGACCGTGGATGCCCCTAAAAATTGATCAGCTAGACTACCACAGTGCAGACCCTAAGAGTGCCCTCAGAATAGCCTTTTTTCACGATCGTCAAAGGTTTGTGTTTACTAGTAGCCAACAAATCTTAGAGGGATGACGGCTCAAAACTCCCTAACCCGTCACAATAAATAGAGTAGTCGTTAGACTTTTGCATTGACAGATATCTATCCAACAATCATTCGCCCAATTCTCTTTTCTGGTTTGAAAGCTGACCCTGAGTGGCTTCACCAACAAACTTTACGATCGCTCAACTGGCTTGATGTCAGGGCACCTCTAATTGCCAAACAGTGGGTGTTGTCTCGGCTAAACCAGTCTTATTGTCTGAGAGACGATCGACTGAAGCAAACGCTGTGGGGACAGGATTTTTCTAACCCGATCGGGTTGGCGGCTGGGTTCGACAAAGATGGCATCGCAGCAAATCTCTGGTCGGGCTTTGGGTTTGGGTTTGCAGAGCTTGGCACGGTGACGTTTCATGCTCAACCGGGCAATCCTCGTCCGCGGCTGTTTCGGCTGCCTGTCGATCGAGCGGCGCTCAATCGCATGGGCTTTAATAATCAAGGAGCCGCCGCTTTAGCCCAGCGACTTCAGGGATTGCACGATGCAAAAATTCCGTTAGGGGTGAATCTTGGCAAATCTAAAGTTACGCCGCTTGAAGCAGCCGCAGTCGATTATTTAGAAAGCTTCAAATTGCTGAAAAAGTGGGGAGATTATTTTGTGGTGAATGTGAGTTCGCCTAACACACCGGGGTTACGATCGCTCCAGTCTACCGACCAACTCGAACCCATTTTGTCAGCTTTGCAGGCGGAAAATCAGGCGCAAAAGCCTTTATTGATCAAGATTGCCCCCGATCTAGAGTGGGAAGCGATCGCTGACGTGCTCAGTTTGGCACAGCAATATAATTTAGCGGGCATTATTGCTACCAACACCACCATTCGTCGAGATGGACTAAAGACTGAGACGATTCAAGCCACCGGAAATTCTGTCGCTGAGGAGGCGGGCGGCATTAGTGGGGCACCGTTGCGGCAGCGTTCTACTGAGGTGATTCGATTTATTTATCAACAAACTCAGGGCAGGCTTCCGATCGTCGGTGTCGGTGGAATTTTCACCGCAGAAGACGCGTGGGAAAAGATCACGGCGGGGGCAAGTTTGATTCAGGTTTACACAGGTTGGTTTTATGAAGGCCCTGGCATGGTGCGCCGAGTCTTAGAAGGATTGTTGCAGAAATTAGACGAGCACGAACTCCACTCGTTGCAAGATGCGATCGGACTTGATCACTTAAAACCTTAGAATTCTGGATTAAATAACCTGTGACTTTTGACAAGCTTTGTTCATTGCCTCACTCGCCCGGAAACTAATTTCTGGGCGGACAAGCAACGCAGCAAAAAGCGCTGAACCTGAGCGTTGATGTCTCTAAAATTAGGATTTATTTAATTCTCGTTCCTTAGCATTTTTGCTGGGCAAACTAGACTCAACCTCGGTCTAACTAAAAGTGCATCATTCCCGTCAGCGTCACTTCCCAGACCAACTGCGATTGCACATAAGCAAGCAAATAGTCTCTCGCTTTTTCGAGCAGTTGCACAGGCAGAGCAGACTGTCCGCTTAGTTTAGCCTGGTGCCAATAAGTCTGTTGCAGATAATCAACGAGCCAAAGTTGGGCTTCGCTGTCTAGCGTTTTGGCGATTTGACGAGCGATCGCAAGGGTTTCTCGCAGTGACTTTGGCAAGTTTGTCACCGCTTGCAGCAACTCAGGCGGAACCGTCTGAAACTTTTGCCAATGGGCGATCGCTTCTCCCGGACTGCCCTGCGCCAACGCCAAAACCTGGGGATGAGCCAAAATCTCGCTAAATCCAGCAGTTTTCAAAACCTGAGCGATCGCGTCTGAATTCAACCGATAAAACGGAATTTTTTGACAGCGAGATACCAGAGTCGGCAGCAGCGAATCAGCGCTGGGCGCTAACAAAATCAGCGTGGCCCGTCCCGGTTCTTCTAAGGTTTTCAAAAGTGCATTCGCGGCGGGTTCTGCCATCGTTTCGGCTTGGTCGATGATCACGATCGAGCGATCTGCCTCCAAAGGTGGACGGCTCAAAAACCGCGAAATCTCCCGCACCTGTTCGAGACGAACTTGAGGTGGAGTTTTTTTCTTCACGCCTGCTGCTTCGGCTTCGACGGGTGAAAGCCGCTTGCCTTGATGTAAATAAGTTGGCTCAACCCAAAGCACATCAGGATGATTGCGCTGTGCCACCCGATGGCGCGAGTCAGAAACCAGCCACTCAACAAACGACTCAGCCGCCAGCCGTTTGCCCACACCAGGAGAACCCGCAAATAAATAAGCAGGCGCGACGCGATTTTGAGCGATCGCTTGAGTCAAAAGTTCTACCGCTTGCGACTGTCCGATTAACGAATTAAAAGATGTCATAATTTTTGGTTATTGAAAATTTCCTCCATACCAGCGAGTCAAATGCTGACTGAGCGTGGCTTCGATCTGTTCAGCAACCTCCAGTTCGCTGCGATCGGCATCAATTCTGACAATCCGATCAGGATTCTTTTCCGCCAAATGAGCAAATCCTTGCTGCACACGCTGATGAAATTCTAAAGTTGCTTGCTCAATGCGATCGCTGGCTCCCCGTTTTTGGGTGCGCGCTAATCCTCGTTCGACATCTAAATCGAGCCACAGCGTTAAATCGCTTTCTAGCCCATTAGTTGCCATTTGATTGAGTTGATCAATGAGGGCAAAATCGAGTCCTCGCCCATATCCCTGATAAGCGATCGTCGAATCGGTGTAGCGATCGCATAAAATCATTGCGCCTTCTGCGAGATGAGGGCGCAAAAAACTCTCGACGTGTTGGGCACGATCAGCCGCGTAGAGCAATAATTCTGCCCGATCGTGAATCAGTTCTTTAGCGGGATCTAGAAGCAATTGCCGCACCCCAACCCCCAGATCAGTGCCACCCGGCTCACGAGTCGCAATCAGTTGCTTTAAAAATCGTTTTGATTGCAGCGTGGGCAACCAGCCACTTTTAAGCAGCCATTGGCGCGATCGTTGAAGCTGAGTTGTTTTGCCGCAGCCCTCAACCCCTTCAAACACAATAAACTTTCCGCTCATGAGCAAATATTTGTCAGTGGACACAACCCGCGAGTCATCGTCGTCTTTTAAACCGTTACGAAATAAGTCAACTTTAGAAGAATTCGCTATAAAGGTCTTGAGGACTTCCGTATGAAAACACTTCAGACTAAACTGAACCTTGTGATCACACTAACCCAGAGTATCGCTTTAACGCATTCTGGGAACGTATCATAGAAAGGTTCGTTCGTCGCACGCTTGGGGTTGGCTATGGCTCGTTACACTTGTCTATTCACCGTCGGAATCGCTTTCAACAACTTCCAGCGGGTGCTGAATGAGACGCTTAAGTCTTGCAGTCTAGATATCATCTACGACACTGGTGATTACATCATGGCGCGAGAAACGCCGGGGCGAGTGTCCTTCCCGAAACTCGTGACCGTAGAGGTGCTGATTGATAAGACGACTGCCACTGATAAAGAAGTGCGGATGAACTTTGTGATTAAAAACGAAGAACTTCCGCTTCAGGTAGACAATCACTGCCGTCAAATATTTACCCAGGTCAGTCAAGCCGTGACTGACAACCAGCACTGGCAATTGATCGAAGCGGTTGGAGGTTGATGCCCGATCGCAGGTCTAAACTTAGCTATTCGTCTAAACTGTCTAGCTCTGCGGTGCCAGGGTTAATTAATGTAATGTCAAACTCATCAGGCGGCACCGTTGCATAGGCATCGCGTCTGAGTAAGTGATAGGTGATTTTTACTTGAGGGCCAAAAATCACCTCGTCGCGATCGCTTAAATCGTGCGATCGCAGCCGTCGCCCATCAATCAACAGCCCATTCGCGCTGGGCTTGCCATTTTGGTCGCCGTCTTTAATGTGATAAGAGCAAGTGCCGTCTGGGTTAACTTGCTGCTCGATCGTCGCGTGATAGCGAGAGACAAACTGAGAGATTAGCCGAATATCACACTCGGCATCTCTGCCCACCGAATAGCGAGACTCATTGAGAGGCTCTTTCCGCTCTCCGGTGTCATCTTTGATAATCAAAAAATGGTCTTGGTAAGGATCGGAAGGCATCGCAGTTTAAAAGATGAAACCTTTGGCTGATCAAAATGGGTCGGGTCAAGTGATAGTATATCGTGCTAGGCGGATTTACGGAGTGTGTGATTTGACTGGAGCCTGCTTTAGGATTCTGGATTAAATAATGTAACGACAGTTCGACGAGTTTTTTTGCTTCGTTTTGAGCGGCTCCAGCCCCCTAAATCCCCCAATTCTGGGGGACTTCAAGCCCAGAATTTAGATTCAAAGTCCCCCAATTTTGGGGGATTTAGGGGGCAGCCCGGATTTGCAACCGCAGCGAAAAGCTTCATCGAATTCACGTTAATGTAGGACAGCCGTCGCGGCTGTTTAAGTTAGGCAAGATGCCTGACCTACAAAGTTGTCGGAGTTATTAATTCACGATCCTTAGTCTTCTGGGTCGCCCACCATATTGGGGCTAATTAGCGTGATATCAAACTCATCGGGCGGCACCGTCAAAACAGCGTCACGCCTCAACAGATAATAAATCGCCCGCACTTGAGGGCCAAAAACTACTTCATCCTCATTTTTGAGGTCGTGGGTTTGCAGCTTTCGCCCGTTGATCAGCAAGCCGTTGGCGCTGGGTTTGCCCTTGAGATTGCCATCCACAATTCGATAATAATAAGTGCCATCTTCGTTGGGTAGCTGGATCAGAGTGGCATGGCGACGAGACACAAACTGAGACACCAAGCGAATATCACATTTTGGATCTCTTCCGATCGAGTAAACCGGTGCGTCAAGGACAAATTCTCGTCGTCCCTTATCGTCTTCGATGATTAAGAGATGATTTTGGTGCGGTTCTGAGGGCATGAAAAGTCAGAGGGTTGGCGAGTGACTAGAAACGAGGACTTGCAACCTATCTAGCTAAAAGACCCGACAGGGTTGAGAGTGGCCCGGTGCTAGTACTAGTTTAGGCGGGTTTTGCCAGTGATGAGAAAACCTCTAATTCATTAGAACATAGCCCTAGAGCGCTTTATAAGCCTTGAAGGAATTAAAGTTGAGACTTGAAAGCAGCGAGGTGCAGCCCATTTCTCAAGCACGAGGCGCAGAAAAGGATCGGCGCAAGAGAAGAGAATTTGTGACCACGCTAACGGAGCTAAAAGCCATTAAAGCACCTGCGGCGGCAGGACTAAGCAAAATTCCAAATTTTGGCAGCAAGATGCCTGCCGCGATCGGAATGCCCAGCAAATTATAGGCAAATGCCCAAAATAAGTTTTGACGAATTTTGCGAAAGGTAACGCGGCTGAGGTGTAAGGCTTCGACGACATCTGTGAGGCGATCGCGCATCAAGATAATGCCTGCTGTTTCAACTGCGACATCGGTTCCTGATTTGAGGGCAATTCCCACATCGGCTTGAGCCAGTGCGGGCGCGTCGTTGATGCCGTCTCCAACCATTGCGACGAGGGAGTTCTGGGTGGTTCCTTGATCGGTTTGCAAAGCGCGAATCACTGCCGCTTTTTGCTCTGGGCGAACCTCGGACAACACGTTTTCTAGGGGAATGTTTAGCG
Organism: Phormidesmis priestleyi ULC007; assembly: GCF_001895925.1. GTDB lineage: Bacteria > Cyanobacteriota > Cyanobacteriia > Leptolyngbyales > Leptolyngbyaceae > Phormidesmis_A > Phormidesmis_A priestleyi_A. The sequence continues at coordinate 9,446 of NZ_MPPI01000007.1, read as the reverse complement.
TTTTGGCAACGGTTTGGGCTGCCTCGTGACGATCGCCCGTCAGCAGCATCACCCGCAAGCCCATTTTCTGGAGCGCATTCACGGTTTCTTTGGCATCCAATCTCACCCTGTCAGTGACAGCAATTAGACCTATCAGGGTTTTAGAAACTGCCACATACACCACTGTTTTTCCGGCTTCTGCAAGCGTCTGCGCCTGACTTTGAGGCGCATCCTCTACCGTGACTCCATGTTTCTCCATCCAAGTCAGCGTTCCGAGCCAAACTGACTGAGGTTCTGAGTTAAGCAAAACCGTTGCAGAAACTCCCAAACCTGGCTCTGTGTAGAAATCTTGAGCTGAGAGCAGTGAGATTTCTTGCTGATTGGCGGCACGGATGATCGCCTCTGCAAGCGGGTGACGGGTGCCACTTTCGACGGTTGCAGCCAGTTGCAACATATTGAATTCTTTGTGATCAGAGGCTCTGAAAGAGATGCAATTTGTGACGATCGGTTGCCCAGTGGTGAGAGTGCCTGTTTTGTCAAAGACGATCGTATCCAGTGCGTGAACTCGCTCTAGCACATCGCCTCCTCTAATCAACAATCCGCGCTCGGCACCGATGCCCGACCCGACTAAAATCGCGGTGGGAGTTGCAAGTCCGAGCGCACAAGGGCAGGCGATGACGAGAACGGCGATCGCGAGTTTGAGACTGAGTAATAAAGGTGATGGGTGAAGGGTCAAGGCTGAAGGATCAAGATGGTGCATCGCGTGTTCGCTGCCCAACGCTTGACCTGCCATCAAAACGTTTGACCAAACGTGAGTGCCGATGAAATACCAAAACAGAAAGGTGAGGGTGGCGATCGTCATCACGCCGTAGGTAAAGTAACCCGCGATTGTGTCCGCTAACTTCTGAATGGGAGCTTTACGCGCTTGGGCATCTTCGACCAGATTGATAATGCGAGCCAGAGTAGTATCTTTGCCGATGCGATTGGCTCGAATGGCTATCGCGCCAGACTGATTAAGCGTTCCGGCTGAAACGCGATCGCCGGGTTGCTTTTGCACCGGAACGGGTTCACCTGTCAACATCGATTCGTCGATCGTGGTCTGTCCGGCAACGACTTCTCCATCGACGGGAATCTTCTCGCTCGGAAGGACTTGCAGCCATTCACCGACGCGGATACGATCGACCGAGATTTCAGTAAAAGATTGAGCGTTTAGGTGATCTGGAACGGTTCTATTTGGCTCGGTTTTGCCAATCAATCGCGCTGTTTGAGGTTGAAGGGCTAAAAGCGCTTGCAGAGAAGAGGCAGCCCGACTTCTTGCCCGTTGCTCTAGCGTGCGACCGAGGAGAATAAAGCCGACCAGCATCACAGGCTCATCAAAGAAGCACTCCCAGCCGAGTTGGGGAAATAGGAGCGCAATCAAACTGGCAGTAAAGGCGGTGACAGTGCCCAAACCTACGAGCGTGTCCATGTTGGGAGCGTTACGGCGTAAGCCTTGCCAGCCGTCGATAATCATTGATCGTCCCGGCCCTGCCAGAGCGATCGCGGCTAATCCACAGTGCAGCCAGATGTTGCTGAGTCCTGGAATAGTAATGCCTGTGAGTTGATTGAGGTGCCCGATCGTTGAAATCACTAGAAGCAAGATCGCGATCGTTAAACGACGAGTTTGCTGTTGGGCATCTAATCGTCGCCGTTCTGCCAGATCAATTAAGCCTGCGCTTTCTAAACTGCCTTCAGAATAGCGAGGCTGACTCGGAAATCCGGCTTCGGTCAATTTTTCGGCTAAGAGTGCGGGATCAACGATCGATTCACATTCAACCGTTGCCAACTCTGTCACGAGATTGACCGTAGCAGACATCACACCAGGCTGTTGAGCGAGGGCATTCTCGACCGTTTTGACGCAGCCCGCGCACTTCATGCCGCTCACATCGAGGGTGATCGTGTCTGGAATCGTGTTGATGGCTGTTTCTGACGTGGTTTGCATCGCACACTCAAGCAAGGGGAATTCACAAAGCTCCTTTCTTGAGAGTAGATGAAGTTTTGTACGATCGTCCGAAAAACTTTAATTTTTTTCAGTCTCGATCGCTATTTTGGTAGAAGTGCCTCGCAACCCAAATAGGTAAATCAAGACACCAAGCTGAACGGAACCCCAAACTAAGTAGGTAAAGGCATAAACCATACAAGGGGGCGAAAATCTCGGCAATGACGGATCTAAGGGACTTGTGTATACACGGTGGCTCCTGCGGGAGAGGGGTTGGGGTTGGGGTTCTTTGCACATCGCGTGTGGATTCGTCTGGTTATTTTTTTGACCAGATTGGAAGCTGATTTACCTGTTGAAGCGTTAACTGCACATAAGTCGTTTTCGTGCCATTGACGATCGCTTGACCAAAATAGCCCTGATCACCATCGTGAGTATGAGGGCCACTCTCTAAAAAGTGATAGCGTCCCTGCTGTTTGGACTGATTAAACGGTGAGCCAATCGTCCAACCCCACCGAGAAGAAAACACGACGCGAGGAATGTCTGCAACCCAGTCACGCTGACCTTCGAGGTGATAAACCTGCTCTGCGCTGTTAAAGCCAGCTTCTCCGTCAAATGCGCCTCCGGCTGACACCACCGTTAGCTTTGCCGGAAGGCGATCGTGCAGATAGGGAACTGCACCCAGCGCCACCTGCACACCGCCACTCGTGCCCAGCAAAATTAACTGAATCGGCTGACGCGGAGACTGCGGAATTGGGTGAACGGTGTGCATGCGCTCAATGATTGCCTCAGCGATTCCCTGCCCATAAACGGTGCCGTAGCGATCGTCTGCCGAGATTGCAAATCGCCAGAGGTTACGAATCTTAATCAAGATATCCGCATTTTTAAACCAGCCATCTGCTTTTTCAGCGGCTTGCCACAGAGGAGCGAGCAGGCGTTCTCCTCCTAAATCTTTGCTGGCGACTGAGTAAGGAAAAACATCGCGAACCGTTACACAATTTGGGTGAAGCTGTTCTAAACGATTTAAGAAAAATTCTTCTCCTGGCGATAGCTGGTTAGATGAGAAATCGCCGACTCCTGGCAGATAGACAATGTAGCAATCGATCGCCAATTTCGCCAATTTTTTACCCGACGGATTGTTGGATTGCAGTCGCTTCGGCTCCTGCTTTTTCAAACCCAAACTTCCGGCACTTTGACTGAGCCACCAAACCATCGTTCCGATCGGGGCGATGGTGCCCCAAACCAGCAGCAAGACTCCTGCCAGAATAAACAACTTTAAGGTGTCCCCTCGCATCCGTCGTAAAATTCGCTCAACAAACTTAAGCATTTCACTCAGTCAGATACCTCTTCTAGAGTAGAGTATTGCTGCAAAGTAATCATAAACCAGCGTGAGACATCAAGCGTCACAACCAGGGTTTTGGAGGACGTTAACCAACGCCCTGCTGTTAAAAGCCGACTTCTATGAGAACGCCCATAACACGCCCAAAAATCATCGCTTGGCGCTGACGATCGTGCTGCTTGCCGCCGTCTCTCACACGCTTGGAAGTGCGGTGATTTTGTTGATTAATCGCGCCCCAGTTCAGGTGCTTTTCGTGGCGCTTTTGTTTGATGGCTTGAGCATTGTGGTGGGCTACTATTTTTGGACATTTACGATCTGGAAAGTGGGACAGTGGCTCAAACCGATCGACCCCAGTTATAGCGATTTGCTCAGTCCGATCGGCTTTGCATACGCGCCTCAAGTGTTAAATTTTTTGACGTTAATTCCTTTGTTAGGAAGACCCATTCAGTTTGTGCTGGCGGTCTGGAGTTTGCTGGCTGTGATTGTTGCGGTTCGTCAAGCGCTTGACATTCGCACTCGTCAAGCCGCGTTTATTTGCTTAGTCGGGTTTCCAATCATTCAAGGTGCGATCGGGCTAATTCAAATCTTAGGACAACGGGTTGTTGATTGGACTACTTGACTATGGTCTTCGTGACTCTGTTGATGCCGATTGCTCTACTTTGAGTTTATTCTGAAAAGAACTGTACGTCCTCATACAGCAGTGCGATCGCGCCTTCCCAGGCAATGCTTTCTAGGGTGAGGATGTCACCTGTCGTATAGGGCGTGTAGAACCACATCCGACCTTCACCGCGACGGTAGCATTCGACGCTGACCTTTTCAGAGTCTACCAGCACATATTCCTGTAACGTCGGCATATTGCGATAGGCTGTGAACTTATCGCCTCGGTCTTTAGATTCTGTGCTAGGTGAGAGAACTTCGACAATGAGCTTAGGGTATTGAATAAATTTACGAGCGTTGAGGTCACGAGCATCGCAACTCACGATCAGATCTGGATAGTAATAGAGACCGGATGCATTAACTTGAACTTTGACATCTGCCATGTTGATCCGACAACCTCTAGCCCGAACCTGCGATCGCACGAGCGTCAAGAGATTAATCGCAATATCATTGTGAGGGATGGTTCCGCCCGTCATGGCAAGAACTTCGCCGTAAACGTATTCATAGCGCGTTTCTTGGCGAGGTTCCCATTCCAGGTATTCCTCGATCGACATCTTTTGAGGGTGAGGTGTAGCAATCATCGCGAAGTCCTCTACTTGCTCTCATTATCGCGCCTGGAAGTGTGAATGGAGCGATCGCTTCGTGAATACAGATTGCTAAAGCATTGTCGCTTAGTCGAAGGCAGCAACTTCTACAGGACGGGCGATCGTGAGCGTTTTCCGGTTGCGTTTGATCCGGTCAATTTGATGCAGAGTTTCCGCAGTTAAGTAGCTTTCGCCGCAATGCGGACAACTCACTATAGGAACGTTTTCAATTACGAGAAGCGTGTCTCCTTTGCCATAGGTACGGGGCATATAAATAATTCGGGCATCTGCCTGTCCACAAACATCACAAATCATAGGGGTTGGTTTAGAGAAGATAGACGGTGATGATGACAAGGTTGCCATTTAGTCCAAGTTTAGCAACGACTTCTAGTTCGGTGTTGTCTTGAGTCATGCCGCGAATACGATATTTCCATTCGTTGGTGCGGTAAAACAGAGTTCCATTAAACTCCACAAAGTTGCAACGATCGCGCTCTGACCTCAAAACGTTAACCTCTGATCTCGAAATTTACCGTTAAGAAATCAGCTAAATCTGATGTTTAACCCTTCGCCTATACTGGTAGCACCTCACATTCCTGAGATAAAACGATGACAAAAATCTTGGAAGCCACTTACAGCAATGGTAGTCTTATCCTCAGCGAAGCACTTGACGCTAATTTGGAAGGAAAAAAGCTGAAAGTTGTGATCCTTGAGGCTGAGGAGGATGAAGCCGATCGCATTGCCAAAGTGAGACGATTTTTAGCGCACGCAAAGCAGTATTCATTTGCTCTACCGTCAGATTATAAGTTCGATCGAGATGAACTTTATGACCGATAGAATCTTTCTGGATACCAATCTTTGGGTCTACGTTTATGCTAAAAATTCAATTGATAAAACTCAGGCTATAGAAGCTTTGATAGCTGATCCATCCAGCCAACTTCAGGTCAGCACTCAGGTTTTGGGAGAACTGTTTAATGTCTTAGTCAGAAAGAAGTTTACTTCTCAAGCAGATGCCGCAAATATTATTTTTGAGCTAATCAGCGACTTTGCTGTTATTGAAATTGATGCACCAAAAGTCATGCAGGCTATCAGAATCAACCAGTGCTACGGCTACACCTACTGGGATAGTCTGATCGTTGCGACTGCTCTCTTAAGCAACTGCATCATTCTGTATTCGGAGGATATGCAGCACAACCAGCTAATTGAGAATCAACTCCGCATCTTGAACCCGTTTACCGCTTAACGAGGTTGCTTGAACTCGAACGATCGCTCCTTGACCTCGAAACTCCGACCTCTGAACTTGAAGCTCCGAGCTTTGAGGGGAAATTGTTGAAGATGAGTTAAGAAAGGCGGCGTTGGCAAAAGCACACGTCATAGTTTAGATGGCATTGTTTGTGTCCGTAAAATTATGCTCTGGGCTTGTTGACGATCGGATTGCCGTGTTTGCCCCTTATTTGCAACTTGACCTATGGTTCACTCTCAGGGTTTGCCGAAACAGACTGCTTTTTATCGCTTGGTGTTTGTGGTTTGTTTAACCGTTGTGGTGTTGGTTGCCTCGCCTTGGGTCGGCGCAAAAGAAAAGCCAAAGGCAAAGCCGCAAGGTTGGCAGATCAACGGCATTTTGGCAGCCCTAGAAGATAGCTCTCCCAGAGTTCAAGGCTTTGCTTTGAGCAAATTGAGTGAGTATGAGGCAAAAGACTTAAAGAGTGTCTTGAAGAAACCGGAAGCAATTGCACAAAAAGCGGCAAGCCTCCTCAAAGATAAGTCGCAAGATGCCGATGTCCGGGGCAATGCGGCTGATGCATTAGGCAATCTCGGTGACGCTGCCAAACCGTTCATTCCTGACATTGCCAAGATCCTCAAAGATAAGGCACAACCTGCCAATGTTCGGGGCAGTGCGGCTTATGGATTGGGCAATCTCGGTGACGCTGCCAAACCTTTCATTCCTGACATCCTCAATTTCATCAAAGATAAGAAGCAAGATGCCAATGTTCGGGTTAGTGCGGCTTATGGATTGGGCAATCTCGGTGACGCTGCCAAACCTTTCATTCCTGACATCCTCAATTTCATCAAAGATAAGACACAACCTGCCTACGTTCGGGGCGGTGCGGCTGAGGCATTGGGCAATCTCGGTGACGCTGCCAAACCTTTCATTCCTGACATCCTCAATTTCATCAAAGATAAGAAGCAACCTGCCGATGTTCGGGGCAGAGCGGCTTATGGATTGGGCAATCTCGGTGACGCTGCCAAACCTTTCATTCCTGACATCGCCAAAATCCTCAAAGATAAGTCGCAAGATGCCTATGTCCGGGGCAGTGCGGCTTCTGCCTTAGGCAATCTCGGTGACGCTGCCAAACCCTTCATTCCTGACATCCTCAATATCCTCAAAGATAAGTCGCAAGCTGCCGAGGTCCGGGGCAGTGCAGCTTCTGCCTTAGGCAATCTCGGTGACGCTGCCAAACCCTTCATTCCTGACATCCTCAATATCCTCAAAGATAAGTCGCAAGCTGCCGATGTCCGGGGCAGTGCAGTTTCTGCCTTAGGCAATCTCGGTGACGCTGCCAAACCCTTCATTCCTGACATCCTCAATATCCTCAAAGATAAGTCGCAAGATGCCTATGTCCGGGGCAGTGCGGCTGAGGCATTGGCAAAAATCAGCCAACTTGACTTTAATCAATCGCTGATTGTTCTCGATAGTGCTGAATATGAGAACTTAGAAGCAGCACAACAGTGGCGTTTTTCGGTCTACTTCTTGAGTAGCGGCAGCGATGAAGCCAAAACGCTCCTCAAATGGATGGGCAAACCGCAACCCGGCAGCATTCCGACTCAACTCAATCACGATGAGGGCGTAAAAACCCTGGCTCTCTTTGCCAAAGCCTGGGAACCCAGCAAAGACCTCCCCAACTTTCGACGCATCCTGACTCAACAAATCGCCGATATCGCCAAGATGGGCAAATGGGAGACAGGTGACATTCCGCTGCTGGCAAAACACTATCAAAACCTCAGCGCTGCCAACTCCAACAACGCCGATTCTGTCAAAGAAGCGATGAATCGGCTCACCGTTTGGCAAGGGTTCAACAACGCTAGAAATACTCTTGCCGCTCACCTGTCGTTTTGGCTTGCCCTAATCTTCGCCTATCCCAAATTTCCCCAAGTTCAAGCAATCTTCTTCTGGAATCCCTGGGTGCGGCGCATTCTGGGCATGGGCTACGTCGGCTTTCTGCTCACCTGGGTTCCCTTCCTACGCCGCAAACTCTTTGAACCCTTCAAATTTTCCTTGTTAGCAGATTCGGGAGTCGATCGCTTCAACCCCGCTGCCTACTTTCCCCAATCAGACGTGAAACCTTTGGATGCAAAAGAAGGGGTTGCGATCACCACCGTCATTCCCGCCATCAAAGGGCAAATCGTCCTCGAAGGCGACTCTGGCTTAGGCAAATCGATGTTTTTGCGTCACCTCGTCAAACACTCCCCGCGCACCGTCGTCTTTTTGCCCGCCCGCAAATGTGAGCAAGGCGTGATCGAAGCCATCCAAACCAAACTCCACGGACAGGCACAAGATGCCGAATTCCTCAAAAATCTAATCTACAGTGGCGCGAACACCTCCGGTGCAGGGAACCTGTGCGACCTCTGCATCGACGGACTCAACGAAGTCACCGCCGACACCCGCGCCAAAATCACCCAATTTGTCGAAAGCTACTTCAAAGGCAACATCATCATGACCACTCAACCGCTAGAGTGGCTGCCGCCTTCCACCGCCAAAATCTATCAACTGCAACCGCTCCGCAGCGATCAGATTCAAGAATTCTTGCTGTCGAGAGGAGCGATTGTTGCTCCCAGTTCCGACAACAAAAAGTCCTCAAGCTCTGAGAGATCCCACACTCAAAGTCCCTCAATTTTGGGAGATTTAGGGGGCGATCTCCTAAGCACCGACAAATATACTCACGCTTGCCGCACTTATCTCGATGAAGTGTTAGACAATCAACAACCGCCCGAAGAACTCGCCGCTATTCAGCGCACCCTTTCTAACCCAATGGATCTCACCGTCGTTGCCCAAATGATCGCATTGGGCAAACAACCTAATCTGCTGCGACTGCAAGAGCAGCAATATAACCTGATGGCGGCAGACTATCAGCAGTGCTGGAACCAAGACTTTCCCCTCAAAAAATTCTCCGAAGCCGTCTACCAACTCCGCCTCAACGACGAAAAAGCCATCCCCGCCGACGAGTTTTATCAAGAACTGGTCAGCATGGAAGACGAAAAATATAAAATGGTCGTCAGTCGCCAATGGAAAGATGCCAAAGGCGAAGCGCAGCACGAATGGTACTTTCGCCACGACAAAATCATGGAATTCTTCATCGTGCAAACCTTCCTCGGTGACAGTGCCGAAGCACAAAACCGCCTCCTCGATCACATGGGCGATCCGCGCTTTCGGGGAGTCTATTTCCTCCTTGCCACCTTGCTTCCTCTTAACGATGCCAAAGACTTGCGCGAACGGCTGATTCAATACGCCGCAGATACTAAAGATCACACGGTTAGCGATACCTTTGTGCAACTGTTGCGATCGCGATAGGGCATTGTTGAATAGACAAATAATTTGGGTAGGGGCAATCCCCCGTGGTTGCCCTTCGGCAGGAGTAGGCACGGGGGCGCTACCCCTACAGCCATTTCATCCCGTCATTCTGCAACGCCCAAAAAACTGTTCGGACTCTTGTTTTAAGTCGCATTCAATGCGATGAACTCTAATCGCTGGGCGCTGCCGTTGTCGATAAAGGTCTGTTCTCCTACGCCAACTGGGTTTGTAAAGTAGTTTGTGTCAAGCGATAAATAACTACATGGGAAACCTCCCTTCAAACTCGATAGCAAAGCGATTTAATGCCCGTTTCCAGTCTCGGATCGGCATTGTCCATTTTTTAGC
>NZ_MPPI01000006.1 GCF_001895925.1 Phormidesmis priestleyi ULC007 | reverse complement strand
TCAGAGACCTTTATCTATCTGGCAATGATTCGGATTATGGTCAAGCGCTTGGCGTAAAATTTGACCCGCTACAACTTTTAAAACACCCTCTTAAGCCAGAAAAGAACAGCCGCCGCAAATCAGCCGCGAAATCGCGATCGGATCAGATTTTGTTTTGTGTCAAAGACGAAGGAATGGGCATTCCAGAAGATAAGTTAGAGACGATATTCGATCGCTTTCAGCAGATTGATGCCTCTAACTCCCGTAGTCAAGCTGGCACAGGCTTAGGTTTAACCATTTGCCGGGATATTGTTGAACAATATAACGGGAAAATTTGGGCTGAAAGTCAATTAGGTCAAGGAAGCACCTTCTATATCACGTTACCTCTTACGCCTCACCTGCCATGACCAAGCGAATCTTGATTATCGACGACGAACCCGACATTCGCGAAGCCACCCAGCTCTGCCTTGAAATTGTCAAAGGCTGGGATATCTTAACGGCAGGGTCGAGCAAGGAAGGCATAGAAAAAGCCATCCTAGAGCAGCCCGATGCGGTGCTGTTAGACGTAATGATGCCCGAAGTAGACGGACTTGCCACCTTCGACCAACTCCAAGCAAATCCATCCACTCGACACATTCCAGTCATCTTATTAACCGCAAAAGCGCAAGCGGCAGATCAACGGCAATTTACCCAACTTGCGATCGCGGCGGTGATTACGAAGCCCTACGATCCGCTGACACTAGCCGATCAAATCGATGCAATCCTAACGGCCTACGCCGCGTAACCTTTTTTGAAGCACTTTTACATCTTCAGCAGTTCTTCATTTTTTTCTTCTACGCTTCATAGCTAACAATGGTTCGGACAAAATTAGGCAGCAATCACGCCTTCTCCCCAAGGAGAAGCGATGATCTTGAATGTCCAGGAAATCATGCCGATGCCGGAGCAGGATTGGGGGATGAGAGTAGTTTCGGTTGCCAGTCTTGTTCCTGTCTCATCCTGGCATTGAGAATGGTTAACAACTTGTGCATACAGGCAACCAACGCCACCTTTGTCGGTTTGCCGCGTCCCGTTAACTGAGCATAAAAGGCGCGAATCACGGGGGTGTGGCGCACCGCAACTCGGGTTGCCATGTCCAACATTTGGCGGACTGCCGCTCGCCCGCCAAAAATGGTGCGCTTCCCCTGCATCGCGCCGCTGTCCCGGTTGAGGGGAGCACCGACCCCCAAGGGTGCTAATCTTCTGAGTGGACAACTGACCGAGTTCCGGTAAGAGCGCTACCACCTTGCCCACACCGGGCACACTTTTGAGTCGAGCTTGTTTAGTTTGCCTCATCGAGTTGCTTGATGCGCTCCCGCAACCCGTCCAAATGGACTTCTACGCCTGAGCGTTGCCCCGTAGTCCTGACAAGCGATTTTGTTCTGCGTGAGGATATCGACGAGTTGTCGTCGTCGCGTTACCCAGTCTTGAAGCTCGGCTTGGGCTGCGCTGGCAAAGGAGCGAATCGGCGGCTTCCTCGCTTCGCCCAACCCGGCTAACATTGCAGCATCGGCGGCATCGGTTTTTGCCAGTTGATTGGCAGCTTTGGCAAAGTTGCGCCCTTGCCGAGCGTTGATCACCCCCACGGGGTAGCCCAATTGGAACAACCCCACGGCAGCTTGTCGCTCATACCCGCCTGTGGATTCTCAAATGACTCGACCGACCCCTGAGGGTGGACTGAGATGCGTCACCAACTCGGCAATCCCCTCCGGCGTGTTCGCCCCTCGGAAGCTCTGGGTCTGAGGGCGCAGAGGCACGTCCAACCAGCGCTTGCACCCATCGATGCCAATCCATTGCTCTAGCTCTGGCATCACCTTAATTCCTCTGGATGGCAGGGAGGGGGTTGACTCAACCTTGCGTCATTCGGGATCAACAGTCCCAACCGATGATTCGAGTTTGACCCAATTCATTGAGAGATGATCCTAGCTTCTCCACGATGTCGAGCATCCCAGGGCGGGCGGTCTATCTCTCTAGTCTGAAGATCCAAGGGCTGGGGATGAGGGCAATCCATCAAGCAGCGTTGCGATCGACCAACACCCACAAGAAGATCGCAACCATCGCACCCAAAATCGCTACGATGATCCCTGGAAGCCCTGGAAACGTCGAAAGAGAAATCGTGCCCGTCGTCACCAACGTCACCAGGCTCCCTCCCAAAAATGCGCCAATAATCCCCAAAACCATCGTGCTGAGAATGCCTCCTCCCTGATCGCCAGGGTAGAGAAGCTTGGCGATCGCACCTGCCACAATGCCCAAAATAGCCCAAGCGATGAGATTCATCCTTATTCTCCTAAATATTATGTAGCGATCGCTGATTCAGTCTTTAAAACTAGACAGTCCAATGGTCTCTCTTCGCAGGTAGTATATCGCTCAAATTAAAGACTCTCAAGAGATAGAAACATTAAGAACGCTTAAGTTGACCAAAACCTCGGAGGTTTAAGCCACTCTGTCGGTCACGATGCTAGATTCTTGGTTAAAACCTCCGAGGTTAAAATAACCGCCTCTAAGCCCCATTCTGACCGTACTTCACCCGCTATCTTTAGCGACGGTTTTCCTCCCTGTCTGCACCTGTTTCCCCCTCGCTACAGTAAGGAAACATAAAAGAAATAAAAGTTTACGAGTTGCGGAATTGACGGTTAGTGACCCATTCACAAACTGATTCACCGTTTCTGCCAAGACCGTCAACTTTTGACTAAGTAGGTCAAGATCACGCCGCGACACATTCCCAAGGTTCTGCGAAACAGCCGCCCCAAAAATGTTTAACGTCATGCGATCCGCCTACTTAAGCTGACATAGCTTAGTGGAGAAAGTCTCGATGTTTGAAAATTTCACCAATCAGGCGATCGCCGCCATCATGTTTGCTCAAGAAGAAGCTCGCCGCCTGCGGCAAAATTCTGTGGGCACCGAGGCGGTTCTGCTGGGCTTACTCAGACAGAAAGACACGATCGCAGTCACCGTACTCAATGAGCTTGGCATCACCCTTGAAAAAGCGCGTCTAGAAGTCGAAAAAATCGTCGGTCGAGGGACGGGATCAACGTTAGCAGATCTACCCTTCACGCCCAAAACTCGAACCATTCTAGAAAGTGCTTTCGAGCAGTCTCGCCAGCTTGACCATCGCTACGTTCATCCAGAGCATTTATTACTCAGCTTGGTGCAAGACAGTCAGGGCGTTGGCTCTAAAGTGCTGACTAACTTTGGCATTGATCTAGCCCAGATTCGCACCGAGATCATTCGCGCTCTTGGGCAGGTTGCTTCAGTTCCCGCAGGCAACGTCAAAGAGCGTCCGGGGAAACAGTCTGGCAGCGATCGCACTCCCGCTCTTGAAGAATTTGGCACCAACTGGAGTCGCCTCGCCGCAGAAGGCAAGCTCGATCCCGTCGTCGGTCGGCAAACCGAAATCGATCGCGTGGTTCAAATCCTCGGTCGTCGCACCAAAAACAATCCTGTATTAGTCGGCGAACCTGGAGTCGGCAAAACCGCGATCGCCGAAGGGTTGGCGGTGCGGATTCACAATCAAGACATTCCCGAACTGCTGCAAGGCAAACAGATCATCAGCTTAGACATGGGTTCTCTGATGGCAGGCACCAAGTTTCGGGGTGAATTTGAAGAACGCCTCAACAACATCATGCAAGAAGTGCGTCAGTCTACCAATATTATTTTGGTGATTGACGAGATTCATACACTAGTCGGTGCAGGTGCCGCAGAAGGCGGAATGGATGCTGCTAATATGCTCAAGCCAGCCTTGGCAAGAGGCGAAATGCAGTGCATCGGCGCAACAACTTTAGATGAGTATCGCAAACACATCGAGCGTGATGCTGCATTAGAGCGACGATTCCAACCTGTGATGGTCGGTGAACCGTCTGTTGACGAAACGATCGAGATTTTGCGAGGTCTGCGCGATCGCTATGAGCAACACCATCAACTCACAATTAGCAATGCTGCGATCACAGCGGCGGCTAAATTCTCAGATCGCTACATCACCGATCGATTCTTGCCTGACAAAGCGATCGATTTAATTGACGAAGCCAGTTCTCTGGTGCGGTTGAGACATTCTTATCAGTCTCCTGCTAAAGCTCTCAAGCAAGAATTGCGTCAGGTGAAACTCAGCAAGCAAGCCACCGTCGAAGCGCAAGACTTTGTAGAAGCTGGAAAACTGCGCGATCGCGAGTTAGAACTCGAAGCGCAAATTCAAGCGGCACGAGATCAGAAGTCAGGATCGACTCCAACGATTTCTGCGATCGTCACCGAAGAAGACATTGCTCAAGTGGTGTCCTCTTGGACGAGCATCCCCGTCAACAAGCTAACCGAATCGGAATCGGCTCTCTTGCTGCACCTAGAAGACACGCTACACGAGCGAATTGTGGGACAACAAGAAGCAGTCGCCGCCGTATCTCGCGCCATCAAACGCGCCAGAGTTGGACTGCAAAATCCCGATCGTCCGATCGCCAGCTTTATCTTCTCCGGCCCGACGGGCGTGGGCAAAACCGAACTCGCCAAAGCCCTCGCTGCTACCGTGTTTGGCTCTGAAGATGCCATGATTCGGCTCGATATGTCTGAATTTATGGAATCACACACCGTCTCGAAGCTAATCGGTTCGCCTCCGGGCTATGTGGGCTACGACGAAGGGGGGCAACTCACCGAAGCCGTGCGCCGCAAACCCTACACCGTAATTCTGTTCGACGAGATCGAAAAAGCGCATCCCGACGTGTTCAATATGTTGCTGCAACTGTTGGATGAGGGTCATCTTACCGATGCTAAAGGTCGCACCGTTAGCTTTAAAAATACGCTGCTGATTATGACTTCTAACCTCGGCTCGAAAGCGATCGAGAAAGGCGGCACAGGTCTAGGCTTTGAGATTTTGGCGGAGACGCAAGACTTGGCTCAATATAGCCGCATTCGCACTCAAGTCAACGACGAGTTGAAAAACTATTTCCGTCCTGAGTTTCTCAATCGTCTAGACGAGATTATCGTCTTCCGTCAGCTGAGTCGCGACGAGGTGACTCAGATTGCCGATCTGCTGATTCGCGAAGCAGCCTCTCGTTTGAGTGAGCAAGGCATCAGCTTAGAGGTGAGCGATCGCTTCAAAGCCCGTGTTGTTACCGAAGGCTACAACCCTAGCTATGGAGCGCGTCCGCTGCGTCGAGCGATCGCCCGACTCTTAGAAGACAGTTTGGCAGAAGCCTTCTTGTCAGGCCAGATTCAAACGGGGGATGCCGCGATCGTCGATATCGATGAAGACGGTCAGGTGCAAGTCAACCGAGCACAATCAAGAGTCGCCGTTGAGGTTGCAGCTTAAGCGCTCTGATAATGATTGATTCCTGCGGGGGCACGGCGATTTCGTGCCCCCATTTCTTAACGTGAATTCGATGAAGCTTTTCGCTACGGTTGCAAATCCGGGTTGCCCCCCGAATCCCCCAATTCTGGGGGATTTGGGGGCTGAAGCCGCTGAGAACGAAGCGAAAAAACTCGTCGAACTCACGTATTCTTTAAATTGGCGACGACACCTGCACCGAGCAACAAAGCCGATCGATCGCACTAATCAATTGTTTAGGATCGATCGGTTTAGTTAAATGATCCTGAAATCCAGCCGCGATTGCGCGTTCTCGATCTTCTGCTCTGGCATAAGCGGTCAACGCGATCGCCGGAATCTGCCCTCCATCACAAGACCGCACCCGTTCGAGTAACATATAGCCATCTTCTTCTGGCATTCCGATATCGCTCAAGAGAATGTCAGGCTTGAATTCTGTAATCGCCGCGATCGCGGTTTCTGCTGACAAAGCCGACCGCACGATCGCCCCCGACTGCTCTAATAAAACCGTCATCCAATCCAGCGAATCTTGCTCATCATCGACTACTAAAATTCGCAGACCTTCAAGCGCTAAAGATGAAAGAGATGACTCTCTGGGTTCCCGCTTCAAGGTTTTTTCACCACCCTTTAACATCGGTAGCGTCACGATGAAGGTTGCGCCCTGCCCCTCACCCGGACTCGCTGCATTGATTGTGCCGCCGTGAAGCTCAATCAGATGCCGCACGATCGCCAGCCCCAAACCCAAACCGCCAAAGGTGCGCGTGGTGCTGCCGTCTGCCTGCCGAAATGAGTCAAACACGTAGGGCAAAAAGTGAGGAGCAATGCCTTTTCCCGTATCGCGAACTGTAATTTTAGCATTCCGCCGATCTGCGGTATTCGTTGCATCGGTTGTCAGTTCGATTTCAACTCGCCCGTGATTGGGTGTAAATTTAACTGCATTAGATAATAAATTCCATATAATCTGCTGCAATCGACTCGAATCGCCAAAAGTAATATAGTTTGAATGATCAGATTGATTAATTTCTGTGTTGTAAGTAGGATTAAACTCTAAACTTATTAACTTTGCTTCTGCCGCCAACCGAACTGTTTCTAATGCCGATTCAATCACCGTTACTAGATTGGTTGGTTGAGCATTTAAGCTAACTTTACCGCGCAGAATTCGAGAGACATCCAGCAAATCTTCAATCAACTGGGTTTGAATTTGAGCATTTCGCTCAATGGTTTCTAACCCCCGCGCCAGAGTTACCGGATCGTGAGGCTTTGCCCGTAACAGCTTTGACCAACCCACGATCGGGTTTAACGGCGTTCGCAACTCGTGAGAAAGCACGGCTAAAAACTCATCTTTAATGCGGTTTGCTTCTTCTGCCTGCTGATAGAGCCGTTTAGCATCATCAACATCCGTTGCAGTGCCATACCAATAGAGAAGCTGATCTTGATCATCTTTAAAGGGCACCACGCGCACCAAATGCCACCGATAAACCCCGTCATAGCGCCGGATTCGACACTCTATTTCGTATGGACTGCCCGATCGAATGCCAGCCATTCTCTTTTCAATGACCCTTCCAGCATCGTCTGGGTGAGTGATCTCTATCCAGTTCAGTTTTTGTTTGGCTGAGATGCCCGTAAATGACTGCCAGCGAGAGTTAAGATACTCTGACTCACCCTGAGCATTATTGATCCAAATAAAGTTTGGCACAGCATCCGCTAAGGTGCGAAAGTGACGTTCACTCAGCCGCAGCGCCGCAGTTGCTTGCTGATAGTTGCGCCGTTCTTGAGCCTCTCTCAGTGCCCGGCTCACCGCCGGAACTAATCGACCCAATCGCTGCTTCAGCACATAGTCAGTTGCGCCACTTTTGAGCGTTTCGATCGCCACCTCTTCGCCCAGAGTGCCAGACACCAAAATAAACGGCACATCGGGGCACAAGCTGCGGGCAATTTCTAAAGCCGCAATGCCATCAAAATTAGGCAGCGAATAGTCAGACAAAATCAAATCAAACGCAGTCATTTTAAGCGCATCCACAAACCCAGTCTGAGTTTGCACTCGCACCAATTCACATTCAATTTCTCCATCCGTTAGCATTGCCTGAATCAGTTCGGCATCTAGATCACTATCTTCTAACAGCAGAAATTGCAGCGATGGCATAATGTTTCCCTATAACTATCGAGCGATCGAGGGCAACGATCCCGGCGGCGGCTGGTTAACGACTGCCCAAAATAACCCCACTTGTTTAATGACATCCACAAACTCGTGAAAATCGATCGGCTTAACGACATAGGCATTGGCACCCAATTCATAACAGCGTAACAAGTCAGGCTCTTCTCGCGATGAAGTCAGCACCACGATCGGAATCAGGCGAAACGCGGGGTCGGCTTTGAGTTGGGTCATCACCTCCATGCCATTGATTTTGGGAAGCTTGAGATCGAGCAACACCACCACTGGGTTGCCCTCCATTCTCATTTTAAAGACCCCGCGGCGATAGAGATAATTTAATGCCTCCTCGCCATCTCGCACCACGACCACTTCATTGGCTAAGTGATTTTCAGACAGCGAGTTCAAGATCAATTCCACATCATTTGAACTGTCTTCGACTAGCAAAACACGTCTCATATCTGGCTCTGGCATTGATCAGTTGATACTCCTTTCTTACTCCGTAGTCCGAGTCTCCGCAGTCTTTTAAAGGAGTGCGTTAGTCGGTAGTGCGTCGTTATCGTGAGGGTTAGCAATCTGAGATTAGTAACTCTTTTGGATGCTCTGCGTGATGTTTGGGCAGCGAAAAGTAAAACGTTGCCCCGCGATCGACCTCTCCCTCAGCCCACACCCGCCCCCCGTGACGGTGAATAATGCGCTGCACATTTGCCAACCCGATGCCTGTGCCCTCAAACTGAGTGCCGACATGGAGTCGTTGAAAGATGCCAAACAACTTGTCAACATACCGCATATCGAAGCCAATGCCATTGTCTCGTACAAAGAATATCATTTCATCTGAGTGGTCAAAACTGCCAACTTCGATCTCAGTTTCTTGACGTAAGCGAGTATATTTAGCTGCATTTTCGAGTAAATTGCGAAGCACTAGCCGTAGCATTGAGGGATCGCCCTGAATTGGCGGAAGCGGGTGGATTTTCCAGTGAATTGTCCGATCGCCGACATCGAGATCAATCTCTCGTTTAACTTCTTTTAGCAATTCTGTCAGACTAAAGGTGATGGTGTGCATCTCCGATCGCCCCATGCGCGAAAAGGTCAGCAAATCATCGATCAAAACCCCAGCTTGTTTAGTCGTTTCGGCGATCGTGGTGATGTAGCGATCGCTAGTCTCATCCAAATTGACTGATGCGAGTCGCGCTTTGAGCAACCCCACAAACCCTGCAATGTGCCGCAGCGGTGCCCGCAGATCATGAGACACCGAATAAGAAAATGACTCTAGCTCTCGGTTAGCCGCTTCGAGTTGGGCAGTGCGCTGTTTTACCCGTGACTCCAGATCTTCGTTTAGCTGCTTGATTTCGCGTTCGGCTTGTTTGTGCTGAGTGACATCATGAGCGACCGCATAAACCAGACCTTCTTCAACGATCGGCACACTTACCCAATCGAGCCACCGATAAGATCCATCCTGACAGCGATAGCGGTTTTCAAAATGCAGCGTCGTGGCTCCGGCGACAAGTTTTTCAACTTCTGCCAGCGTGGTTGCCCGATCGTCAGGATGCACAAATTCTAAAAAGGGTTTACCCAGCAATTCGTCAGCGCTGTAGCCAAGAATTCTTTCAAACGCCGGATTAATGCGTTTAAAGTAGCCGTCCATGCCTGCGACACAGAGCAAGTCTAGCGAGAGCGTAAAGAAGCGATCGCGATCGTCTTTAGCTTGTTTGAGTTCGGTTTCGGCTTGCTTATGAGCACTAATATCTTTAACAACTGCAATAAAATATTTCGGGTCGCCGTTTGGTTTGTGCACCAGGGAAGCCGTGAGATTGATCCAAACCAGGCTACCGTCTTTGCGAATGTATCGTTTCTCTAACGAGTAATTGGGAATCTCACCTGCCAATAATTGGTGCATACATTCCAGGTCGGAGTCGAGATCTTCAAGGTAAGTGATCTCTTGAAAGGTTTTCTGCACCAACTCCTCGTGAGAATAACCGACAATCTCGCAGAGTTTTTGATTGACTCTTAGCCATTGCCCAGTGGGGCTGACGTGAGCAATGCCGACTCCTGCTAATTCAAACGTGGTTTCAAACTCCTGTTCTTGCTCCCACAAAGCCAGCTTGATCGCCGATCGATTCTCAACCGTCACCGTCTCTGCCCCGTTTTGAAACGCCGTTTAGATTTACTGGTTCAGTTTGAACACAGCTCTTTCTATAATCCGATAGATTAAGGGCGATCGCGGCTCTATCGAAAGGTAGAAGTTTGCGATTTTAATGCTTGGCTAACAGCAGCGTTCTAACCTGGCTGATCACTTCTTCAAAATCAATGGGTTTACGAATATATCCGTTAGCACCAATGTCTAACGCCCGATTGAGATCTGGCTGATCGTAGCCCGACACCAACACGATCGGAATAAACGGCAACCGACTGTTTTGTCGAATCTGCCGAGTTACTTCAAAGCCATTCATTCCCGGCATCATCACATCGAGCAATACCAGCGCGGGAGGATCTGCAACAATTTTTTCTAAGGCTGCCTGACCACTATCAGCCACATCTACCTGATATCCCTCATTTTCTAAAAGAGTTTGCAGCAAAAAAGAATTATCAGCTACATCATCGACAATCAAGATGTGATCGTCTGCTGGGTTAGAGTGATGAAGCAAAGAATTCATAAAGGGAACTACGGGGGTAAACACTATAGTTGCTAATTTAGGAAGCGATCGGCTTCATCCTTAAGAAGTATTAGTTGCAACAAAAACAGAGCTTTAATGCGTAGGTTTTGTGCTTGATGCTGCACCCACTTACAAACTGCTGAACTACATCATTCAGGAGTCCATGATTTGTCGATACCGAGCTTCAGCCAAGGAATGAATACTATAGGCAATTAAGCCCAGCGCTACGATTCCCAGAATCCAAGGCCCAAAGGGTTGCCGTGCTAAAACAGCTAAAGCTTCTCCTAGCCCTTTCACCTCACTTGCGTCTGAATATAACGCGGCCAAAACTAAAAATAGACCAATAATACTAAATACAACGCCACGCGATGCAATGCCGAATTGCCCAAGGCGTTTTGCCCAAGTGCGCTCACTCAAAGTCATTTGGTTTAGCTTAAAGTGTCGTTGAAACTTTGCAGTATAGGACTCGTAGAAATAAGACAGCCCAACACCCAGCACAATTAGACCTGCCAAAGCCACAAGCCATTGTCCAAACGGCTGTGCCAGGACGAATTCTGTCCAGTCTTTAGGCGCTTCTCCGCCAGTTCCACCAGTGCCTAAAACCAGCTTGGCAGCGGTGATCGCTAACCCAGAGTATGCGATTGCGCTGATCAGAGATCCAATTCGTCTTACAATTCGCTTTGCCCCATTTGCCTGACCCGTGTGTTCTGGATCGAGAATTGCCTGAACGAGCCGCCAAAGCACATAACCGACCATGCCGATCGCGACTAAACTCAGCAACAGCTTGCCAAAGGGCTGAACAACAATTTCTTCCAATGCCCCCCTCGTATCGGTTGTTTGTCCCCCTACTCCGACTGCGGCTTGAGCGGCTAGCAATCCCACC
The DNA here is from genome assembly GCF_001895925.1 of Phormidesmis priestleyi ULC007. Lineage (GTDB taxonomy): Bacteria > Cyanobacteriota > Cyanobacteriia > Leptolyngbyales > Leptolyngbyaceae > Phormidesmis_A > Phormidesmis_A priestleyi_A. Next base: position 196,703 of record NZ_MPPI01000006.1, on the reverse strand, counting down.
ACAAAATACACGATTCCTTTAGCCGCGTATCCAAACCGCGCTAGTTTCTCAAATGCAGGGTGAGAAGCTGTTTGCCGCATCGACTGTTGTATTTCTGGAGGAAGATCGTGCTGGGTCATGGGTCTTGCGAAAATGGTACGAACACCATGACTTTTTTCGCAATTTTGTTCATCCCTCCAAATAGATAAATCGGAAGCGATCGTGCAGATTTAGCGCTGTGAGCGTTCATCTTTGTATTAAAAAGGTTCTTCCCAGCGTTTGGCGCGATCGACCGCACGCCGCCAAGTTTCTCGTAAATGATTGCGTCGCTCGGTGCTCATCGTCGGCTCAAATCGACGATCAAGTTGCCAGTTTTGCACGAGTTCGGCTGCGTTTTGCCAATAACCCACTGCCAGCCCCGCTAGATAAGCTGCTCCTAGAGCCGTCGTCTCTGCCACCTGGGGACGAATCACTGAAACTCCCAAAATATCCGCTTGAAATTGCATCAGCAGATCATTACACGCGGCACCTCCGTCTACTCGCAATTCAGAGAGCGGCAAATCAGAATCTTCGCGCATTGCATCCAGCACGTCTGCACATTGATAGGCGATGCTTTCTAGCGCGGCACGGGCAATATGGGCACTGGTCGAGCCTCGTGTCAAGCCCACGATCGTGCCTCGCGCATAGCTATCCCAATGCGGTGCCCCCAACCCTACAAAAGCAGGGACGAGATACACACCGCCATTATCAGGAACACTTCGTGCGAGTGGCTCAACTTCTGCACTGGTTTTGAGGATGCCTAACCCATCTCGCAGCCACTGCACCACGGCACCCCCGACAAACACACTGCCCTCAAGCGCATAGTCAGTGCGGTCTTGAATGCGCCATGCGATCGTCGTCAATAACCTATTTTGCGACACGATCGGCTGACTCCCGGTGTTGAGCAGCGTAAAACAGCCCGTCCCGTAAGTGTTTTTTGCCATGCCTCGCTCAAGACACGCTTGCCCAAATGTGGCGGCTTGCTGATCTCCGGCGATGCCTGCGATCGCAATTCCTGCCCCTACGCCATCACTCGTATAGCCATACACTTCTGACGAGCCGCGCACCTCTGGCAACAGCGATCGGGGAATAGCCAGCAGTGAGAGCATTTCATCATCCCAGTCTTGCGTGTGAATATTGAATAAAAGAGTGCGGCTGGCGTTGGTGACATCTGTGATGTGCAGTCGTCCGTTAGTCAGCTTCCACACCAGCCACGAATCGATCGTGCCAAACGCTAGTTCGCCACGATCGGCTTTTTCTCTCGCACCCGGCACCTGATCAAGCAACCACTTCAGCTTAGTGCCACTAAAGTAGGCATCGAGCAGCAGTCCGGTTTTCTGCCGAACTGTGAGATCGTGTCCAGCGGCGGTTAGCTCGTCACAGTATTGAGCCGTGCGCCGATCTTGCCAGACGATCGCGGGATAAATTGGTTGACTGGTTGCCCGATCCCAAACCAGGGTTGTTTCTCGCTGATTGGTAATGCCGATCGCGGCAATGTCACTCGCGCCAATGCCAAGACGGGCAAGCGCTTCGCTGGCAACTCCGATCTGTGACGACCAGATATCCTGTGCGTCGTGCTCAACCCAACCAGGCTGCGGAAACCGTTGCGGAAATTCTTTTTGAGCCACAGAAACCATTTCGCCGCTGTGATTGAATACGATCGCGCGTGAACTGGTCGTGCCCTGGTCAAACGCAAGAATATATTGACTCATGTTACTATCCAAACGCTAAACAACACGCTGATAGAGGAAATCCAGCCGCTAGTAGCCATCCAAAAAACAACGCATTTCCAATTGCATAAATCCACGCTTGATTAAACAAGGCTGACACAACTGCAAACAACGCCATCACCAACGGAAACAACGGCAACAATAAAAATATAAACCCCAATTTTGGCAAGTAGATGATTACGAGTAAGAATCCGGCGATCAGCATCACACTTTGCCCAAGCCACCACGCCAGTCTGGTCAGCCAGCGCGTATCTTGCTGCACCATTCCAGAGCCTAAAAACCACGGAAAACACGCGATCGCGATCGGCAACCAAATCGCCAACCGCGCCGGAATCAGCCACCACTGAAGCCACACTATTTGCGCCATTGCCCCAACTGCAATCCACAATAGCCCAAATAATGTCACTCCTAACCCAACCATTTGCCACCTCAAACGCGGCCACCGACCCAGGATTCCCAACCAAGACAATCCAGCGATCAAAAACCAAACTCCGACCGCCCCGCCAACCTGAACGCCGCCCAACACCTGCAAATCGATGAGAGGATTGAGCAGCAGCAATCCGCCGAGAGCCGCGATCGGAGACGCGACTAATCCGCCCCAACTGCGCCAGCGAGAAATCTTAAAGTCCGGGGTTGCAGGTAGCGCCAGGTAACGAGCCATCACACTCAACAGCAATAGCCAGCCCACTAAGTGCAAAAAATACCAGATCATGCGGCGATCGAGATACTCGCTTTGAGATTGCCGTCCAAAAGTCGAATCGAGCCATCGCAATGCCGCTTGATGACTCACCTGGCTAAACAAAATCGTGATGTGTTCAACCGTCGGCACCGTCACCAATTCTCGCGCCCGTCCTTGAGCAAACTGCGAATTCGCACCGCCCGCATCAGCCAATAACCGTTGAGCATAAGGCAACAACCCACCTTCCCAAGCCCCAATTTGTAGCTGTAGATTGCGAGGCGCTTGCGGCGTGACATTCTGGCCTGTGGGAGAGATAGCGATCGTCGCTGCAAACCGCTCTACATTCTCAACTCCAGCCAACATCACAACGCCACTGCCCATTGAGTGACCTAACAGAGCCAGCCGACCGCGATCGACCTCTGGCTGTTCGAGCAAGCCCTGAAGGGCAACCTCAAGATTCTGCCGAAGTTCAAACCCTTTTAACGCTGTGGGATTGGCTCCATGACCATCAAAATCCCAGAGCATGACGGCATAGCCCGCCCTCGCTAAAACATGCCCATAGCCCAACATCAACTGTTTAGACCCTGCAAACCCATGAGCCACCAGCACCCCCGGCGCATTGTGCCCCTGCTGCGGAGCCAGATAGAGCAACGGAACGTGATCGTGTTCAAACGATCGCACCACCAGCCCCGTACGAGCCATAAAAACACCCGACCACGACAGACTAATCAAGAGAATTGCTAAGAGCGATCGAACAATCTGCCCACGTTTTAATCTAATCATTTATAGCGATCGCCACAATGTCATTGCTTATATAATCAGCGATAAATCACTCGATCGGGCATTCAAAACGGTAGTTTCAGATCTGTTGGTAGAGACATGACATTTCACGTCTCTACAGGGTTTTGGGGTGATGCAACAACACTTCAATCTGGAAGCGCAGTTTGTAGAAGTGGTAGATTTGCGCTGCGCTTTGGGTGAGGTCAGTGGAGAACAAGACGACGGTGAAGTTCACCTTGCTACAGGCAATCAGGATCGTGGCGAACAGCGTGGTCAATGCTTTCATCTGAGGTTTGCTCACAATTCCCACTTTCGTCAATAAGTTCTGTACAATTTCCATACTGCTAGCGGTTCGGTGCTTGCGGTTCGGTGCTTGACTTCATTAATCAGCACCTTAATGGATCGTTAGTTTTCTTGCCTATTCTCGCTTCTAAAAATTGTCCGAACTATTATTTATAGGAGACTAACAATGTTAGATATCGATGAAATGGGACAAAAAGAAATACAAAGCTTCCTACAACAGGTAGGGTACGGTCATCTTGGCTTCATACATGAAGGAAAACCCTACGTGATGCCCATGCATTATTATCTTGAGGACTCGGATATCTACCTGTTTACAACCGAGGGCATGAAGACGCATGACATAGACGCAAATCCAGAAATCTGCCTACAGGTTGAAGAGATTCACGACCCGCTTCATTGGCGCAGCGTAATTGTGACGGGTCGAGCCGAGCAACTCACCGAGCAGCAAGACATCGATCGCGCAATGCCCTTTATCAAAGAGCGCAGTCCCATGCTGTCACCTGCAATCAACCGCACTTGGACTGATGCTCAGGGGCGTTTAGAAGCGATCGCGATCTACCGCATCCACATCAGTGAGATGAGCGGACGCACGACTGAAGAAGTCAGCAGTCAGTAAGCACCGACATACCTCAACCGTTGAGACTGTTGACGGAAACACGATTCTCCTACGAAGAGACTTCACCATCAGGTAGAAAACAATGAATCCACAGTCCACATTTTGGAGCTTGTCTGGGAATCAGGTATTCCAGCAGACGCACTCGACGATCTCTGGATTAAGCCGTCAAGAGGCGCAACAACGCCTGAGCAAGTATGGCGCAAATAGCCTCAAACAAACCCACAAATCGAGTACATGGGTGCTGTTGCTTAATCAGTTCAAGAGTCCGATTATCTTGATTCTGATTGTTGCAGCAGTGCTATCGATTTTTCTGCAAGATGCGGCAGATGCGATTATCATTTTGACGATCGTCTTGATCAGTGGGCTATTAGGATTTTGGCAAGAGCGTGGAGCCTCAAACGCGGTCGAGAAATTATTGGCATTAGTGCAAGTTAAAGCCACTGTTTTGAGGGACGGTCAAGCTCAAGAGATCCCCAATGAGGAAGTCGTTCCGGGCGATATTGTGCTGCTGAGTGCAGGTAAAAATATTCCGGGCGACTGTCTCGTTTTAGAGTCGAAAGATCTCTCAGTGGGTGAAGCTGCACTGACCGGAGAAACCTATCCGGTTGATAAGCTCAGTGGCGTATTGCCTGCTGAAACTGGACTCAGCCAACGCACCAATTCCCTTTATATGGGAACCAATGTGATTAGTGGAACGGCGAAAGCGATCGTGGTTCATACCGGAAAGGAAACTGAATTCGGCAAAGTCTCGGAACGCTTGAAACTTAGACCTGACGAAACAGAATTTGAACGGGGACTCAGCAAGTTTGGCTACTTTCTGATGGAAGTCACGCTAATTTTAGTGGTTCTCATTTTTGTTGCCAACGTCTACCTGAAACGCCCCGTGCTGGAATCTTTTCTGTTTTCGCTGGCGCTGGCGGTTGGTTTGACTCCGCAACTGCTGCCTGCGATCGTCAGCGTTAATCTGGCGCGGGGTGCTAAGAAAATGGCAGCAAAGCAGGTGATTGTAAAACGTTTACCCGCGATCGAAAACTTTGGCAGCATGAATGTGTTTTGCACCGATAAGACAGGCACGCTGACAGAAGGAGCGGTGAAAATTCACGCTGCGGTGGATGTGGAAGGGCAGGACAGCGATCGGGTTATCCTCTACGCTTATTTGAATGCCGCCTCTGAGTCGGGGTATGTGAATCCGATCGACAGCGCGATTCGCGAATACAAAACATTCGACATTTCTGGCTATCAAAAGCTCGATGAAGTGCCCTATGATTTCAACCGCAAACGTCTCAGCATTCTGTTTAAACAAGAGAGTAAGCATCTGATTATTACGAAAGGCGCACTGAAAAATATTCTGGAGGTTTGCTCAACAGTTGACACGGCGGAGGGGAAAACGATCGACATTGCAGACCAGCGACAGGAACTCCACCAACAGGCTGACGACCTAGGCAGTAAAGGATTTAGAGCCTTGGGTGTGGCTTATCGCGATTTCAATCAAGATTCCTTCAGCAAAGATGATGAAACGAACATGACGTTTCTGGGCTACCTGGCGCTGTTCGATCCGCCCAAAGCTGGCATCGCTGACACCCTCAAAGAGTTGCAGCAGCTAGGAGTCACTCCAAAAATGATTACCGGAGACAGTAAGGCAGTTGCGATCAGCATCATTCAGCAGGTCGGACTACCTGAACCCAAGACGTTAACAGGCTCCGAACTAGAAAAGCTCAGTGATGAAGCCTTGATGCATCGAGTCCAACAGACCACTGTCTTTGCCGAGGTCGAGCCAAACCAAAAAGAGCGGATCATCATCGCCCTCAAAAAAGCCGGGAATGTTGTGGGATATCTCGGAGACGGCATTAACGATGCTTCTGCGCTTCATGCTGCCGATGTTGGCATCTCAGTTGAGAGCGCAGTCGATGTCGCCAAAGAAGCTGCTGACATTGTGTTGATGGAAAAGGATTTGAATGTCCTCGTTGAGGGTGTAAAGGAAGGACGGGTGACATTTGCCAACACTTTGAAGTATGTGTTTATGGCAACAAGCGCCAATTTTGGCAATATGTTTAGCATGGCAGGAATTTCTCTGGTTCTGCCCTTTTTGCCGCTGTTGCCCAGTCAGATTTTGTTGACGAACCTCCTCACCGATTTCCCAGAGTTGACGATCGCCACCGATCGGGTAGACAAAGAGCAAGTCAGCCGACCCCACTGTTGGGATATGCGCTTCATCCGCAGCTTCATGTTGGTGTTTGGGTTGCTCAGTTCTGTGTTTGATTACCTCACCTTTGGAGCTTTGCTGCTATTGCTACACGCCGATCCAGCGCAGTTTAGAACGGGTTGGTTTATGGAATCGGTAATTTCTGCCTCCATGATTGTGCTGTCCATTCGCACACACAAATCTATTGTTGGCAGTAAACCTAGCCCTTATTTGTTTTGGACGACGATCACGATCGTGGTTGTCACGCTTTTCCTACCCTATACCCCGCTTGCAGGTCTACTGGGATTCCAGGCTTTGCCAACTGAATTCCTTTTAGTGCTGGCAGCCATTGTCGGACTCTATCTCTTCTGTGCCGAAAACGTGAAACGAGTGTTCTATGAACACATCCGGTCTTGACAATGACTCACCCTCATAACCAAACCATCTCATGGACAGAAGAAAATTTATCGGTATCGCTAGCGGAACCACAATTGCAGTCGGCAGAAATGATGGAAACGGGAGGCCGCAAGACACAGAAGTGATTTTTGAAGGTTTAAGGTTACTAAGTTAATCCAACGAGTTATTCAATCTAAATCAGGAAAACTTATCTCGGAAAATCTATGATGTTCAAAAACTTCTTCTCAACAATTCTGCTCGGACTCGCATTATCGATCGGACTCTTTTTTGGCGTTGGGCAACCCTCGATCGCTGCTGCCCCTTCCTCTGCATTTATGGTCGGGGTCAAGCTTGCGGCAGTTGCTAAAGTTTCACCGAAGGGGGAATTGGAAGTCGATCGCTTTCTCACGTCGATGCCATCGGGGTATTACACGATCGCCAATGTCGAAGGGTTAAAAAAACTGTTAGAAGACCCTCAAACCGTGTTGGTGGATGTGCGAGAACCCTCTGAATATCGGTCAGGACATATCCCCAACGCGATTAACATTCCGCTCCGAACCTTGACTCATAATCTGGACAAAATCGTGGGCGATCGCCCTGTGGTGCTGTACTGTTCCTCCGGTTATCGATCAGCAATGGGGGTAATGACGCTACACCTCTTGGGCTACGAGAATGTGCAGGGTTTTCCACCTAGCTTTGCGGGTTGGCAAGCCGCTGGAGAGGCGATCGCCTCCAAGTGATGCTCCACAACAATTAGGATTAAAATCCAAAAATTTTACTCTGGGATTGGAGATTTTAACTTTATGAGGACTTTTGTGATGAACTCTATCTACTTTAACTGGTCTAGACTTCGCCCAATGTGTTGGCTGCTGGCTGCTTGGATCTGTGTTTTACTAGTTGTTTGGAGTCCCTTATCCGCTTTTGCTGCTGTGACGCAAATCGAAGAGTCTCCAGGACAGATGCTCTACCAATCCCGACAAAACCTGCGGGATCAGACCGGAAAGTCATGGCAGGTGGTCGCCTTCAAGCGCATCCATCCCGATGGTAGTGCTATTCTCTCCCTACGGTTAGTGGGCTTTCCTGGTGCGGTGGAATTAGATCATACTCAACCGCTAACCCTGACAACATCTATGGGGCAAACTTTGACTGCCAAGGATGTTTCTAGCGAAATTTCTCAAGACACACCAGCCCTAGCGAATGTAGGAGAATATGACATTCAGCCTGTCCTACCGCAGTTGCACGCTGAAATTCCCCTTCAGCTAACTTTACCGATGATAACTGGTTCAGCAATCGAGTTGCAAATCCCCTCGACAACACTCCAAGAGTGGCAAACAATTTCTGCTCCTTAACTAACCCAAAAAAATCAGACCGATGAGTCTTCAACTCTCCACGTTAGTTAAAGAATTACCCGCCGCCAGTTTCACTACGCCGACCCGTTGATTGGTTTATTCGTTCATAAAAAACTGCCTACAATTAAGTTTTCTCTTGCTGTAAGGCTGTCCACAAATCAATCAAAACAATCTGTCATGAATAAACTAAAACTTTCTGGTCTACTACTCTTTCTTGCTGGTTCAATTGCTTTAATGGGCATCATCACTGCCGAAGCGTTATATCCATCCGGCTCCGGCTACACAACTTTTCACAGCGAAATAAGCGACCTCGGCGCAACAAAACCGCCAAACAGCTTAATCTATCAACCATCCGCCAGCATTTTTAATGTCACTATGCTGTTATCTGGCTTAATGACTTTGATGGCAACCTTCTATCAGCATAAATATTTCAAAAAACTACTTTTCAGTATTCCACTTGGTCTATTTAGCTTAGGTCTTGTGGGCATTGGAATTTTTTCTGGTGATAAAGTCCCCTACCACGGAATATTCTCTTTACTCACTTTTATATCGGGTGGAGTATCAGCTATTGCGTCCTTTAAAATTGTTTCTGCTCCATTTAAGTTTATCGGAATTGTCTTTGGAGCTATTTCCTTAATAACATGGTGTGCTGTTGTATTTGCCCCTAATATTGTTGTTCCTTTTATTGGCTTGGGTGGAACAGAAAGATGGCTTGTTTATCCTATTGTGCTATGGATAACAGGCTTAGGCGGTTATTTGATGAACATAACAACAACCAAAAAACTTGGCGATCAGCACCTATAAAAGAATTTTGTAAAAAGTTAAGGAGCGATAAAAATATGAAACAAAAGAAGCGATCGCTAAAGCAAATCGAACTTTTTCTACTTTACACTTTTTCCATAACATCAATACCCCGGACAGTTTTTTGAACGGTTCTATAAGGTTTTCAGGGCTTACGGTTCCAAGATCGAGCTATTTTTTCAAAGTTAGCTCTGCCCCTGACTTGGAAAAAAAGATCCCGCTTACGGCAGGATGCGGGTTTGAGCCTTAAAACCTGCTCAAATTTTGTCCGGAGTATTGTACCACTATGTATAAATACACAAAGAACTTATTTCTCTGTGTATTAAGTCATGCCTGGTTTAATGGATGTATTGGGTTAGCTTTATATATGGGTAATAACGGAGCCTTGCAGCTAAATTTGAATCGGAAAGTAATTGTAGCTTTTTCCATTGAGCTAATAGTATCCGTCATTTTAGGAATAGCATATAGTCGTAAGAAAACCCTTCTGTGTTGAACAATACTTTCAATTGAAACAATTACTAACCTATTTCGGACTTGCATACTTAATCGCTTGGATGATTTGGTCGATTACAAGTCATCTCATTCAGACCTTCCTCACAGGTTCTTCATATTTTTTCAATGTCATGAGAGATAGTCGATGTTCTTATCGTTTACAAGGATGAAATCTATGAAATGGCACCAAGTAATTCTGGCTTTTATCGCTACTATTTGCATGATATTTACAGGCAGTGCCCTAGCGCAGACTGATATCAATATCAACAACACCAACCTCATTCGCTTTGGTGGCAGCGTGACCGTACCAGAGAACCAAGTTGTCGAAAATGCCCTTGCTTTTGGCGGGAATGTTACGGTATCCCCTAATGCCAAAGTTGTGGACACTGCGATCGCGTTTGGCGGCGATGTCATCCTGCAAAAAGAAGCGCGGGTAGAAGGGGACGCTTACTCCTTTGGCGGCAAAATCGTACAGGAACCTAGTGCGATCGTGAGCGGTGAACGCGCTACATTCAGCGATCGACATGGCATGATGTATGGGGTCGATCAAGGCAGAAGTAGCTTCTTCGCTCACTATTTCTTCAGTGCCATTTTTAGAATTAGTGCCGCCATAGCAGCAACTATTCTCGGACTGATTATTTTGCATACTAGCCCACAGTTCCTGCCAAATTTGGCTACAAAACTGCGTCAACACCCCAGTTTGACTGCTCTATGGGGGATCGGGGCGATTGTCGCCATTATCTTTGTCAGTGTGTTCCTGGCGATTACGCTGATTGGTATTCCCCTGATTCCACTACTAATTCTGACTGCGATTGTCACTTCTCTAGTAGGGTCATTAGGTGTGGCGCTTTTTGTCGGTCAACGCCTAGTCAGTAGTGGCGATCGATCGTTACAGCAGCAGTTCTTGGTGGGTTTGGCAATCCTCACAGTTTTGGCACTCATTCCATTTTTTGGAGGGCTAGTCGTTTTTCTAGTCAATCTGTTCGGACTGGGTATCATCTTGCTGTGGAAATTTGGTAGAGAGAAACCTCAAACAGCTACTGACTGAGCAGGGCGGCATGAATGTTCATCATTCTGATCTGCAACCGATACTTGAGACGGATGCAAGGGTCGAAATAGTTACGCAAATTGTGAGTGCGACCCTAGAGGTATCTGCGGAGCAGCGCGCATTCTCCTGACTTTACCCGCGGCTACGAATCTGGAGATCGAGTTGCAGATCCCCTCAACAACACTCCAAGAGTGGCAAACGATTTCGGCTCGTTGGTTGACCCTAAAAAGACAAACCATTAAATCTAAATCAGAAACCTTAATTTGACTTTATTTAAGTTTAAGAAAATCCATGATTTACTTGCCTTTGATTTCAATCCTGTTGCTTTTTGGACCAGCACTTGCAGCGATCTCAGTGACGCGATCGCTGACCACCCGTGGGCATTTGGTTTTGTTGGGCACTTGTATCCTCTACGGAATTTTTCCATTCCTGGTCACTTGGGGGGGAATGGGTTTGGCTAAACACCTTGGTTGTTCAGCGGAAGCAATTCGCTTTCGTTGTCCATCCTCATCCTGGCTTGGAGATGTCATTTCGGGGATGTTCATGGCTCACTGGCTGGCGATTTTCGCAATTCCATCAGCCATTTTGGGTGCGATCGGACTCCTGATTTCTTTGATTCTCAAGATCAAGCGATCGAATGCCAATACTCCCGTCGTGCCAAGGGCTATATTTTATCGCAGTCGCCACAAAGTTTTCGCAGGCGTGTGTTATGCCCTTGCTCGGCTATGGAATTTACCAATCCTGGGTGTCCGAATTGTGACCGTTATTTTGGCGATCGTCATCCCTGGATTCATTTTTCTGTACTTCTGGTGTTGGTTGGCATTCCCGATCGAGCCGCAATCTCAACAAGCTGTAGGCGAACAATTATGAGTCTACGTCAAGATCATCAAAATCCTCACCACCCAAAAACCACCTTTGCGGGACAGTTAGTTTGCCCCCATTGCCAAACGGCTTTTCCCATTACGTGGCGGCGATATTGGTCTGCACCGTGGGGAAATTATCGCTGTCCTGAATGCAAGAAAAGTTCTTATGCCAAGGCTAATTCGTTTTGGGTTTATCCAATCATAATTGGAGCAACGCCACTAGGCGGAATGGCTGCCGCCGCTTTGTCATCATATTTTCCCAACAATGTATTAATCGCAGCGATCTTCTTCGCAACAGGTTACTCGCTCATCGGATTCCCACTGGATAAATGGGCGATGGACATTTAAGACGACTTGAACCAAAGAGGGCAAAATAATGAGGTCAAAGCGATACTGGTTACTTGCCTGTTTGGTGGCTCTTAGCCTATTATCAGGCTGTTTCAACATTGGTAATAACGGGGTTAGAGGCTCTGGAATCGTTAAAACTCAATCTCGAAGAGTAGGCGAATTCTCATCGATTTCCTTTAAGTCCGTAGGCAAAGTCACGGTGCAGCAGACGGGAAAAGAGTCCCTCACGATCACTGCCGACGACAACATTTTGCCTCTTCTAGAGAGTCGTGTAGCAGACAACACTTTGTATCTCACCCTCGCGAAAGATGGCAAGATGAATCCGACTAAGCCTATTGAGTTTGTTGTGCAGGTAAAAAGCTTAGAGAGCTTGAGCACAGACGGGGTTGGCAGTATTGAAGCACAGGGTATCCAAGGCAAACGATTGGCAGTTGAGATGGATGGCGTGGGGGAAGTCACGATCGTGGGAAGCGCCGATACGCTGGATCTTAGCCTTTCTGGGGTCGGAAGCTTCCAGGGCGAGGCGTTCAAGACTAAGCAGGCGACAGTCCGAAATAGCGGCGTGGGAAGCGCTGTGGTCAATGTGAGTCAGCAGTTGGACACTCATCTGTCCGGTGTGGGGTCAATAGAGTACGTCGGCTCTCCCCAAGTCCGGAAATCTGGGCGGGGCTTGGGAACTGTCAAGAAACGGTAGCTTCTGTCAAAGCAAGTCTCACTCTGAAGCTGAGGCAATTCAAATAGTGAAATTATCATAACTCCCATCATTCATCGCCGCAAACAAAATCGGCTACCCAAGTTGTCAATTGTGAGTGCGATGCTCTTTCAGAGAGGCTACGCCAACATTTTTTGGGGAAGTCCTAAAAACATGGCAACACTGCCACCCTTCTGAAACAGTTTGAGAATCGGATTGCTCTCATCTATCAAATCGAACCGTTCAGCCTCACATACTATCTTGGAAGAATTCTATGCTTCAAATTCATCTTCACCAGTGGGCAAATCATCACTCCATCCCCTCGTTTGTTGGTCTTATCTATCTCCTTTCTTGGGGAATATGGCTGCCAACCTCGTCGGCGACAGCGACAATACCAACGCCAACACCTCAGCTTGAAACCACTACCGTAGCTACATCTGCGACGAGTCCAGCCCCACCTTCTGCAACTGCCGCCTCAGCTTTTCCAGCAGATCAGGACATCATCTCCAAAGCTGACCTATACCTGGACAAACTGACTAAAGAGAGGCTCTTTAGCGGGTCAGTGCTGATTGCGCGAAACGGCAAAGTTCTGGTCAGAAAGGGGTATGGCGAGGCAGACCGCGAAAAGCATCTGGTGAACACGGCGCAAACAAAATTTCGGATTGGCTCACTGACGAAGCAGTTCACGGCGATGGCAATCCTGATCTTACAGACACAGGGCAAACTCAATGTTCACGATCGCATCTGCACTTACCTTTCAGAATGCCCTGCCACATGGCAAAAGATCACCCTTCATCATCTCTTGACCCATACCTCTGGTATCCCAGATTTTACCCGGTTCCCAGACTTCCAGACCACCCAAGGATCGCCGTCGTCTCCTACTCAAACGATCGCACGGTTCAAAGACAAACCGTTGGATTTCCAGCCAGGTGAAAAGTTTAGCTACAGCAACTCCGGTTATGTTGTGCTAGGTGCCATCATCGAGTGGGCATCCGGCGCGACCTATGAAGCGTTCCTCAGAGACAATATTTTTGTCCCGTTGCAGATGGTCAATTCGGGCTACGACCACCACCACAACAATCTTGCTGTCGGCTATCGTGACCAGACGATCGTTCCGGCTAATTACATCGATATGTCTATCCCCTACGCTGCTGGCGGATTGTATTCCACTGTGGAAGACTTCTACCGTTGGGATCAGGCGTTGTACACCGACAAACTGATTCCTAAAAACTTGCAAGACATCCTGTTCACTCCTTTTGCCCTGATGCCTAACGGCGGCGGATTCGGCTATGGCTATGGTTGGGTCATCGGCAAGGAAGGCGATCGTTCAATAGTCAGTCACGAAGGAGGGGTTAGTGGCTTTCATAGTGTCATTGCTCGCTACCCCAACGACAAGACCGTCATCATCATCTTGGGCAATCGGCAAGATATGGATCTGTCTGAAATGCATACACAGATCGCAAAGATAGTCTTTGGGGAGAAGTAAGCCAGACTCGTAGATGCGTTCATGGAACAAGGTTTTGGTTGGTAATCCGAAGGCTTAGGCAGATGGTAAAGGAAAATAGGCAGATTTTATGCGGTAATGATGGACTCGTGTATTTTTGACTACGTTCGGCACCCTATTCAATCAACTCATCCAGAAAATAGAACAACCACCTATCACAGTAATGCCAGAAGTTAAAGTTGTTCACATTAATCTCTCTACGCAAAGGTAATCAAATGACATTCATCCGATCGTGGCGATTCATAACACTGATGCTGGCTTCGTTTAGCCTCAGTCTGTCTATGGCACATTTGCTAGAGTTGCCGCAAAGAATGCAGTTTGACCAGCAACTCTGGGTGAGAGTGACGGTTGTTGAAAATGTTTATAAGTTATTTGGCACAGTTGGCGCAGCTTTTGAAATCACCTCGGTTCTGACAGCAATTATATTGGCATTTATAGTTCGCGATCGGGGTTCAACTTTTTACTGGACAATGGGCGGAGCAATTTTCTTGGTGCTGGCACTTGTGAGTTGGGTCATGTTTGTCGCGCCAATGAACGCTGAATTTTCCAAATGGTTGACTAACCCCATTCCAGTAGATTGGACGCGGTATCGCCATCAATGGGAGTATGCACATGCGGTAAATGCTTTTATCAAAATTATGGGGCTAAGTTTACTCGTGATCTCTGTGCTGGTAGAAACGCCGAAAAAGAGAGCGATCGATTCTGAGCAGGCGTGAGGCTCGTCTAGAGAGACATAACGGATGGGGCTGCCTATTTTTTATATTTTATAGGAAAAGAGATTATGGTTTCTTCGTCCGATCTCAAGACCGTGGCTGGTTTACCCGATAATGGTTTGCCGTCTGAAACCGCGATCGCGCGGCTCAAAGAAGAAGGCTATAACGAACTGCCCTCGGCTCAATCTCGGAGTCTTTGGTCGATCGCTTGGGGCATGGTTCAAGATCCGATCTTCCTCTTGTTGGTCGGGGGCAGCATCGTCTATTGGATTTTAGGCGACCTACAGGAAGCCCTGATCTTGCTAGGTTTCGTCATATTCCTGATGGGGATTAGCCTCTACCAGGAAGGCAAGACCGAACATGCCCTAGAAGCCTTGCGCGATCTTTCCAGTCCTCGTGCTTTGGTGATTCGGGACGGAGAGCGAAAACGAATTGCTGGGCGAGAAGTCGTTCGGGAAGATATCTTAGTGCTGGCAGAAGGCGATCGCGTGCCTGCGGATGCGATCATGCTGTCTTGTACCAACCTTTCAACCGATGAATCGTTATTGACCGGGGAATCGCTACCCGTTCGCAAAATTGCCGCTGAGGGCAGGGTAAAGATGGCGCGTCCGGGTGGTGATGAGCTGCCATTTGTCTACTCTGGGACATTGGTCGTTCAGGGGCAAGGAATTGCTCAAGTGCAAGCGATCGGCGCTCAAACAGAGATGGGCAAGATTGGCAATGCCTTACAAAAAATGAAGCCCGAATCAACCCCCTTACAGCAAGAAATGACTCGGTTGGTGAGCCGTTTGTTTGGGATCGCGTTAGCGTTGTGTGTCGCGATCGTGATCATTTATGGATTCACCACAGGCGATTGGCTCAAAGGAATTCTCGCGGGCATCACCTTGGCGATGGCAATTTTGCCAAATGAATTTCCGGTCGTCGTGACGCTCTTCCTGGCGTTGGGAGCTTGGCGCATTTCTCGAAACCATGTCTTGGCTCGTCGCGCCTCAGCCGTTGAAACTTTGGGTTCTGCAACTGTTCTCTGTGTCGATAAAACTGGGACGCTGACCCTGAATCAGATGGCGGTACAGCAGCTATTCCCTCATAGCTCAGAAAATACTCAGCCTTATGATTTGAGTCTGCATTTACAAGATCCGCTCCCTGAAGCTGTACATGAACTCGTAGAGTATTGTATTCTGGCGAGTCAGAGAGATCCGTTTGATCCAATGGAGAAGGCGTTTAAGCAATTGGGCGATCGCTATCTTGCGAATACCGAACATTTGCACAAAGATTGGAAGCTGTTACGAGAATATCCGCTCTCACCGCATCTCCTGGCAATGTCTCACGTTTGGCAATCTGCCGATGGCAAGCAGTATGAAGTTGCTGCAAAAGGCGCACCAGAAGCGATCGCAGATCTCTGCCATTTCACGCTTCAACAACAGCAAGCTGTAACGGCGCAAGTCAGCAAAATGGCATCTCAAGGATTGCGGGTGTTGGGCGTTGCTAAAGCGTCTCTTCTGGGTGCGCCGCCGCCATTTTTGCCGCCTCATCCGTCACTCAAACCTGATCATTTACCCGATCAACAACATGACTTTTCCTTTCAATTTATAGGATTAGTCGGACTGTCTGATCCCGTGCGTCCAACTGTTGCAGCAGCGATTCAAGAATGTTATGCCGCTGGTGTTCGAGTCGTGATGATTACAGGTGATTATCCAGAGACGGCTCAAACGATCGCTCGACAGATTGGATTGCTGCAAATGGGAGCCATTCTAACTGGAGCAGAATTAGATCAGATGAGTGACGCTGACCTCCAGCAGCGCATTCAAAGTACGAACATCTTTGCACGAGCCGTCCCCGAACAGAAATTGCGATTAGTCAATGCTTTGAAAGCCAAAGGTGAAGTCGTTGCGATGACGGGAGATGGCGTGAACGATGCCCCGGCGCTCAAATCTGCCCAAATCGGGATTGCGATGGGGCAACACGGCACAGATGTTGCTCGTGAGTCTGCGGCGTTGGTGTTGTTGGATGATGACTTTTCGTCGATCGTACAGGCAGTCAAACTGGGACGGCGAATTTTTGATAATCTCCGCAAAGCAATGGCATATCTTGTAGCGGTTCACATTCCGATCGCTGGGATGTCTTTGATTCCAGTCTTATTTAAGTTGCCGTTAGTATTGCTTCCGATTCACATTGCATTTCTCCATTTGATCATTGATCCTGCCTGTTCGATCGTGTTAGAAGCCGAACCCGCAGAACCCAATGTGATGAAGCGTCCGCCCCGCAACCCCAAGGAGCCATTGTTTGGTCGAAAAACGATCCGTCTCGCACTTCTGCAAGGACTGGGGAGTTTGGCGATCGTGCTTGTGATTTTTGGGATTGCAGTCTATCGCAAACAAGGCGAACTCGATGCTCGTGCCTTGACGTTTACCACATTGATTTTGGCAAATTTAGGATTAATTTTGAGCGAACGTTCCTCATCGCGCCTCAGCCTCAAGGTCTTGCGATCTCCTAACGCGGCGCTTTGGTGGGTAGTTGGGGGAGGACTTGTTTTTTTGGCACTTGTACTTTACGTTCCGTTCTTACGTCAGTTGTTCAGTTTCTCTTTTCTACATCCGATCGATCTCACGATCTGTCTAGCAGGTGCAGCGATTAGCTTACTTTGGTTTGAGTATCTCAAAACTCTGAATCGTCCCAAACAGAATTGAACAGCTAGGTTCCATTTAAAGCAGAGCAAGTCATTTGCTGGGGACGCGGACTGACTTTATAGTGCTATGGCACGGATGAACAGCTTACCAATTTTAGAATCGGATCGCGGACGTGTCGGTGCTAAAAAAAGTAGTGAAGGTGTTACATGAAGAACTCTACAACCAATGATCAAGCAACCCCTCCCACTGTCGATAAAAGGGTTACCGAAAACATTACCTAAACTGCGAAATTTCTATTCGATCAGCCAGTGGGTCGAACCCGGTGGTAGCCTGCCAGTGGTGGCAATGTCGGGACGCAATATTATTCAGCAAATCTGTCGGGAAGACAAGCAGACTTTTCGGGCAATGACACCTTGAAAATAGGAAGGTAATGTGGAAAATAAAACCAAATTGATGCTGATTAAAGTCATTCACACTTTAATATGGGTATTCTTTAATTTCGTGATTTTCTATATGCTATATGCCGCGATCGCCAATAAACTCGATCACTGGCTCTGGATTGGTTACGGATTTGTATTTCTGGAAGGACTAATTCTTCTAACTTTTAACTCCCACTGTCCATTAAATCTACTTGCCCGAAAATACTCAAACTCCACAAAGGACAATTTTGATATTTATCTTCCAAGTTGGCTAGCTAAGTATACGAAGCTAATCTACACCACTATTTTCGCGATCGTTTTCATCATCACAATCTATCAAGTTCTAAATCAACAAAAATAGGTCAGTATCATGTGGATTAAGTGGATTGCAATTATTGGTGTTTTAATCATAGTCAGCTTTGGAATTGCTGCCATTTATGGTAGCTACCGCTGGCAGTCAGATACCGATCGCTTACGAGCCAAATTAACAAATGGACAGCGAACCATTGAACCCAAAATCTATGACCAAAAAGAGATCGAAGGCTTACCAGATCCCGTACAGCGATTCTTTCGGACAGTACTCAAGGATGGACAAGCGATCGTGGCTATGGTCAATCTCTCTCAGCAGGGACAGTTCAATCTGAGCGAAACTGAGAACCAGTGGAGTCCGTTTACTGCCACTCAACTTGTAACGACTCAACGGCTAGGTTTTGACTGGGATGCACGTATTCAGATGGCTCCAGGACTGAACGCCTTTGTCCATGATACCTATCTGTTAGGAGAAGGCAGCTTACACGCATCATTACTCGGTCTTTTCACCGTTGCAAAAATACCCAGTACGCCTGAAGCGAACCAAGGTGAATTATTGCGGTTCTTTGCTGAAGCTACTTGGTATCCCACTGCCCTATTACCCAGTCAGGGTGTGCGCTGGGAAGCGATCGATGACATCTCGGCTCGCGCTACTTTGACGGATGGTGCAACAACTGTCTCCCTCGTGTTTCAGTTTAATGCTGAAGGGGCGATCGCTACCATGCGGGCTGAGGCTCGTTATCGTGACAAGCTGACTGCTATGCCTTGGAGCGGTCGATTCTGGGAATATTCAGTTCGTGATGGGATGCTTATTCCCCTAGAAGGCGAGGTGGGATGGGAGTATCCAGAAGGCACTCGGCTCTACTTTAAAGGAAGAACTACAGAGATTAACTATGAGTTCGCGCTGTAGCAAGATCTTTGGATTTCAACCATTGCCGTTGAGCTTTGTGCTGGTGTTAGGGGCGATCGTTGCCCTCTATGTCATCCCAGCCGAAAATGTGAAGCGAGTGTTTTACAACCGCGTAAAGTTCTAACTGAATCTGCAATAATGTGGCAATCCGATTTGAAACACCTATGTTCTCTAAAATCAGTCTAAGCCTCATTTTTCTCGGCTCATTGAATTGTGGAACAATCAGCGGCTCTTTGGCTCAAGCTGCACCCACAACCGCTACACCAGCCGCCAAGCCTAGTAATGTGCCTCCAGAAGCGGTGCTGAACAAATTTTACGGCTATTTGCAGCAATATAACCTGTGGCTAGGAGACGATCGCGGGGCTTGTTCTTATGAAATTGATCCAACGGGTGTCAAAAAAGACGGCACCGATCGCTTCTTTCTAGCCAAGATTTCTCGGGGTCGAGAAGGGACTGCCTGTCGAGGAGTGCTGGCATTTCAGATCATGCAGGTGGATTGCAAGACCAAAACTCTCTATCGGTTTGTGCGCGAACAGAAAGACGATATGCGGGTTGCGGGTTGGGAGCGTTATGAAACAACACTCAGTAATGGCACATCCAAAAATAAATCGGCTGAAGCTGTCAAGGCGATCTGTGCGCTGTAGCAATTTTTTATAACTCTGAGAAGCGAATCATGACACTTTTGATCACAGCAAGGATTGCTTGTAGCTTCTTGAGATTTGTCGTACTATTCTGGAAACTCCTTCCAACCTAGATAAAAGTTGCTTTTGGTGTGATGACTAATCCTGAATCTGTCAATTCTGATTCTGAAATTGACCCAGGCACCCCTCCGCCAACTTCTCAAGAAACCATCTTAGAACCAGAACTTCGCCCGTGGGATGTAGGCGAGGCGGTTGCAGTGCTGCAAGAGTTGCTCAACGCTCACGGATTTAGGCTCAGGGTAGACGGGGCCTTTAACAGCCGCACAGAAGAAGCGGTTAGAGCATATCAAATTGAACATCGGCTGAGGTTGGATTGCACTGTCGATGCCAAAACCTGGGCAATGTTAAAGAGTACTGTTCAACCGGGTACGCGTTTGCTGAGATCAGGTTTAAACGGTGCAGATGTTTATGAACTGCAAGGGTTACTCAATGTCAATGGCTACCGCGTTCAGCGCAACAGCGTTTTTGACGAGGAGACGCGAAAGGGCGTGATTGCGTTTCAACAAAAGCACAAGCTGAGAGCAGATGGCAAAGTCGGCACCATTACTTGGAATTTGCTGCGAGGAAAGCCCCTGCCACCACCGCCTAAACAAACCAACTGGATTTAAAGATTATCGATCGCATTTATGTAACCCATCATTAGACGATCGTAAGGCGGTTATCAATGGGGTTTAACAGAATCTTTTATAACGTCAGTTCGACGAGTTTTTTCACTTCGTTCTCAGCGGCTTCTGCCCCCTAAATCCCCCATTCTGGGGGACTTTGAAACCGGGAATCTTGGCTCAAAGTTCCCCATTGATGGAGGATTTAGGGAGCAGCCCGGATTTGCAACCGCAGCGAAAAGCTTCATCGAATTCAGGTTTTTATAGATCGAACGATCGCGAGAGGACACGGCAGTGCCATATCCCTACGGGTCAATCAAACTGGTACGACATTCAATTATTTGTCGATAAACACCCACGCCTCATTCCAATCGTCGGGGATGCCTTGCTCTAGTAAAGATTCCACTCGCTCTAGATAGAGTTTTGCGGTCTTGTCGGCAGGGTGAACGGCTAACACTTGCTCAAAACAAAGCTTGGCATCGCCGATCGCTCGATCGCGATAACAATTAACGCCTCGATCAAAATCAGGTTGAGTTTGCAGTTTGAGCGATCGCACTTCTTCAACTTCAGCGTCTAAGACTTCGTAGACTGAGATCGCTTCATTTCGTCCTTTGACGATCGCGCGATCTAAAAAGCGTATCTGATAGCGATCAGGGTTGCTGAGATGCTCTAGGGTTTGACCCGAAATGATCATGGCAACGCCATAAAACTTGGTCAATCCTTCTAACCGCGAGGTCAAATTGACATTATCTGAAAACGCATCGCCCTGAATACGGTTTGCTTCGCCGACCATGCCTAACATCATCTGCCCGACGTGAATGCCAATGCCCACCTGCACGGGCAAATTGCCCCTCGCTTGGCGCTGCTGATTATATTCTTGCACCCGCTTTTGTTTGGCAACCCCCGCCGCCACCGCATCATCTGCCCCATCGGGAAACACCGCCATCATGCCGTCTCCCAAAAATTTGACGATGATGCCATAGTGATTGCGAATCTCTGGACTGACGCGCTTGAGATAGGCGTTCACAAAATCAAAGTTTTCGCGCGGGGTCATCGTTTCTGACATCGTGGTAAACGATCGGATGTCGCTAAACATCACTGCCATCACTTTGCTGACATAATCGCCCAACTGCACCTCGGTCACGCTGTCTTTGCGAAGAAACTTGAGATATTCACCTGGAAAAAATCGCGCAAAGGAATCATTTAATCGCTGCAATTCCTGTTCGCGATTTTTCACCGTCTTCACCATTTGAGTAAAGACCCGTGCCAGTTGTCCCAATTCGTCACTGCGATCGACAACATCACTCAAACTCTCAGACTCAA
This sequence comes from Phormidesmis priestleyi ULC007, assembly GCF_001895925.1. Lineage (GTDB taxonomy): Bacteria > Cyanobacteriota > Cyanobacteriia > Leptolyngbyales > Leptolyngbyaceae > Phormidesmis_A > Phormidesmis_A priestleyi_A. The sequence goes on along the minus strand of NZ_MPPI01000006.1, from coordinate 175,299 downwards.
AGGTGTCTTGCTCGACCGTCACGGCAGCATGGGTCAATTTATCAACCTGTTGAATGTAGAGTGCCTGTCGCTGGTTTTCGTCGCGCAGCATCGCTTCGGCTTCTTGGCGCTTGAGCAGATTGGTGTAGGCTCTAGAGTGATAGCGAATGCGGGCGAGCAGCTCAACGCGATCGGGCAGCTTGACGAGATAGTCGTTTGCGCCCAGTTCAAACGCCTGGGCTTTGATCACAGGCTCTTCTTTGCTCGACAGCACGATTAGCGGAATCTGATAGGTGGGGGCATCGTGCGATCGTAAAAAGCGCACCAACAGCAGCCCATCCATTTGTGGCATTACCAGATCTTGCAAAATCACCGTGGGCTGGCACTCTCTAGCAATCTTGAGCGCTTGCGTCGGGTCACTGCAATAGTGAAAGGTGATATCCGGTTCAGTCTCCAGCATTCGCCGCACGGCTTCTGCGATCATCGATTGATCGTCAATCAGCAACACCGTGATCGAATCGTCCATGCCAAAAAACACCAGAGAACATTAAGGAACGTAGACACAAATTGCTTTAAGTTCAGATTGCTGGGGATTTGCCCCCTAAATCCCCCATTCTGGGGGACTTTGACCCAAAACTTTCAGTTTCAAAGTTCCCCAATTTTGGGGGATTTAGGGGGCAGAAGCCGCTCACAAGTTTTACAGACCCTTTAATCCATGATCCTAACGCCTAACCGTAGTCCGGTGCGTCAGTGTTGCCGCGATCGCTTCCGGGTTCAACACTTCAACCGCCGCGTTTAATTCAGCCGCCGCTTTGGGCATCCCATACACCGCGCAGCTTTCTTGATCTTGCGCGATCGTGTGCCAGCCCGCATCTCTCAGCAATCGCAGCCCTTCAGCCCCACCCCGCCCCATTCCAGTTAGCAAAACCGCCGTGCCTTGAGCCGCCCAATAGTGAGCCACACTTTTAAAAAATACATCGATCGACGGACGGTAAGGATAGTCGATCGGCTCTCTGACATAGTTGAGCGTCTGATTGGATTGCAGACAGAGATGATCGTTGGTGCAGGCAATTAAAACAACGCCTTTTTGGGGACGATCGCCTACCGCAGCTTTTTTGACGGTGAGGGGAGTTAGCTGATTGAGCCAGTCAACCATACCTCCAGCAAACTGAGCATCGACGTGCTGAACAATGACGATCGCGGCTTCAAAATCAGCAGGCAGCCGAGAAAGAATAGTCGAAAGGGCCTTGGGCCCGCCTGTTGAGGAACCGATCGCGATCAGGGGAAATAATGGACACGATTGCAGAGGAAGGGGAGGTCGCAGGGGAGTGGATAGAGGCGGATTGGGCTTGCCAGTGAGCTTAGAAATCATCGCAATCTTTCCGAGCAGGGCTAGGGCGGCTCCGGGCGTGCCTTGGTTGCCTAAAACAGGCGTGTTGACGGCATCGAGTGCGCCATAGCCCATCGCTTCAAACACTTTTGCAGAATTTTGCTCGATACTCACTGTCACAATCAAAATGGCACAGGGAGAGCGTTTCATAATCTGCCGAGTTGCCTCAACCCCATCCATCACAGGCATGATCAGATCCATTAAGATCAGGTCGGGCGTGTCTTTAGCGCATTTGGCAACCGCTTCTGCCCCATCTTTGGCGATCCAGACAATTTGGTGTTCGGCGATCGTCAACACGACTCGTCGAAGCGCTTCGATCGCGATAAACATATCGTTGACGATTGCGATTCTCATAGTCACTCACCGATCAAATCCATGACTGCCCGAATCAGCGTATCGTCATGAAAACTGCTTTTGGTTAGATAATAGTCTGCGCCTGCTTCTAATCCTTGCATACGATCGTCTTCTCGATCGCGATAAGACACCACAATTACCGGAATCGCACCCAGTCGGGGATGTCCTTTAATCGCTTTAATCAGTTCAATTCCGTTCATTCGTGGCATATCAATATCGCTGATTACCAAATCATAAGGAGACGATCGTACCGCATTCCAGCCTTCCATTCCATCGACTGCCACATCAACGAGATAGCCGCGATTTTGCAGCAGCTTCCGCTCCATTTCTCGAACTGTGATCGAGTCGTCTACTACCAGCACTCGCCTTGGCTCTTTGTGATGGGCAGATCCATTTAAGGTCAGGTCAGAATTCTCTTCGATGTGACTGATTTTGGCGATCGTACTCTCGTTGAGTAGGGTATTAGTGGATCGGACGAGATCAGACACATCGACAATCAGCACCAGCGATCCGTCTCCCATCAGGGCGGCTGCACTGATATCTTGCACTTTACCTAACCGAGCATCGAGCGGACGCACGACCAGTTCTCGTTCTCCAAGGCAGCGATCGACCACTAGCCCATAGGTGTTTGCCTGATCGCTAATTACCACGACCCAAAGCGGATCAGACAATGACGGAGGCGGTGGCAAATCGAGCACTTGATGGACTGGAATCAGACCAATGTTTTTTTGATCAAGTGTGAAATATTGACGCGTTTCGACCACTGAAATCTCGGCAGGCTTAACCGCTACAATTTGATCGATTCGAGCCAGAGGAAACGCATAGGTTTCGCCAGACACTTCGACGAGCAAAGTCCGCACGACGGAGAGCGTTAAGGGAAGCTGAAAGTAAAAACTGATGCCTTTTCCAGGCTGTGAAGTTGCCCGCACCGTGCCGCCTACTTCTTGCGCCATGTTCTTGGCAATGTCTAAACCCACGCCTCGACCAGAGAGTTCGGTGACTTGCTTTGACATTGAGAAGCCGGGTAGAAACAAAAACTCCATCAGTTCAGCGTCGGTAAGCTGGGTGGCAACGTCGGGTGTGACTAATTTTTTATCAACAATTTGTTGACGCAGCAGCATCGGCGCAATGCCTTTGCCATCATCGGCGATCGTAATCGCTAACATTCCGCCTCGGTGCATCGCCTCTAATCGAATTGTTCCTTCGGCGAGTTTGCCTGCTGCGACGCGATCTTCTGGCAGTTCTATGCCGTGATCCACTGCGTTTCGCAAAATGTGCGTGAGCGGGGCCTCTAGCTTTTTGAGAATGTCGCGATCGACCGAGGTGGATTTTCCAACAATCTCTAACTTGACTTGCTTGTTAGTGGTGCGGGCAAGATCTCGCACCATGCGCGGAAACCCTGGCATCCCATCCATAAACGGCCGCATATTTGAGGTGATCACTTCTCGATAGAGCCGATCGGAGAGATTTGTCGATCGCCGAATAAATTCTTCGAGTTCGATCAAGCGATCGTTGAGTAGTTTTCGGCATTCTTGATCCTGTTTGCGGGTCGCGTCGAGTAGCGTTTTAGCCGTTTGATCGATAGGATTCGCCAGAGCGTTTTGCTGCAACTGCTCTAGGTATTTAGAAAGCTTTAGCTGCTGAGATTTAAGCGCCCCAAGTGCATCTGCAAACGGCGGCAGCCAATTTGCCTCGATCAGCGATTCGCCCGCGAGTCCCATCATGCGGTTGAGATTGTCGGCGCTGACTCGCACGACGCGATCCTGAATCGTTGATGATTCAGTAGGGCTTGATTCTATCGGAGAGACACTGACTTCGGGAGTTGTCGTTTTCGGTACATCAGTAGCGTCTGAAGTCGGGGCGGCAGGCGTGGGCGCGATCGGTGCTTGTGGAATCACATTCGCCTCTAAAGGTTGAATGACAGCCGATGTCTCTGGGTTGCGAATCGCCTCGATCGTCGATCGCACCGATGCAAAGTCCAAGTCATGTTTTGTGAGCCAAGCGGGTAAATCGGCATCACTCACCTGACCGAGATTTTGCAGCAAATCAACGCCTCGCAGCAGCACATCAACGCGATCGCCATCGAGTCTAATCGTCTGACTTTGAGCCGCAACAAAGCAGTCTTCCATCGCGTGAGCAAGGTGAACTGCGGCATCTAAACCCACAATGCGAGCGGCCCCTTTGATCGAGTGAGCGGCTCGCATCAAGGCTTCTAATTCTTGAGCCGATCGGGGCTGAGTCTCTAACGCTAAAAGACCATTATTTAAGAGGGTCGCCTGTGCCTCAACTTCTAGCCGAAACAAATCCATCATCGAGCTATCTAACAGCAGAGATGGCGGATTGGGTTGGGGGTCATTGGGTGGTTTTAAGTCGGGCGTTTCGGGAGGGTTTGCCCTGATCTCTTTTGGGATAGTGTCGTGTACGCGGGAGTCTTTCGATCCGTCATTGCCGAGATCTTCGCCCCCTAAATCCCCCAAAATTGGGGGACTTTGAACTTTGGTTTCCCTGGGGGGGCTAGGAGGGCGAACCTGATGATCAGAGCTAGATTCGATGACTTCTGTGTGCCCCGTCCTTTGCTGGATGGGAGGAGGCATAGACTCTCCGTTACCTCCCACGATCGCCGTTTGCGTCTGGGCCAAATCTTCGGCGTGATCTGATAGCCAACGATCGATTTCTTCAGTCGCATCACTCATTTCTACTAGCAGATCTCCTGCGTGGAGGAGTTGCTCAATCAGCACATCGGACAAAGCAATCGAGTTAGCTTGCATCGCCATTAATCTGACTCGCATCGTTTCAGATAGCGTGGCGACGGCTGCGATTTCAACCAGTTGGGCCGAGCCAGTAATTGCATGGAGCGATCGAATTGCCGTATCCAATTCGCCACCTAACGAGGGCTGCTGCTTTAAAATCGACAGGCTTTGCTTGAGAGATTTGACCTGAGTCTCTACTTCTTGACGAAATAGATCCAGCATGGAGTAATCGCTCATAGGGTCTCCACGGCTCATCACAATAGGCTGCGCTCAAGTGTGTAAAACAACAGGTCAGCATCCAGATAATTCACCTTTTTGGTCTGCCAGTCAATAATCCCTTGGGTGTATGCCTGACTTGCTTGAGACACAACAACAGGCACTTCTTTTAACTCACTTGCCTGGACGCGATGAATGCGATGCACTTCATCGACTGGAAACACCCACTTGCGATCGTCGTGCCCCACTACTAACAGTCGATTGAGAGACGAAGAATCTGTCACCGATTTTAAGCCGAGAAACTGACTCAACGATATTGTCATCAAAATCTCGCCCCGAATGTTAATCAGCCCCAAAAACACGTCGTTGCTGCGATGAGGCAATCGGTGAATTGCACCAGGATGGGTGACTTCGTGGAGTACGCTCACGGGTAGGGCAAACTGTTCGTCTCCGAGACGAAACAGAATCACAGACAGCGGATCTGCTGACCCTTTTAAGACAGGGCGATCGTCCGAAGGATTGATCACTTCGTTTGCGGGTGTGGCGATCGCGGCCATCCACTCGTTGAGATAATCAAGCGGAATATCTCGCTCTAACAAACTGCGCCCTGCCGTCGAATAAACGGGACAGTTGCGGCAGTGAGTCACCGTTTCTAGCTGACTGCATGAGCGATCGCCCCAAACGCCGATTTGATTCCAGCAGTCGTTCATGAGCATGATCTGTCACACCTTGAATTGAGAGATTTCTCGCTGCAAGCCCTGGGCAGCGTCATCTAATTGAGTCAGGGCGTTGTTGGTTTCCTGGATTGATTGCACCGTTTGATAAGAGGCATCGCTGAGTTGTCCGATCGCCAAACTAATCTGCTCTGCCCCTCGATATTGTTCATCCATGCGTTGGCTGACAGCTCCAAACTGAGGCGTTAATCCTTGCACGTTTTGAATAAATCCAGCAATTTGCTGACTAATATCGCCGACATCATTCACATATTGTCCGACTTCTTTGCTAAATTTATCGACCTCCATCACGCCCGTAGACACCGATGATTGCATTTCTTTGACCATTTGTTCAATTTCGAGGGTGGCAACGGCTGACTGATCGGCAAGGCGACGAATTTCTCGGGCCACGACTGCAAACCCGGCTCCATATTCTCCGGCTTTTTCGGCTTCGATCGCCGCATTCAAAGACAACAAATTCGCTTGATCGGCAACTTTTGTAATCGTGGTCACGACTGTATTAATATTATTCGCTTTCTCATCCACCACAGTTAGCTTTGCTGAAATCGCGTTTGTCGCCAGCACTAAGTTTTGCATTGCTGATTGCATTTTATTCAGATTGGTTTGGCTATTAGAGGCCGCTTCGGTCGTGGTGTGAGCCGTTGCCGCTACGCCATCCATTGATTTTGCCAACTCGCCTGCCGTTGATGCAATTTGTCGAGACGTAGCATTCACTTCGTGCATTGAGGCAACTTGCTCATTGACTGTGGCTTCAAGCTGTCTCCCTGCCGCCGCGATCTGAGTGGTAGACGTGCTGATCTGAATGCCAGATTTTTGGGCTTGGGTGATTAAAGCACTCAAACTTTTGGTCATATTTTGAAACGCCGTCATCAGTTTTTCGATTTCGGTGTTATTTCTGGTGCATTCGAGTGATTGGGTCAGATCTCCATCGGCGACCTTTTGCGCCACTGCTGAAACTCGGTTAAGCGGACGGGTAATCTGACGATTTAGAATCACGCCAATTAAAGCCAGGAGCAAAATCCCTAATGGCATTCCATAGAGAACGCTATTGAGGGTGCGGCGGGCAGAGTTTTCGGCGATCTGCGATCGGGTCCGCAATAAATCGCGCTCTCCAGCTTTCATCCGCGATACAGTGTCGCGAATCTGATCCATCAACCGCTTGCCCTCACCATCTTGAACCACTTTTAGTGCGGCATCAGATTTGTTGGCTTGTTTAAGACGAATGGTGTTGTCAAGCTCGGCTAGCTTTTGGCCGACGAGAGAATCTAGGGTCTGAACATAACTCTGTTGACCTGGATTATCTTGGACTAAACGCTTGAATTCATCAAGTCTTGCTCTAAGCGCAGTTCGCGCTTGATTGTAGGGCCTGAGATAGCGATTGTCGCTAGTCAGCAAATAGCCTCGTTGCCCCGTTTCTGCATCTTTAACCAACGAAAGAATGTCTTCTACCTGACTTAACACCTGATAGGTTTGCTTTTCTTGACGAGCGGTTGAAATGACTTGCTCTGTCCCTCGATAAGAAATGATGCCGATCGTGGTAAAGATCGCTAACCCCAGTGCAAAGCCCGTAGCAATTTTAGTACTAATTTTCCAGCGATTTAACATATTCAAACAGCCCACCAAGACCCATTTCTAGAGTAGCGTAGCGACGTTCCTATCAGCCGTCTGATAATTCCATTCCTCGTCAAATCAGTAGTCTGGATAGTTTTTGAACGGTTTCACGAGCTTTCAGGGCTTGCAGCTTCAGGAGTGCAACGTTTGGCTAATTGATTGCATTAGGGCTTATTCAACTGATGATTCCTTCGACTATCCCGATCGCATAAAGCCAACATCCTGATTTTGCACGGTTGCTTTGAGAATTAACGCTTTGACACCGGGGACGATCGACAGCAATAGCAATAGGGATTATGCCAGAGCTTAGTTGAAAATTAGCTGCTCGACTGAAGCCTTTGGAATTTGTCTTTGATTTTTTGAAAATCTCTCAGTTTTCTCTCTAATCTCCTAGTTTGATCCTGGCAGTCTCTTAGATAGCTTTTAGTATCTACCTGACTGTCTTTTGTTTCGGAAGAGTTTTTGTTCGTGATATCCAAGGAAGATTTAAGGCTCTGATCAAACACGTCAATTTCTTCTTTTAACTGGGATTCTAATCTTTGAGTTATCCTCTCAACAAAGCGATTTTTGACTACCTTGTAATAGTAATTCTTTAAGTCTTGTCTAATTTTCTCTGCTGACTTATGGATGTCAAAGTCTCTATTTTTTTGATAATCTTTGTATAATTTATATGTCAACCAAGCAATAAAACCAAAGACAAAAATAGACAAAAAGAAAGAGCTAGAGATCTGTTTGTTGATGATTCTGATAATAATGGTTCTGCTGAAACCGAGAAAGCTGAAGAGAAATAGAATACCCATGACTTGAAAAACAGAACCTCTAATTTTCTTGATAAAATAAATCCAAGCTGGCTCTGCCTGATATTCAATTCTGACAGGTATTCTTCTTAGAGAAGCTTGAAAAACTCCTTCAACCTCAAGTCTGGGCCTAATTTTCGCAGTGCAGTTTTTGTTGCTGTTTGCACAGGCTGTTTTCAGCAGTCTATTTGAGCTTCTGACTAAGCTTTCCAAACCGCCGTTACCATATTCCTTACGAATCTTTCTCCATTCTTCATCAGCCCATTTGAACAGTTCATTTTCACAAAATTGGACAATGAAGTCATTCACGTTTGACTCAAACCCTTTAGCTTTTAGTTCTAAATATTTCTTACCTTCTTGCTTAAATACTTGCGCTTCTAGGTCATCCACAAGTTCCTGAATTTTCTGTAGAATACTGTCTGATAATGAATCATCTAGTAAATCTTGTTTTGCTTGGCTGACTGAAGAATTGATCGCTTTTAACAAGTCCATCTTTTGCTCATTAATTGCTTTTAACAGTAAGGATACGGCTTCAATACTTTTTCTATTTCCGGGTGATTGTTGAGCTTCAATTTCCTCAATCTCTTGTTTGAGTTTTTCTTTTTTTTTGAGAAGAATCTGATTAACTTCAGTAATGATTAAGTTGATTTGAAATAAGATGCGTTGAAGCTTAAAACTGCCTTGCTTTTCACTGATGAAAGTCAACTGCTGATTTAGATCCGCCAAACTTATAGGAGAATCCTCTTGTTGAGTAATCTGAAAAACCTCGATCGAGCCATGCACCAAAGTGATCGAAAACACCTCAAGTCTAGTATTAGCACTGGCTAAATCTAACAATTTTTCTGCTTCTAAACTTTCACGTTTAGAATCTGCAACGAGAAATAGAACATCGCAGTTTACTAATCTTCTATAGGGGTTATGGTCAGCCTCTGTCGAAACTTTATTTGAGATAGACGGACACGCAAATATAAGTTGGGGACTCTTGGAGCTTAGAAGTTTGTCCCCTAAGACTAGACGATCGCCAGATTTTAGAATGCGACTACCAACAAGCGGTTCACCATTAATATAGGTGCCGTTCTTACACTCAGCACAATTTTGGACTTGCCACTGATCGGGAGAAACTTGATCGTTTGTTGAGTAACCATGCACCTCCAGATGCCGCCCACTCACACAAGTGTAGTGATCGGGAATGTAGATATCACACTCAGGTTTACGTCCAATCACCGCTTCTTTTAATGAAAGCGTGTAACGAGTCTGTCTAACCTCGTCTTCTAGTGGTTGCAGCACCAAAAAGGCTGGATGCACAGACTTCTGTTCTTGTAACGATCGATTTGGCAATTCCTGAAACCGAAACTGATACTTCTGCTCTAGATCTTGGTTAGGGTTTAGGAGATGATAAAACGAGTTTGCTAAGTCTCGATCGCCACTCAAAAGATGGACAACTAGCTTTTCTGAACCTAAATCATGGACAATTTGATCTAAATCTTGACTAATCTGTTGAAAGAACTGATCTTTATCAAGATCGTCGGCAATTAGCTGTTTTAGTTCGTGGATATGAGTTAATAGCTGGCTGTTCTTGGTTACCATACGTCAAATCCTTAATTCAAAAAATCAGCATTTACTTTAAGGTATAAATCACAATGTTGCCTTCTCTGTCACCAACGGCCAGCACTTGACCCTCTGGACTAAACGCCAGTGCAGTAACTTCTGTTAAATGATTTGAGGATCTGGCGATCGCTTTACCTGTCTGCCAGTTCCAAATTTTAACTGTGCCGTAAGCGCCGCCTCCAGCCACTATTTTTGCAGCGGGACTACTTGCGATCGCCTTCACCCCACCCAAATCTGCCTGTATGGTAGGCAATATATGTTCACTCAGCGCATATAGATTCCAGATGCGAATTGTATCGTCTTCGCTACCCGTGAATAGAAGTGCACCGTTGACATCAATTGCAACAGCATTGACGGCGTTTGAGTGTTTATGGAAGCTTTGTGATTTGTTAGATGCGAGATGAGAAATTTTGACAGTGCCATCAGCGCTTCCTCTAGCAAGAACGTCAGCAGCAGGATTAAATGTGATTGACTGAGAACGCTCATCTGGAAGTTGCTTCGTTTCCGATAGCTTTGGCTGAATCTTCCACAGCTTAATCTTGCCCACTACCCCAGCCGCTAAATCACTATATTGGCTCAGTGCAAGTGACCAAACAAGCTGTTGAGTTGGAATTTGGTTCATCTTTTTATGATGTTTCAAGTCCCAAAGTTCAATCAACTTACCTTCGGTGGCAATCGCTAAAGTGTTTCCATTAGCACTACTAGACATTGCCAAAATCTGACTTTGAGTTTGAGTGAGAGTCGTGGTTGACGAATTCTGTATGTCTCGCAGTTTGACTAAACCTGCTTCACTGCCAGAAATTAGGGTCTTGCGATCGGGTGCGAATGCTAAGAATTTTATTGCTGATGAGTGTTCTTTAAAGTTACTCTTTTCCTCGAAAATAGCTGACGTTTCTTGACTATTGACAGTTTCACTGCTGGTTGTGTTGGAGAGATGGGCAGATTTATGAATGTGATTAAGAATCAGAACAAGCGGCAGCCCGACAACCGTAAAAATTAAAGAGCCAGATATAATCAGAAATTTCTTTCTTAGCCACTGGCGAGTCGTATCCACTACTTTTTTAGGCTGTGGCGCTCTCTGTTTATCTTTAAGGCACTCAATCAATTCTAGTGATAACTCTCTGGAGTTCAGTTTCTTCTTCAGTGGAGGCGCTGAAGTTTTGAGAATGGGACTCGCTTCCGACGGTTGTTCAAAATCTCCTGAACCTAAAGAGGAATCTGTAAAACTGTCCGCTCTCAACTCTGTAGGCGTGTAAGTGTGTAAATTGTGAGACGTAGTAATCTCTGTTGGCGTGTAGTTGTTGGGGGAGCTAGTGGCAATGTGTTCTAGATCTCGCAACACACAATTAGCAGTCGGATACCGATCTTGAGAGTTAATACAGACCATCTTATCCAGAATAGATTTGAACTCAGGACAAATTCTTAAGCTTTCAGACCAGTTAATTTTTTGAGTTTTAGTCTTTCTAAGCTGTATGAAAGATTTGGACGTGGCTTTAGTTAATGCCTCAATGCAAGTCATTCCTAATGCATAGATGTCGCTGCTTGGCTCTGGAATTCCAGCGAGTTGTTCTGGGGGACTGTATCCACGGCTGTGAATGATTGTGGATGATGGCTGTTGACGATCACAGCAAGATTGTTTAACGGCTCCAAAATCAATTAAAAACAGCGTTTGATCTGAAGCTCTACGGACAATATTTTCGGGTTTAATATCGCGATGAATGATTTTTTGAGAATGAATAAACGCTATAATCCGCAGAATTTCTTGCAGAAATAGAATTGCTTGGCTTTCATCCCAAGACTGCTGACTGTCTAACTCTTCTCTTAACGTTTTTCCTTCAATATACTCTTGAACCAAGTAGAATTCTTGATCTTCCTTAAAGTAGTCCAAGATTTGAGGAATTCGCTCATGACTTCCAATTTTATGTAGGGTTTTCGCCTCGCGATCGAACAGCATCTTTGCTGCCTTAACCGATTCGGGATCAGTGCTTTGCGGCTTTAGTTGTTTAACCACACACACAGGCTCACCTGGCAGTTTCAAGTTTTGAGCCAGGTAGGTTTGTCCAAAGGCTCCGGCTCCCAGCGGTTTGATAATTCTGTAGTGATGAATGATTTTGTTCTGCATTTCCACAGTCACCTCAGAATCAAGTTTTTCGCAATCTACAGCGATAGCAAGTGGGCATGTTTATTTGAGTTTGCGACATTGTTCATGACCACGCCAAGCAGTTTGATGTCGCTAAATTCTGTTAATTTTTCAATCACAACCTTGAAGCTACGGCGATCGGTGTAACTGGGTCGAGTCATCAAAACTAGCCCATCGGTGAGGGGTTCAATCAACAGCGCATCACTAAAACGGAGAGCGGTTGCGTCGATCACTACAAACTCAAATTCATCTCGCGCCAGCTTTAACAACTCCTGCATCTGGCTAGAGTCTAAGACCTCTGTCACCTGTTCTACACAGCCTGAACTGGGTAAAACAAATAAGTTCTTAATGTGGGGCACTGGCTGAACGCTTTCAATCTGCATACCTTCGGGTAGAGAACCTAATTCCTCACTCTGATAGGTAGGAACTCCTAACATCTGCACCTGCGAAGATGTTCGCAAATCTGCTTCAATCAACAGAGTTTTCTTTCCCGCTCTGGCTGACGCGATCGCCAGGTTGTAGGCAGCGATCGTTTTGCCTTCACCTTTGCGAGTGCTAGACAGCACAACCATTTTGAGTGGCTGATTTTGGCTATGACGATGTAGACTACTCCGAAGCAACTCGTAAGCGTCTAGATCAGGCGAGTCTGTCTTGATTAAAACTGGAAATTTTTGCTCGGCTTGCTTGGAAAGATGCGGTAAAACTCCTAAAAATGGCACCCGTTGTTGCAGAATTGCTTGAACTTCTTCAGGAATCAAAAGTCTGCCTCCCAGTATATCTAGTAGTAGTACTGTAGTGCCAGCAATCAGGACTCCTAACACGCCTCCTGCCAGCAGAATGACAGGACGATTCAACAACCCATTGGATATCTCTTTAACCTGCGGTGTGCCCTCACTCGCCCAATCGCTTCTGGTTTCTGCCTTCTTTAGTTCAGCCGCCGCCAATTGCTTTTCTGTCTGATCAAAGGTTTCTCGATAGCGAGCGACTTCTTTTGTCAGTTTTTCCTGCTCTAGTTTCAGTTCTGTCCCGTCCTGATAATTTTGCCGTAGCTCAGGTTCAGATCGACTGAGAATGCCTAACTCTTGAGCTAAACGATCGCGCTGAGTTTGCAAATTCACCAGCTTATTGGCCAAATCTTGTCGTGCCTTGTCCAGGTTACTAACTCTGCGAAGAGCAACCATTTGAACTGGAGAACTCCCCCTGTTGGCACCTGCAATCTCTGCAACTCTCCGCTGAAGTTGAGTTTCATTGACTTGCTGTTGATACTGTAAGGCGATGATGTCTGGGTGTTTGGGCTGTAGTTCGCGACGCTGTACTTCAACTTGTGATTTGATGTCAGCAATTTTTGTGGTGAGGTTGGCGATCGTCGGATCAGCACTCAGCGCCGATGCAACATAGGCTTGCTGTGGAGTCATTCCGAGTTGATTTTGGAGACTGGCAATTTCGGCATTTGTTCCTTCAAGCTGTTGACGAAATTGGCGCTGTTGCTGTTGAATCGTCGTGATTGCAGAGACCAAACTACCGTCTACGGCTGCTTGAATCGCGGGCTTCTCCCGTCTGCCAAACTCTCTCAACTTCTCTTCAGCAACTCGAAGATTATTTCTCAACAATGCCTTGCGTTTTTCTAGTAGTTTAAGAGAGGCTTCAACCTCCTTGCGTTTGTGTGCAAGGCTTTGATTGCTCACTGTGTTGACAAACGATTCAACAACGAGTTTTGCCTGCTCTGCGTTGCTATCTTGAGACTGAATCAAAATCCGATTTTCTTGCTTGGGATCTTTCTCTAACTTGATGCGATTCCGAAGCTCGTTGGGCACGATCGACTGATGTTTTGCCTCCAACGTGTCAGAAGTTTGTTGCAGTAGCTGATCGGAGATTAATGACTCAATACCAGGCACAGAATTCTGCGCGACTGCTTGAGTTCCGGTTGCTGGAGCTGCTTCAACAATAGGCTTATAGAGTAATTTTCCCTGAGCGAGATGAGTGGTTTCAGGCAGCCGCGTCGTCGCAACTCCAGCAATCGCTGAAATGCAAGCAAAGGAAGTAAGTCCTGCCCACTTATACTGATTCAATGCGGCGAGGTAGCGCTTCAGAAACAGATGAACTTTCATAGATTTATCCCTGATTTCAACGGTCTTCTTTTTCAGAGCCAAACACTTTGTTAACACCATTGCTTGCGGTGTCAAAGAACAGCAGAAATCCTAAAGTATCTTTGAAGGGTTGCGTTACTTGATTGAGAAAATAATTGATTTTGGAAATCAGGTTGCGATTGATCACAATCACGTCATTATTTTCCAATATTGGATTCTGGGAGGAATCGCCCTTCAAAGCATCTCTAGCGTTGATTTTGATTTCGATCGCTCTCCCTTGCGCTTGATCAAATCGAACCAAACTTACCTTTTTCAAGTTGGTATCTTTGAGGTTTGGCTTAATCGAGGTTAGTGCATCCACAAAATCGCTGCCGTTGGGCAAACGGACTCGATTCACACCGCTGGAATAATCTAAAACCCGAATGGTAATTTCTTTTTGTGCCACATTGACACCCGCAATTAAGTTGCGATCGTACTCGTTTGCTTTCTCAGGAGCTAAGGCGGAGATTGCAACTACATCGCCATCGACTAACCGCAAATCGGGTAATTCGCTGCCTTTGAGCAGTGGCGTGTAGAGGTCAATTTGCTGCTCTTGTGATGACTTGTTCCCCGATCGTCGTCGCACCTGCACTGTCCTCAAATCAGCAAGGCGAGTCGTGCCACCTGCTTCAATTAAGGCAGCCGGAAGTCGAGGATCTTGTAAAGGATAAAATCCAGGCTTCACAACTTCACCCGTGACCATGACTTTGACGGGTCTAGTACTTGCTAAAACTAATCCAACTTGAGGATTCACCAAATACTCAGCTAAACTAGTCCGAATCTTTTCCTGAGCTTGTTCCAGGGTCAGATCTTTTAGAGACAGGACTCCGATTAAGGGCACTGAAATATTACCAGCCCAATCTAATGTTGCATTAAAGTTGTAGTCTTTCCCACGGGGTGAAACGTTAGCAGAAATAGCGTCTCCGGGGCCTAAACGATAAGTACTAAATTCTGCCTGCTCTGAAGGGTTTGAGTCGGTGCGATCGCCAAACTCCTGCCTTAGTTTCCTGAGTAGGTCTGAAGTCCGAAGGTAGTCAGGAGCCGTGATCTCAATGGGTTTGTTTTCTGACTGTTCTTGACTAACTGCGGATAGAGTGAAACTTGTTGCACTCAGTCCCCACAGAAGGCAGGAGAAGGGCAAAATCCGAAGTAGCGCTTGAGCGTCTACAATAGGCGAGTGAAGGTGGCGAAAAATTGTGTTGTTCATGATGGCAACCCTTTAGCGATCGAGGTGAAGTCATTTTTGCGATCGACAAACGCTAAAGTTTTTCCAGCGATTCCTTAGCGTCTGATAGCAACTGAATCGCTGTTTTACAACCGTCATTGGTTAATTCTGTACCGTCTACTACTGTGCGACCTGCATCAACCACGCTGGAACTGGCAGTCTCAACGGCAGTGTTTAGCTTACCCATGAGTTCTTCTAGCTGTTGGGCATTGTCTTCAAGCTGATCGAACAGAGTTTCCTGTCCCTGTCCTACCTGCTCCATCAATCCTTGAATTGACTGTTCAACGCCATCTCCTACTGCTTGAATTTGATCGTTAAACTGATCAACGATGCTATCTAAATGATCGGTTAAACCAGTAGCACTGCTGGTAATTGCCGGAACAGCTTGATCTGAAATGAACCCTTCAAAAGATTCGGTCTGTTGATTGAGTTCAGCTTGAAATCCTTGCAGGTCGCCATTAACTGTTTGAAGCTCTTGCAGGGTTTGTGTCACTGCCTGTTCTAGCTCGGTGCCAATGTCTTTCTCGTCTAAATGGTTGAGTGCGCTCTCAGCTTCTTGCAAGTCTCCTTCTAACTCAGGAGTTAGTTCATTTAATTTGTCATCAACGGCAGCGATCGCTCCTTTCGTATCTTCCAACTCCTGCACTAACTCCTGCTGCACGGTATCAATCTTTTGCTTGAGTTGGGCGATCGTTTGTTCGACAGAATCTGCCTCAGCCGTTAGTTCACTCTTGCTGGTGGTGACTTGTTCTAGAAGTGACTGTGCCTGATCGCTAAATTTAGTCCAAGCTTCTTCAAGCTGCTGTTTGAAGTTTGTTAGTTCTGTTTTTGTGGTTTGCAACTGAGTGTGAGTTTGATCTACTTCATCGAGTAAAACAGACAACTTCCCGGTTGTTTCCGCTGCCGCACTTTGAAAATCTGCCATCGACTTATCTCCTAATCACTAATAGGGTTTTCGCCTCTAACTCAAACTCTATGCCCACGGAAGCGCAAGTTTGTCTGCCAATTCACGAGCATCATCGACACCCTTTTTCAGCGGTTCAATGAGTTCTTTGAGTTCGTCAAACTGAGCATCTAACTCCTCGCGCTTTGAGGAGATTTCTCCCTCAACATCCGATAGATCATCACTTAAGCCGCGAATGGCTTCTACAACGGGGTCGATCGCGCTTTCAACAGTTGATTGCAAGGTTTCAACGTCCTGTTTAGCGGTGTCTAACAATCCGTCGAGTTGTGTCCTCACCGCTTTGTCCTGAATATCAGTCAGTTGAGTATTCAGTTCTTCAATGTCGGTGAAAGCATCTACTACTTCCTGAACTTTACTGTCTACTTCTTTCTGTGCCTGATCGAGTTCATCGGTAAGCTGATTAACTTGACTGGTGAGCGTAGTCTTTGCGGTTTCGATACCCTGTTGAACTTCCTGGATTTCTTGGGCGATCGCATCCACTACACCATCTAACTGTTCTTGGCTAGATTGCACTTTGCCGTGTGCCTGACTCAGCATCGTTACAGCATTTTGCCCCGCTGTTCCAATCGAATTTTGCCCCTCTTCTAGATTACCTTTGAGTTCTGTCAGCTTTCCTTGCGCTTCTTGAAGCTCTGTCGCTAACTCATCCTGTGCGGTTGAAACTTCACTCTTCAAAGATTCAAATTCACCGTCTAACGATGACACTTCTTCGGTGAGTTGCGATCGCTGATTCGACAGTTCTGTATGCAAACCATCTAACGCCGTTTCAACCTGACTCAGCAAATCTGCTACTTTGTCGTTCATATCATCCAGATGGGTTTCTAGTCCATCTACTTCTTCCTGAACTGCCGATAGTTCCTGAACCAAGAGATTCATTTTCTCTGGCACATCTGTGGCTAGTTGTTCTAACGAACTGGTTGTATCACTCATATTTGACTACCTTACTTTGACTTCTGGACGGAAAGATTCTTGTTCTGAAATGAAACCGTCGTGTTCTAAACTTGATAGCTCGCCTTCTGACACGGAAGATTTTCAATAAAGTGGGCACTGCCACCCTACTAGCTCAAGTGAAGCTCGCGTTCTGCCTGGATTCGACGTTCCTGATGCTGAGGATTATCCTCATCAAATGGATCTTCCTGAAGAATCACCATAGTTCCTCCGTGCAAATCATATTTTTCTACGCAGGTGTGTAAGTTTGTAAATCGTTCGTGCCCTAGAAGCTCAATCATTTGTGGTCCAAAGTAAGTGAGCCACTCCATCTCAATTGGGTAAGATCTAAAGTTAGCTGTCCTGAGATACTTAGGATGTTTTGATCGATGAATGGATTTACGATCGTAGATAGAGGCATGATCAGCTTGAAAAACTGAGATAAGCTCAGAAAACAATTTCTTGAGATTTGAAAGCGTAAGAGCCTCAGACTGTAAATGTTCGCTTGAAAACCTTAAGTTAATAACATTGGGTGTAGGGGATTGTACTAAGTTAATAGTGCTAGAAAACTCAATATTATTTTCTCCACGCAATTCAGCAATAACAAGGGTTTGATCATCATCAAGCTGCTCTACTTTTTGTGCATCCGGCATCCTGACAAGTTCTTTAGATACAGATGCAATATTAAATTGATCGGCAGAGTTTATCGGGATAGTACTATCATTTCCGGTGTAAAGTACTGCTGGAAAAATCAATCTGTCTACCTCAGGGCAAGCTAGTACTGAATGGACTATATCCACCTTCTGAGGGCAAAAGGAAAGGATTCTGACAACGTAATCAACCATTTTTTCCACCTACTCTTCCTCAGGGTAATACTCAACGGTAATGAGCTTATCATCTATACTTTTTTCCTTAAACTTAGCCTGTAGTGCCTGCTGTGCTTCTTTAGTAGACACACGCCACTCTATTCGTATCTTTTCATGGTCAATACCACTGTTCGCCATTGCTAAAATTTGCTTTTGTGCTTGCGCTACACTTCCTTGCGGGTAGTTTGCGTAGTAGCCACTGTCACCTGCATACTTAGCGTCTAGAAGCGTTATTTTACCATTTGGTCCATACTCTACCCAATCAAACTCTGTATCCCCCATTCCAAAGTTAGGATTGTCTTTGTCAGATCTTCCGGAGTTAGGATTGTCTAGGTAAACAACCAAACCTGTGTCATTGCCATTAACTTTTGCATCGTATTCTCTAGCTTTGGTGTTGCTGGGGTTCGTAGGCGTTTGATCGCGAGATTCTCCATAATGTGATGTCGGTAGCCCCGGCACTCGATCACCTATTACTGGTACTGGTACTGGATCTCCAGTTCGTGGTGCTGGTATTGCGCCCTCAGAATTTTCATCTCCAGTCCCAAACCCTCTGCCTTCAAGTAAATCTTCAATCTCTTCTCCAAGCTCACCTCCAAGTGCTCTTCCACCTTCACTTCCAACTATGTGTCCAACACCTCCTAAAATAATTCCTCCAGCAACCGCTGCAACTGGTCCAATGAGTCCGCCGAGAGCGACACCTCCTCTAGTACCCAGTGATCCACCTAATGCACCACCGAGAACTTCCCCAAAAAGTCCTCCGACATCGCGACCATCACCCCAATCAAAGTCACCTTGAACAATATCAATGAGTGTGTCAGGCAATCCTTCTTGTGGAGGTTCTGGTTGGGGTTCAGACATCCCACGGGCTTCTGCCAACAGGTCACTTGCCCTCTGTCGATCGCCCCTCGCTGCATCAATACGAGCTATTAAATCTGCTGCACTCATGATGGTTTACTGAAATAGACAACATTGAACTGGCACGATCGCTACTCAATCCACAACGATCGCTTAACCAACCATCTCTTTAACCATTTCATCAGCAGCCACCAAAACATTTCCAGCCGTAACGATGTCATGAACGATCGGTTTGATCTCATTTGCGACAGACAAGCCATCCTCAAATGAAGTATTAGCTTCGTTCACTTCGCTGATCAGTTCATCAGTTGCACTGTCTACAACATCATTCACAGCTTCTTCAATCCTGGTTTTATACTCGTTCTCGCACTCATCCGCCAAGTCAGAAATCACCTCTGAAACATCCTGTTCGTACTGATCGGCTAAATCTTCGGCTTCCTTACTAAACGTTTCAAACTGTTCTCTCAGGCTGGTTTCGCAACTATCAGCCGTCGTTTGAATTTCGCTGGTTTGCTCTTGACGCAGATCTTCACTGAGTTCACTGAAACCTGTTTCAATTTCCTCCCGATGAGTCTCAGTAATGTCAGTGATCAATTCGTCCAAATCGCTGTCCAGTTCGGATAGTGGCTCAACTTGCTGCTGAAACTCTGAAAGCCCTTGATCTAGGGTTTGAAACGCCTGCCGTGTCTCCTCGATCGATTGGGTCAGCGACTCCTCTAGTTGACTAATCGCATCTGCTGTCTGAGCCAGTGCTTGCTCAACTTCGGCGGCTTCTGCCTCAAATTCTGGGATGGCATTTGCCACTTCTTGAAACCCGTCCTGAAGTTCGGCGATCGCCCCCCCACCTTCCTCCAATCCATTTGTAGCTTCCGTCACCGCCTGTTGCCACTCACCCAACTCCTGAATGACTTCCGACTCCGCCCCTTCTAGCGTGTCTTCTGCCTGCTGCAAACTCTGCTCTAGCGCATCTAGATGAGCTTCGATTTCATTCCCCTGACTCAGAGCATCGCTTTCCGATTCCACCTCCGAACATGCATCCTTTAACTGTGTGCTGACTTGCTCAAGCACACCCGACAATCGCTCCAAACTCTCAGTAGTCTCCTCAACATTTTGATTAAGCTCTACAACTTCTGACATAGTTCATCTCCGTTTAAGCTGAATAGTTAACCGAGTTCTTCTTCAACGTCTTCCAGCACTGGCACGATTTCCTGAATCACAGAAACTGCATCACCAGAGCGATCGATCGCCTCACCAAACTTGTCATTCATGCGCTCACAGTCATCAGTTCCCGCCTCACCCGTGTTGGCAAGAGCCGTCGCTAACTTCTGGGCAGAAGTCGTAATTTCACCGCCAATCTCGTTAAACTTCTCTTGAATTGCAGTCATCGCTTCATTGGCAGACGTGGTTAGCGCTGTATCTATCTGACTTAGTTGAGTGCTACTCTCCTGCACTAAATGGTCAAAATCCTGCTGTAAGGTTTGCAGCTTTTCGCCCACTTCTTGCGAGAGCGAGTTGAATCCTTCCATTAAGTTAGTTCTGCGACTCTCAAATTCGCCTTTAGCGGTTTCAACGGTGTTCCCCAATTCCTCAACACCTTGAACTGCCTCATCTTCCAAGCCATCCACATCCGCTTCAAATCCCTGCGCCTGCTGAGTTAACTGATCCAAATCTTGTTGAATTTCCCCCGCTTTCGACTCGACCTCTGTCAGCATTTCTTCAGCACGGGTTTTCAAGTCGCCCAACTGAGTTTGAATCTGATTGGCAAATTGTTCAAGTTGATCCTCAATTCCTTCTGCCTTTTGTCGTAGCTCACCAAGATCTTCTTTCGTAGTTTGTAGTTCCGTTTCCAACTTCTGATCCAACTCTGCTAGTTGACTGCCGATCGTTTCAAACCCTGAGAACACCGCTTGTTCTTTCTCAGCGAGGTTTGCAACTAAGTCAGTTGCAAGCTGTTCTAGTTGATTCACTTCGGTTAAAGCGGTATCTGCTTCTTGAGAAAGCACTTGCATCCGCTCTAAATTTTCGTCAATTAAGGCATTGATGTCTGACATAGTGTGAACCCGACTCCTAACAGAATGAAAAGACGAGGAATGGTCGTTCGTAACCTATGAAAACTGGACGATTGCCTGGAGAAGCTGTTCTTTTATCAGCCCCAACTTACTACACGTCGATCGCGATTCAGTTATGCAGCGCCTCCAAACCGTTTCTTATTTTTCTAGAAAGTAATTTGATTAACCTCTGTTATCTCCTCAGATCTCAAAGTGCAGATTACTGCAAAAGTTTACAATTTATCTAAACAGTGAAAGGTTGGGAATACGATCGTAGGCTGGCTCACCTGTAGAGCCGTCAGCAAGGGTGATGTGTTCTAAACCTAGTGCCATCTTGCGCTCTATTGAAAGAATATATAGGTATTGAGGCTTTGAACAGGAGCAGTACAGAGCAGTTGAGGTTGAGGTATCTGCCCTTAACTGCTCTGATTAACACTAAACCTCTTGCACGAATCTTCCCTCACCTTAAATCCCTCTCCTAAACTTGGGCGAGGGCTTCGCCCCACTTCGTGAGGAGGACAAATTTTGATTCACGCCGGAGGTCTACTATTTTTTAGCGTCAAGCCAAGTCTGAATTTCGTTCACTAGCCAAATACACTCTTCTTCAGTTAGTCCCCAATTCACTGTGTAGTTTCGGTTGGCTCGAATCGTGACTGCCCAAACTGTGTATGAGGCATATTGGTTGATACACACTTGAGACGAAGTAATCGAAAGATAACGAATCGCTGAGATTATCCCTGATTCTCGCCTTGCAGAGAAACGCGATCGCGTTGTCACCTCAAAACGATCGCTTGCCGCATCAAACCGAATCGAACTTGCATTTTCGGGATCTATTTTTCTGGCTTCCGATAGAATCATGCGGATCGAGACAAGATAAGCCAGGATGAACGCAAAGATGAATGCGAAGGCTCCTCCAATAAATGGCAGCAACAGACAAGTCGTGAAACCCCAAACGGAATAGAACACAAACAAAGGATCACGATTATTGATGCTAGGCGAAGGTTCACGAACTTTTATTTTCAGCATTTGTGGAGAAGTCTGCTTCACCACAATGTGCGGTCTGATGCATTGAATCTTTTTCGATTGGGTAGAACAAACTG
The DNA here is from genome assembly GCF_001895925.1 of Phormidesmis priestleyi ULC007. Classification (GTDB taxonomy): domain Bacteria; phylum Cyanobacteriota; class Cyanobacteriia; order Leptolyngbyales; family Leptolyngbyaceae; genus Phormidesmis_A; species Phormidesmis_A priestleyi_A. Next base: position 153,609 of record NZ_MPPI01000006.1, on the reverse strand, counting down.
TCTGAACTCTATCGCTGACAGGTGTGATTTCAGAATCTATCCCGTGTTCCAGTGCTTCGCGGGCTTCATTGACACTGCTAAATCGCTTTTCTAAGGCAGGTTCAGTTAGTTTCTCAATCCAACTGACAAAGCTAGAATTTGTACTGGTGCGATCGCTAAAATGAATTCTTAAATCACGGTATGGCAAATCAGCAGGAGCGACTCCAGTCAGTAAGTGAATTAACGTTGCTCCCAACGCATAAAGATCGGAAGAAGCAACAGGTCTTCCCCAAAACTGTTCTAGCGGCGCGTAGCCAACTGTTCCGACAACAGTGAACGATACACCTGTAACGGCAACTTGATCTTGTACAGCCCCAAAATCAACCAGCCAGACCTGTTGAGCATCATCCAAAATCAAATTACTCGGTTTAATGTCCCGGTGGAGAACCGGAGGACTTAAGCTATGTAAATAGTTGAGAATTTGCAACCCGTCTTCAGCAATCCGGCGAACCTCTTGTTCACTCCATCGGGTTCCTTGTTCTAGCAAGTCCTGTAGCGATCGACCTGGAATATAGTCTTGGACTAATCCCCACCAACACAGTTGTGAATGGGGCTGTTGCTCCACTAAAAAGTAGCCTCGATATCGCGGAATTCGAGGATGATCTAGATTCTTTAGAACTTGAGCCTCTCGTTCAAACAACCTCAAATCATGCCATTGCATTTCAGTGAATACCAAAAGCTTGAGGATGACAGCTTCTGGGGGGTTTGTGGCTGAATCTGTGGCTAACCAAGTTTGTCGCCCTTGGGGAGATCGTCCTAGCCGATGCTGGAGTTGATACCGCGTTTGCAGAACCTGTCCCGATTCAAACATGTCATCACTCCCGTTGATAGCTCCTTGATAGACGATCGACATCATAGGTGAGAGCGAGAAGTTTAGGCAGAGGCAGATTTGGGCAAGTAGAGGCAGATCCGTGCAGTCAAGGTGCAGTTAAGTTTCGTCATCTGCTCTTGTCGAAATGCTCCTGACTCTTAAACTATGAGAGTAGCTACAAGCGGTGACTAGGTGATGTGTAAGCAACGCGAAACCGATAGTGTTAAGGTGACTACACAGGGCAAGCGGCTTGTCAGAGATCGCGTGGACAACAGAATTTTACGGGAGCGGCAGCAACGGAGAGATAGACATGATGAAACGCCCTACACGCGGGAGGATTTGGCAGTTCAGGCAGGTGTAGGCATTGACACCTTGAAGCGATTACTAAGGGGTGTCAAGGTGAGAAAGTATTCTGCCGATGCGATCGCTCAATTTCTGGGGTTGGAACTCGCTGATATTATTGAACCTAGCTGCGATCCGCGACCTTCAGACTTTTATGTAGAACGCCCGCCCCTTGAATCTCAATGTTATGACACAATTTTTTCGCAATCAGGCGCTCTGATTCGGGTCAAAGCACCCCACCGGATGGGCAAAACTTGGTTTGTCGAACACCTGTTGAATCAGGTACAAGAGAATCAATATCGATCGGCAACGTTGAGCTTTCGGGATGCCGATCGGGCTGTTTTCACGGACTTACAAACATTCTTAAAGTGGTTCTGTATTAGTGTGGGCAATAGTTTAGAGTTGCCCAACCAAGTGGAGGAGAAATGGCAACACGGGCTAGGGAACAATAGCAACTGCACAAATTATTTTGAAACCTGTCTGTGGGCAAGTATCAACACCCCTTTAGTGCTTGTTTTGGATGATGTTGATCTGGTTTTTGAACAGCACGATATTGCCGATGACTTTTGTACCTTGCTCAGAAGTTGGTATGACAGAGCTAGGAGAGTTCGCGGCAGCGCTTGGCGCAATCTGCGACTCGTGATTATCCACTCCACAGATATTTACGGCGCGCTTAATATTAATTACTCTCCGCTGGCGAATGTTGGCAATGTCTTTTCCTTGCGGAAGTTTTATCTAAATGAGGTGACAGAATTAGTTCAGCAGTATAAGCTGCATTGGCAAGCGGATCAGGTTGAGCAAATGATGGCTTTGATTGGCGGAAATCCTTATCTGATCCATGAGGCGCTTGATCACCTGACGATGCATCCAGAGATGACACTAGAGCAATTTTTGCACAATGCAGCCACAGCAATTGATCCTTACCATAACTATTTAGGTGAGCTTTTGAACACACTTCACCAGAATTCAAATTTAGCGGCTGCATTCGAGAGTATTGTGAATTCGACGACTCCAATCAGTATTGAACCTGCTTATGTGTTTCAGCTATACAGTATGGGATTAGTCGAAGTGGAGGAAAGGGGTGTGATACCATCCTGTGAGTTATACCGCCGCTATTTTCGCGATCGTCTACAAAATTGACCCAATACAACCACTCGCTTTAACAAAGGGATGACCTATCACTCTACCTATCACTATATTGTTGGTGGAACACTATTTTCCGACGCAAACAGCTATGTCACGCGCCAAGCAGACCACGATCTCTATGAGGCACTCACGGCTAGAGAGTTTTGCTATGTGTTGAACTCTCGACAAACCGGAAAATCTAGCTTACGGGTGCAGATGGAACGCCGATTAGAAGCGATCGGAACGTCTTGTGGTGTACTCGATTTTTCAGTTCGCGATACCCGAAGTCAACCAGAGCAGTGGTATGCCGATACCTTCGATGAACTCGTAACCCAGTTTGATTTGGGAGTCAGTTTAACCTGGTGGACTGAACGAAAGGCGCTTTCTCCGGTCAAACGATTGAGCAATTTTATTGAAGAAGTATTGTTGGCAACTGTTCCGGGAAATATTGTCTTATTTATTGATGAAATTGATAGTGTCCTGAGTTTGCAGTTTCGAGTGGATGATTTTTTCGCCTTGATTCGAGCTTGCTACAACCGCCGTGCCGATCACCCAGACTACAATCGCCTCACCTTCGCTTTGTTCGGGGTCGCGACTCCCTCAGATTTGATTCAAGATAAAGAATTCACTCCCTTTAATATTGGTCAAGCCATTCAACTGGCAGGGTTTCAGTTTGAAGAAGCCAAACCATTAGCGAAGGGGTTAATTGGCATTGGCGATTCTGAAGCTGTCTTGAAACAGGTCTTAGCGTGGACTAATGGGCAACCCTTTCTGACTCAACGGCTCTGTGCGCTGATCCAGACCAGTAAAGCCTTGATTCCAGTTGGCGATGAAGCGGAGTGGGTTGAGAAACTCGTGCGATCGCGCATCATTCAAAACTGGGAATTCCAGGATGAAAAAGGTCATCTTAGTCATATCCGCGATCGTATTCTAGTCAATGATCAGCAAGCCTGTTTTCTGCTAGGACTGTATCAGCAAATCTTACGTCAGCAAGACGTTACTGCCGATCACAGCCCCGAACAAATGAAACTGTGCCTGTCTGGATTAGTGGTGGAACGACATCATCAATTAAGAATTCATAACCGGATTTATCGTGAGGTTTTTAACCAAACTTGGGTGGCTGAGGAGCTAGTCAAGAAGCGTCGTCTCTATGGCGATGCGTTAGCCAATTGGTTCGCTTCTGGTTGTCAGGATGGGGGTTGGCTTTTAGATGAGCCAGCATTTCAAGAAGCCATGGAATGGGCAAAAGACAAACATCTCAGCAATGAGGATCAACGATTTTTGACCGCCAGCGCTAACAAACTAAATCGACGAAAGCTCAAGCGGTTAACTCGGCAATTAACTCGACGGTTTATTTACTTCGCTCTGCTGATTATTCTGGTACTCAGTCTGGTGTTTGTCGGGAGTAGATTACAGGAGATAAAACGACAAACGCTTGTGACGCAGGCTCAAGTATCTAGCAATCCGCGAATCAGTGTACTGCTGGCGCTAGAGGCAATGCAACAATTCAAGGATCAGGGACGCTTCTCTCCAGACGCAGCGCAAGTTTTGTATCGTCGATTAGATGCTCTACCCCGTTTGCTTAAAACTGTGGAACATCTTGATGACGTGGAAACAGTTGCCTTTAGCCGCACAGGAAAACACTTAATATCTACTAGCTTAAACGGGATGATCAATGTATGGAATGTATTCAGCGGCAAGGTTGAGCGTCTAAATAATACTGGTAAAGTGAATGCTATTGCCTTTACTTCTGATGACGAAGCGAAATTTATTGCAATAGCAAGTGATAATACTGTTCAAATCCGGGAGACTAAAAGCTGGAAATTGATTAGACGCTTAAAACTTTCGGCTTATGTCAATGCGATCGCATTCAGTTCTGATAGCAAGTTTATTGCGACTGCGACTGTTGATACTGTTAATCTGAACCAGCTTGGTGAGACGCGGATTACATCTCAGGTTTGGGAAGTAACGAGCGGCAAGCTAATCTCGTCTCATAAGGGCAATAGCGTCAATGCTCTAACCTTCAGCCCCGATGGGAAGTTAATCGTTACAGCAAGTGCTGACGGGACTGCTCAGGTTTGGAAGACCGCTAGTGGAGAACGGGTTGGGCAGTTGCTGAAGCATAAAGGCGCAATTCTCGATGTTGCATTCAGCCCGGATGGAAAGTATGTGGCAACTGCTAGCTTAGACAAGACAGCCGCGATATGGGAGGTGGGAAGCGATCGTCCACCGATAACATTACAGCATGAGCAAGCGGTCACGGCTGTATCAATGAGCTATGACAGCAAATTGATGGTTACTGCAAGTATGGACAAGATGGTGAGAGTTTGGGACATTGCGAGTGGTAAGCCGATTGCTTACATTCCTCATCAGGACTTTGTGAGTGCTGTCGCATTTAATCCGAGTCTAGAAAACGAGAAGTTGATTGCAACTGCAAGTTTGGACAATAAAGCCCACTTGTGGAAAATCAGGGATAATGCAACGGTGAGCCTAGCACACAATGATTCTGCGAAAGCAGCGGTTTTCAGCCCAGATAGACAACTCAGCGCGATATCGAGTTCTGATCCTCGCCAAGAGAAAACAACGATACAGTTGTGGAAAACAAACAGGGGTGACTCTGCTGTCGTAGAGATCAGCCAGGACAAGAGTGTGAATCAGTTCATTACTTTTAGCCAGAATAATAAGTTCTTCGCCACTGCTAGCGATGATAATACAGTACGGGTTTGGAGAGTTCCTGATGATGATCAGTTTACCTCTAATCCCAAAACCTTGATCAAGAGAACTCGTGATCCCGTTCAGAAGTTTTCATCAGAGAGTTCTGTGGAGGCGATCGCGTTGAGCCATGATGGTTTGCGGCTGGTGATAGCGGGGGCTGATAACACAGCGACGTTGTGGGATGTGGCAACCCAGCAACGTTTAGCTAACTGGACTCATGAAAGTAAAATCAATGCAGTCACCTTTAGTTTGCAGGGTAACTTGATTGCAACGGCAAGTGATGACAATAAAGCAAAAGTGTTTCAGAAAGACGGGCAACAGTGTGCGACGCTGCAACATGAAGGGGGTGTGATTGCGATCGCATTCAGCCACAATGAACAATATCTAGCAACGGGCAGCTTAGATAGTCGAGGACGGGTTTGGGATCTCAAGCATTGTCAGAATGCGGTGCCTGTTGCATTGAGCCACGATGGTAGAGTCAATGCGATCGCTTTTAGTTCTAATGATCAGTTTGTTGCAACGGCGAGTGATGATAAAACAGCAAGAGTATGGGAGAGATCTAGTGGTCAAGAAGTTGTACGCTTGGATCATGCAAAGCCAGTCAATGCTGTCACCTTTAAGCTCCCAGACGATCAGAAGATTGCAACGGTCAGCTCAGACGCAACAGCAGTATGGTTCTGGCGATTAGAAGATTTACATCGTAAAGCTTGTGAACACATTACAGACAACCTCACACAGAAGGAGTGGAAGCGCTACATGGGTCATGAGAACGATCGAGAGATTTGCCCTTGATTAACGTCAGTTCGACGAGGTTTTTCGCTTCGTTCTTCAAGGCCTCAGCCCCCTAAATCCCCCAATTCTGGGGAACTTTGAACTCTGATTACCCACGATCGTCAAAGATACAACCCTTTTCATTCGGTGTACCCTCGATCGTTTTGAGCAAAATCCTAGTATCTCTAGCAGCATCTTGCATTTTTCTTTCAATCTCTGGATTCTCTTGAGTCAGAGCGGTATGGAGATATTTTTGTAAGATGCAGGTTGCTTGGGCGTATTGGGAGATAGCAGGACGTAAAACGATCGGGTGCGGCTTTTGATTTTCAAAGAAGTCTAGGATTGCTGGATAGTGACTGTACCGTTTGACGAGTTGTGAGTCCTTGAATAGTTCTCGCCTGGTGGGTAATCCATCGCTGGCAGCAAGAAAGAGTTTGCGCTGCGCTGCTGCACTGGTAAAGAATTGAACCGCTTGCCAAGCTTCTTCTGGATGCTGCGTTCTTTGAGCAATTCCTAATCCCCATCCTCCCTGACAGCCGCCACTCGTATAACCTGACGTATGAACCATCGGTTTCACACCAATTTTGTTGCGGATATTAGAATCTGTTAGATTAGCTCGCGGCAGAACATTTGACCAGTTTCGCAAGAAAGCGGCTTTACCTTCTAGGAATAGCTTGAGCGTTTCATCTTCCCGATAGGTTGTCAGTGTTTTAGGAGAAATGGGGTTTTGATCGAACATAGTGTCATGCAAAAATTGAACGGCTGCGATCGCTTCAGTTCGATCTAGCCCCACGTCCAGCTTTTCATTAATCCAGAACCCGCCATACCCGTGGAGAACTTCAACAAACATTGCTGAGAGGGCTTCCGATTGTCGTCCTTGCCAAAGATATCCCCAACGCAGTTCTTTGGCTTGAAGTTTCTGAGAACTGTCGATCAACTCCTCAAACGTCTCTGGTGGCTTCAATCCTGCATCTTTGAGTAGATCAGTACGGTAATAGAGCCAGCCAATATCAGAGCGGACGGGCATTCGATACAGTTTGTTTTGATATATTCCACCCTTGACATCATCGCTGAGAAATTTCTTCAACTCTGGATCGGTGGGTTGCATTGGTAAATCTCGAATCCATTGTTTCTTCGCAAATTCGGGAACCCAAATAATATCCATGAAAACCAAGTCGTAGAGAGGGTTTTCCTGATTGAATGAATCAATATACTGCTTTTTGACGGCTCTAGGATCTTGCGGCTTGATTGCATCTTGGTCACGAAGGTTTACCAAATCGATCGCAATTTTGGGATGGGCTGTTTCAAATTCGTCAATCAAAGACTGCCACGGTTGTGCCTCATTGTTTGGCACGACAAAACTGAGCGTGACTTTATGAGGATGCGATCGCGTCAAGTTCGACAGCATCCAGTTTGAAGTAACAAATATTAGACAAACCGCCAGCAACCCTAAGCCGATCGCAGCAAATCTAGGTCTTGGCCAAATTCTCTGTAGTTTGTCATACCACTGACTAGTCATGGTACTAGCCCCAGCAATAAAGTGAAGTGAATCTAGCCTAGCATTCGTTTGGGCGGCTTCATCCTAAAGTTCTTTAACTGCTCTTATCTGCCCCTGTTTGCTCTGGTTCTATTTCTGCTGCTCAGATATTCTAATGGAATGATATTTGCATCACAAATGCTAGACTTCCTGCATGAATACTCTGCCCTCGCCAACCCTTCTCCCCAAGGAACTGCTGTGTATACACAAATTGCTTTCAGTTCGGATGGCTGGGGGTCGCCCCCTAAATTCCCCATTCTGGGGGACTTTGACCCCAGACTTCCAGTCTCAAAGTCTCCCATTTTTGAGGGATTTAGGGGGCAGAAGCCGCTCAAAACGAAGCGAAATGACTTATGTATACAACGGTAGCCCGAAGGAGAGGGAACAAGAGAGTTCTGGCTCCCTTATTCTCAAGAAGGGTTGGCGATCGCTGTCCAAATTCATGCAGGAAGTCTACTAACGTTTGCGATTGTCGATGGCCTTACTTCTCCCCAGCCCACTAATGCTCTTGTTCATCCCCGGTAACAGCATTCACCCAGGATAAGGACACAGAATCATGATTCAAATCCTGCGCCGACTGAGTATACTCACACCGTTACTCCTGTGCCTTAGTGGGTGCAGGAGTAACGCGACTCAAGAGGGCACTATTCAAGTTTGGGTTCACACGGGTCAAGCCGCAGAGCGACAGACGATCGAACAACAGGTCGATCGCTTCAATGCATCGCAAACCGAAGCCAAAGTAGCGCTCACTTTTATTCCTGAAGGTTCATACAATGCTCAACTTCAGTCTGCATCGGTCTCAAAAGATTTACCGGATGTAGTTGAACTTGATGGGCCTTCAGTCTATAACTACATTTGGCAAGGAAATCTCATTGCGATCGATCCCTTACTCTCGCCGCAAATCCAGCAAGATTTGTTACCCTCAATCCTTAATCAAGGAACATATAAGGGGCGTTTATACTCCGTTGGCACCTTCGATTCTGGGTTAGGACTTTATGCTCGTCGGAGCCGCCTTGAAGCCGCTGGTGTTCGGATTCCCAAGGGCAATCAGGATGCTTGGACGGCTCAGGAATTTAACCAAGTTCTGGTTGCTCTTGCTAAACAAGATCCCGATCGGCAAGTTCTCGACTTGAAACTAAATTCTCGTGGTGAGTGGTACAGTTACGCATTCTTACCTCTAATCTACTCTGCGGGGGGACGGGTTGATCAGCCATCTGTCGATCGCTTCTTAAACAGTTCATCGGCTGTGTTTGCGATGCAGCAGATCCAGGGCTGGATTCAGAAAGGCTATGTCGATCCCAACGTGGATGATGCGTCTTTTGCGAGTGGTCGAGTTGCGCTGGCCTGGGGCGGACACTGGGACTATCAGACTTACGCCAAAGCCGCCGGAAATGACTTAGTGTTGTTGCCGCTGCCTAACTTTGGAAACGGCTCAAAAACGGCTCAAGGTTCTTGGAGTTGGGGCATTACCACTAATAGTAAGCAACCCAAAGTGGCGGCACGATTCCTAGAATTTTTATTACAGCCTGACGAAGTGTTAGCGATCGCAACCGCAAACAGTGCAGTCCCAGGAACGAAACGTGCAACTGCACAATCCAAACTCTATGCTAAAGGCGGGCCTCTTTCCTTATTCTCGTCTCAATTGCTAGCAGGACAAACGGTTTCTCGTCCTCAAACGCCTGCTTATCCGGTGATTACATCGACCTTCGAGCAAGCCTTTGCAGATATTCGTAATGGGTTAGATGTGAAGACCACTTTAGATAAAGCGGCAACTGCGATCGCGATCGACCTTCAAGACAATCAGGGCTACCCAGACGTTCATTCAGTGTCTTATCTTCCCATTTTTGGATTAACTTCCTCTAAATCTGAGAACCATGATCGAGCAGAAAACACGAAAACTCAACGATGATACTCGCGTTGCAATTAGTATGGCGGCTCCTGCACTAACCGGATTATTTCTATTTGTCGTCTTGCCATTTGCGTTAGCGTTGGTGCTTTCGTTTACAAATCTAAGACTGGGTTCGCCTTTACCCATTCAATTCTGGGGATTTGAGCAATATCGACGGATTTGGCTCGATCCTAGCTTCCGTCAGGCTCTACTCAACAATGCTCTCTTTGCGTTAGTGGTTGTGCCGATACAAACCACATTAGCCTTGGGGTTAGCTTTGCTGCTCAACCGTCCACTTAAAGGCATGGCAGTCTTTCGCACCCTATTTTTCATGCCCGTTGTCTTTCCGATGGCACTCGTATCCGTGATCTGGACGATTATTTATGCCCCTGGTGCTGATGGCATGATGAATGCGTTCCTCAAGTTTATGACGCTTGGTTTTTGGCAACCTAGAGACTTCCTGCATGATCCTGCCCTGGCTCTACCCGCTCTGATGCTGTTATCAATCTGGCAAGGCGTTGGCTTTCAAATGGTGATTGTGCTGGCGGGATTGCAGTCAATTCCAATCTCACTCTATGAAGCGGCTCGTGTGGATGGGAGCGATCGCTGGAATCAATTCCGCTACATTACGCTCCCTCAACTTCGGAACACACTCATCTTTGTGGTGTTGGTCACGACAATTCTATCGTTTCGCCTATTTGACTCAGTGCGAATTATGACGAACGGCGGGCCGGGTGATGCAACAACAACTGTAATGAATGAAGCGATTAAGGCGGCGTTTGATCAGCAAAAAATGGCAAAGGGATCAGCCATCACAGTGACGTTCTTTCTGATCGTGTTAGTGATTACTTTGTTGCAACGGCTGTTAGTTCAAGAAGAAAGAACGATCGAGTGAATATTAATTAGACTTCCTGCATAAATACTTCGCCCCACTTCGTGAGGAGGGCAGCAAGCCAGGCATCACAATTTAAGGAATTAATTTTATGAATGATTTGAATTCAACTCAGTGGATGTCAAAGCAATCGAATCAGCAATGGTTTAGAAAGATAGCAAGCTACCTTTTACTGACGTTCATCGCATTTCTCTTCATTGCGCCCATCCTGTTTATGATTGTTGGAAGTCTCAAACCTGATGAGCTAGTTTTATCCCAAGCAAGCACACTCAAGGCATTCATTCCGCAGCAGACTTCGCTTCAGAACTATCGGGATGTGTTTGAACGAGTCAAGTTTGAGCGGTTTTTCTTTAACTCGCTGTTCATTAACAGCACGATCGTATTATTAGGTTTGATCGTCAACTCGCTAGCAGGATATGCGTTTGCGCGATTGCGTTGGCGAGGACGATCGCTATTATTGCTGATCGTCATTGCATTAATGATTCTTCCGTTTGAAGCGATCGCAGTTCCCCTATTTTTCCAATTTACTTTTCTTGGCTTGCGAAATACCTACACGGCTCAAATTGTGCCATTTATTGCGAATGCGTTCTCGATTTACCTGTTTTATACCTTTTTTGCTGATTTGCCCAAAGAGTTAGAAGAAGCCGCTCGTGTGGATGGTGCGAGTCCGTTCCAAACTTTCGTCGAGATCATCGTGCCAGTATCAAAACCTGTGTTTGCGACGGTTGCAATTCTCACCTTCTTATCAGAGTGGAGGTCTTTTTTATGGGCACTGATGATTACGATCGATGAGAAAGTTCGTCCGTTGCCACTCGCGATCGCAACCTTTCAAACGTTGCCCCCGATTCAGTGGGGCGACATCATGAGCTTTGGTGTGATGATGGTCGCTCCCATTCTCGTGGTGTTCTTGCTGTTCCAAAAATGGTTTGTTAAAGGCGTTGCCTCAACCGGAACAAAAGGCTAAAAATCTAATCAAAATTTTGGTGAACTGCTATGAAACTCCTTGCAAAAACTGTTACTGTTTTGAATTCTGTTGCGATCGCGCTAGGGGTCACTCATCTCGCTTTCGCACTTGATCCAGTCACAATCTATCAACGATCTAGCCCTGCGGTTGCTGTAATAGCAGCACCAAACGGCAAGTCATTCAATCTCGGAAGCGGGGTTGTTCTGAACCCCAAAGGTTTGATTCTGACTAGTCAACACGTTGTTGGAAATAACCGACAGGTTTGGATTAAGTTAGCAGACGGCTCAGTTTATCAGGGCACTGTCGTGTCTCGCAATCCTAATGTTGATTTAGCAATGATTCAAATCCAGCCGAAGAAGCCGCTTCCAAGCTTGAAAATTCAAGCTGTGCCACCTCAAATTGGGCAGAAGGTGTACGCGATCGGAAATCCAAGCCCTAAGACAACTGGAACACTAGAGAGAAGCTTTAGTGATGGAATCGTGAGCCGAATCGATGGAAATGGTCTGATTCAATTTACGGCATCCGTTACCTTTGGCAGTTCTGGCGGGCCCTTGCTCAATGAGGATGGCTATGTGGTCGGTATTGTTAAGTCAGGTACTCCGGGAACAAATTTCAGTTTTGCGGTTCCAGTCGGTGCAATGAATGCCCTTCCAGGACGGCGCAGCACAGCCGGAGTACAAGCCCAACACATTAGTTACTATGTGACAGTAGGGCTTCTTCAACTCAGACAAAACAATTTTCAGAAAGCATCACAGGTATTTAGCGCCGGAATTCAACGGTATCCCAACAATCCTACGTTGTATACAAACCGAGGAATCACAAGACGCTTTCTGCGAGACTATCAAGGTGCCCTAGAAGACTTCGCCCGCTCCATTCAGCTTAGACCCACTTCTACGGCTTATTTCAACCGAGCCGCACTCTATGAATCGGAACTGAAACAGCCTCAACAGGCAATCAAAGACTACAGTGAAGCCATTAGAATCAATCAGGGCTGGGGCAGCACTATCACCTTCGGAGATGCGTTTTATCGCCGAGGTCGGCTTCAGGATCAGCAAGGCAACAAAAAAGCTGCGATCGCTGACTTCAAACAGGCAGCAAAGCTTTATTCACAACTCGGAAATCAAGAGCGATATCGGTCGGCGCTAGATCAAATTACGTTACTCACTGCTCAGTAAACATTATGGCAACTATCAAATTTCAGCATGTGTTCAAGGTTTATCCCAACGGCTACACTGCTCTCAAAGATTTGAGCCTAGAGATCGAGGATGGTGAGTTTCTCGTGTTTGTAGGCCCTTCTGGCTGTGGTAAGTCCACAGCACTCCGGTTACTCGCTGGGTTAGAAGAAATCTCAGCAGGCAAATTAATGATTGGCGATCGCATCGTCAATGACAACACCCCACAACAGCGTAACGTGGCGATGGTCTTTCAGAATTACGCCCTCTACCCCCACATGAGCGTTCGGCAAAATCTAGAATTTCCTCTCCGCATGATGCAACTCCCCAAACACCAGAGGCAAGCTCGAATTCAGGAGGCGGCGGAACGATTGGGACTGGTGGATCTGCTCGATCGCAAACCCAAGCAGCTTTCAGGGGGACAGCGGCAGCGAGTCGCGATGGGACGGGCGATCGTTCGAGATCCCGCTGTATTTTTGATGGATGAACCCCTGTCTAATCTGGATGCCAAGATGCGATCGCAAATCCGCACAGATATTACAATGTTACAAAGACGAATGGGCACCACAACTGTATATGTGACCCATGATCAAGTAGAAGCCATGACAATGGGCGATCGTGTGGCGGTGATGCGGGCAGGTGAATTGCAACAAGTTGCGCCCCCGCAAGACCTTTATGACCATCCCGCCAATATCTTTGTGGCTAGTTTTATGGGCAGTCCAGCCATGAACCTCTTTCGCACTCGGTTGCAAAAGCTGGAAAGTGGCACCTTTATGATTAATATGGGCGATCGCCCCTTGATCGTCAATTCTTCGACTGTCAACCGATATCAGAACTTAGAACACTATTATGATCAACCGCTGTTGGCAGGCTTGCGTCCAGAAGCATTTTTCCTGCCAGATGCCAATACTCCGGTTGATCAGTGCGTTCAAGTTGAAGTCATATCACTAGAAGCACTTGGACATGAACTGCTCATCTATGCTAAGGCACCTGCTACCCTTACGATCGAGGATAACCAGGCGGTTTCGATTACTAATAATAGGGACGACCCTGACGAACAAATGAGTTCTGTTTTAATTGCCCGTGTGCCTTCGTCTCGCAACATTCATCCTGACACTAGACTAAGCCTGGGAGTGGATACGAGTAAGCTATACTTCTTTGCTGTTGATGGAAAAGCAATTGAGTAGCGTCAGAATTATCGTTGACCCGGCAAAGTTGGGGTTTCAGTATTTTCATTGAGCGTACCTGATCAATGAAAATACTGTTCTTTTCTAGTAAGGGCTGAAACTCTCGATTTACATTGCCGTTTTCAGACCATCCCGCAACTACAGTCTTTTGCTGGAAAAGCTGCTCTTCCAGCGCCTCTCAAAATTCATGCAAATAAAGTTCTTGACTTTGACATTAAGTATAATTGCTTATTTAACGTCAGTTCGACAGAAGTAGTTCGCTCCGCTTGTGAATTCGGGCAGCCCCCTAAATCCCCCAATTTTGGGGGACTTCAAGCCAAAATTTCCGGTTCAAAGTCCCCCAGAATGGGGGATTTAGGGGGCAGAAGCCGCTGACAACGAAGCGAAAAAACTCGTCGAACTGACGTTTATTTATTACAAGAGTTGTGAACGAGGCGCTTGCAGATAAAGGCTCAGAATTTTTAGTCCGCATCCTCAAGTCTGCAATGTGACCTGAATTTTGAGAATTCCCGAACTGCCATCTTTACCATTAGCATCTTCTAGCGGCTGTTGTTGCCGATCGGACTTTGCCCGCGCCAATAACGTATATTTTCCAGGCTGTTGAGGTTTCCAAAGATAGCGCCATAATGTCCATTCATGGGGCGAGTTGGGGCGGTTTTGGTTGGCTTGACTCCAAGAAGCGCCATTGTCAGTACTGACCTCGATCGCTTGGATAGAACTAGAACGATCGAGCGCAACGCCTGCAAGCAAGACTCCTTTTTGCCAACCTGCATCTCCGTCTCGACTGACATTGACTTGATTCTGACGATTCCACACGCGAGTCTCTTGCACCTGCCGCATCAGCGCATGAGTCGGAATTTCCGCCGTGTTTGACCAGCCCTGATTCTCCCAAAATCCCGTTTTTGGTTTCGTGATTGCCTCAATTTCAACAATCCATTTAGGCTGTTTTTGTCCATAGTGCCCAGGCACAATCAGTCTCATCGGATAGCCGTGAGCAGCCGTCAGAGGCTCTTTGTTCATGCGATGGACTAAGCGAACATCAGCGCGCATTACATCGTCTACAGGCAGAGTCGTCTCATACCAATCAGCCCCTTTTAGAGCAAATTCTTGAACATCGGAGCGAACGCCCGCTTGCCTCAAAAAGGGAAGAAGCGGCGTTCCCGTCCAAAGTGCATTGCCGATCAGATTACCTCCGGCTGGATTGCCGATGCACTCCATTGTCAGGTGAAAGTCTTCTTGAGGCGCTTGCAAAACGTCTTGAAGCATAAGAGTTAAGGGCGTTTCGACGGCTCCTTTAATTTTGAGCTGCCACTGATCCGCTTTAACCGTGGAAGGCAACGCATAAGACTGAACATAAAACTCCTCTAGTGGCGTGATCAGGTGATCAGGCAGAGGGGTTTCTGGGTTGATCAGACTCAGGAGAAAGAGCGGGTCGATCGACTTTGACTGACAGCCGCCTAACACGCTAGCTGCAATTAGCCCGCCAGAAGCTTGAAGTAGGTGTTTGAGAAGTTCTCGACGATTCACGGGTTAAAAAGGTGACGTTGTGCTTAATCTATCTTTACTGATTGTCTAACATTCGGCGCGCAACTGGTTTGAAAGGCGGAAAGAGCCGATCGCCAAACTGCCCATAATCGGCTGACTTTCGCGAGAGGAGGATGCTAAATTTGTAGGGCGCAATTCCGGTCGATCGCTTAAAATACTGGACTATCTGTTCGCCCCACTGCTATGCACTCACCGCTTCCTGATGGCACCGTGATTCAAAACCGATACCGCATCGAGCGCGTGTTGGGACAAGGAGGATTTGGCAGAACCTATCTGGCGATCGACACCAATCGCTTTAATGAGTTCTGTGTGCTCAAAGAATTCGCCCCGCAGGATCAAAGCGCCGCCAATCTGCGAAAGGCAGAAGATTTGTTTACGCGAGAAGCAGGCGTGCTTTATCAGCTTCGCCATCCTCAAATTCCGCGCTTTCGAGAAATGTTTCGCGTGCATTATCTCGATCGAGAACTCCTATTTCTCGCCCAAGACTACATTGAAGGCACCACCTGTGAAGCTTTGATGGATGCCCGCTCAGGGCAGGGCTTTAGCGAGGCAGAAATCCTGCAATTGTTGCATCAAATTTTGCCAGTGCTGACCTACATTCACAGTGCCGGAATCGTGCATCGAGACATTGCGCCAGACAATATTATTTTACGATCGACCGATCAACAACCCGTCTTGATTGATTTTGGGGTGGTCAAAGCGCTGGCAAACAAGCTCGCGCAACCCGCCGCTAGTAGCCAAACGCTCGTGGGCAAACCGGGCTATGCGTCTCCTGAACAACTCCAGGCAGGAACGGCAAATCCGAGCAGCGATTTGTATGCGCTGGCAGTCACTTGCATTGTGCTGCTGACCGGACGAGACCCCAAATCACTTTATGATCCGATCACGTTAACGTGGATCTGGCAGCGCTATGTGACAGTCAGTCCAGCAGTCGCCGCTATTCTCAATCGGTTGTTGAGCTATAAACCTAGCGATCGCTATTCCTCTGCAAGCGATGTTCTGGCAGTTCTTGCGCCGATCAAAATTCAACCCGTTCCGGTTGCTCAACCTGCTGTCACACCGACTTCTCTCACTCACCAGAACACGTTAGCGTTAGTTGGGCGAAGACGAGTCACTACTGTAGTGAGAAGCAATCCTGCTGGACAAGCCATCTCAGGAAATTTACAGCAAAATCGACGATCGCCGCTAGATGCAATCCTCTATATCCCCGTCTGGATCGTCAAAGGAACGGCTTACCTGATCGGAGCCACCGTTCGAGGAGTCTTCGGAATCGTCAAGTTCACCGTTTGGGGAATTTTTCAACTGATTTATCGACTGATTATTTTTGGTCTGGTGATGGCGCTGTTGGCGTGGGCAGTGCCGCAAATTTTAGCGTTAGTTCCAGGCATTGCGCCCGCGTTAAAGCTGGCTCAAGGTTCAAAGCCCACCGCAAAGCAGTCTCAAGGCGGTGACTTAGAAACTCGCTGCCAAGAATTAGGACTGGATTATGCGGCTTTTGTGCGATCTGTCAATGACCAGTTTTACACCAAATATCCCGATCAAAAAGGCAAGCTCTTAAGCAATGACGAAAAAGATCAAGCGATGCGAGACGAGTGGTATGCGATCGCAGATGAAGTGTTAAAGAAATCGGGGAAGGGCGACAAAGGAAATTTGCTTCGCGATCGTCAGTTCGTTAAAAAAGTTGCCGAATCTGAATGACAACTCAGCCTCACGATCAGTTTACAAAAGAGCTTTTAGGCGAGTTGCTGGCTCCATTCGGCGAAGTTGAGCCTGACCTCGCGATCAAAGGGCTTGAATTTGCGCGATTTCTCGATTCGGACTACTTCCACTGTTGGTAGACTTCGCACAGGGAACCGACCTTAACTCTGACGGTGGCTTCTCCGCCAAGATGGCAATCTCTGGATGCAGCGTGACTAAGCGCTACAGCCCTAACGCTCTTGACAGAAAATATTAAAAAAGTGCCTAGAAAGTCTTTGGAACTAAGACTGACAAGCACTTTTTTTAGAAAGCGGGTGACGCGATTCGAACGCGCGACATTCACCTTGGCAAGGTGACGCTCTACCACTGAGCCACACCCGCATTTAATCCACTTCTTAATTTCGCAGATTGCCCCAGGTTTGTCAACCCCTTTTGACCAGCAGAGGTTTCACCCAGCAAATTTAGCCGATCCTCACTGAGAGAATCTCTCCTTAAAAGATCGTGGATCAATAATATCGATTACTTGCAACGTCAATGGGCACGGCAGTGCCATGTCCTTACACCGATTCCTACTTTATTTAATTCACGATCCTAAGTGACTGAGGTCGATACAATAGTGACAACCCTTTGGACAGAAGCCTGACCCATGACTGCTCCTTCGGAACTTGAAACGACGGCCCAGATCGATATCACCCAGGATGCTGCCCTCACCGATGAGGTGAGCCAAACCTCGTCAGAGCCGGAGATGATCGCTGAAGACGACATCATTGACGATATAGAGATGTCGCTCTTTGATCACCTCGAAGAATTGCGGCGACGAATTTTTTATTCTCTGATCGCGATCGCAGCATCGGTGGCGGGATGCTTTGCCTTTGTGAAGCCGATCGTGCAGTTGCTAGAAGTGCCCGCGCAGGGGGTAAAGTTTCTTCAGCTTGCACCGGGGGAATATTTCTTTGTCTCGATCAAAGTGGCGGGCTATATGGGCTTGCTGCTGTCGGCTCCATTTTTGCTCTATCAAATCATTGCCTTTGTGATTCCAGGGTTAACCCGGCGAGAGAAGCGTTTTTTGGCTCCGATCGTACTCGGTTCTAGCGTTTTATTTGTCGGTGGCTTGTGGTTTTCTTATATCGCCCTGATCCCGGCGGCGCTGAATTTTTTCATCACCTACGGGGCAGACGTGGTGGAACAAGCATGGTCGATCGATCGCTATTTTGAGTTTGTCTTGCTGCTAATGTTTAGCACCGGGTTGGCATTTCAGATTCCGGTGGTGCAAGCACTATTAGGATTTTTGGGGATCGTCTCGTCTCAGACTATGCTGGCAGCGTGGAAATATGTGCTGCTAGGAGCGGCGGTTTTGGGGGCTGTGATTACACCTTCTACCGATCCGTTCACCCAAAGTCTATTAGGAGGAGCCGTTCTCGCCCTTTATTTTGGGGGCATCGGCATTGTGAAGATGTTGGGTAAATAGAATTGGCAACAGCGTTAACAGAATCCGACGCGTAGGGGCATACCGTGCCCCGTCAGATTGAACGATCAGTCGCAATTGCCTCCGAAATGGGTATCAGTAGTGGGTCGAATTAGATCCATGATCGCTTGCACCAATATCTCTGGATCGATCGGTTTCGAAATGTGCTGCTGAAACCCAGCCGTGAGCGCCCGTTTTTGGTCATAGTCTCCAGCGTAAGCAGTGAGTGCGATCGCCGGAATCTGTCCCCCTTGGGCAGGCGGCTTTGCTCGAATCTGCTGCATCAGTTGATAACCGTCTATGTCTGGCATTCCCACATCGCTCAACAGTAGATCTGCTGGGGTGTGTTCGAGGGTTTTGAGTGCGTCGATCGCAGACGATAGCGCGATCACGTCTGCCTGCTCTTGCTCTAAAACGAAGGCGACAAACTCTCGTGAATCGGCATCGTCATCAACGACTAAAATTCTTAACCCAGCCAGCGATGCGGTGAGACTCGACTCACGATCGCGCTCATTTAGCTGAGTCGAGTCAATCATTAGCCGTGGCAATCGGACGGTAAAGGTTGCGCCTTGCCCTTCTCCAGCGCTGTCTGCTCGAATCGTGCCGCCGTGGAGTTCGACGAGTTGACGGACGATCGCCAGCCCTAAGCCTAATCCGCCAAATCTGCGGGTGGTCGTCGAGTCGGCTTGACGAAAGCGCTCAAACACGTTGGGCAGAAACTCAGCGCTGATGCCTGATCCCGTGTCGATCGTTTGAATTTCGACCTGAGAGTCTCGCTGACTTAAATGCACCTCAACTCGCCCCCCTTCAGGTGTAAATTTGACTGCATTTGATAGCAAGTTCCACACAATCTGCTGAAGTCGTCCGACATCACCTCTGACGTAGAGATCTGCGACCTTGAAGTGAGGCTGAATCTGGATATTTTTAGCGATCGCGGCTAGATGCACGGTCTCGATCGCCGCCTCAATGACTCGCTTTAAGTTAACCGGAACCTTTTCTAACACCAGCTTGCCGCGCAAAATTCGCGAGACATCGAGCAAGTCTTCGATCAATTGGGTTTGAAGTTGAGCATTTCGCTCAATGATTTGCAACCCGCGATGGAGCGTGTCGGCATCGGGTGACTTGTTGAGCAAAATCTTTGACCACCCCAAAATCGGGTTAAGTGGCGTTCGCAACTCGTGAGACAAAACCGCGAGAAACTCGTCTTTGATGCAGTTTGCGCGTTCGGCTGCTTCGCGGGCAACTTGCGCGTGTTGCAACAACTGCATTCGCTCCGATTCAATCTGTTTTTGCGAATCAATATCTGTACAGGTGCCAAACCATTTAATCACTTGCCCCTGTTCATTCTTAAGCGGAATGCCCTGACCCAAAAACCAACGAAATTCGCCATCAGCCCGTCGAAAACGGTATTCGATTTCATAGAAATCACCGCTTTTAACAGACGATAGCCAGCGATCGCGGGTGCGATCGCGATCATCGGGGTGAATGATCGTCAGCCAATCTAGATTCAGCAGTTGCTCAAGGCTCAACCCGGTATAGTCGCAAAACTGCCGATTTACATACTCGTTCCGCCCCTCAGAGGTCGTAATCCATACAAATTGCGGAATCGCTTCTGCCAAAACTCGATAACGGGCTTCGCTCTCGCTCAGGGCGGCTTCAGTTTGTTTGCGGCTGCTAATGTCAGTGGTGAAACCCACAATCCGCACTACAGTTCCCTGCTGATCTCTAAATATCTGTCCCCGTTCCCAAACATCGACCCAGCGCCCATCGGCATGACGGACTCGATATTCACCTTCGTAGCGATCGGCGGTTGCTAGCGTTGATTCAAGGCTGGCTGACAGACGGACAACATCATCGGGATGAAGGCGCTTTACCCACCACTGTTGAGTGGACTCTGCATCTTCAACCGATACGCCAATCAGTTGAAATAGTCCCTCCGATCGATAGACTTGCCCCGTTTGCAGATTCCACTCAAAGACAATGCCATCAACTGCGTTAGTTGCTAACCGAAATCGCTCTTCGCTGCTTTGCAGTGCTTCTTCTGCCCGCTTGCGTTCGGTGATATCGATGATCACTCCGCGCAAGCATTGCCCTTGGCTGGCATCAAAACTCGGCTGTCCGCGATCTTGCATCCAGCGAGTCTGTCCGTCTGGGCAGACTAATCGAAACTCCGATCGATATTCTGTTCCGGCAATTAACGCGATCTGAATTTGATTAAAAACGCGATCGCGATCATCGGGATGAATCAAATCAAAAAACTCAGATCCCGTTTGTGCGGTCGTTCCAGGTGCGAATCCGATCACGCGGTCTGCATTCGCCGATCGTCTCACTTCATCGGTGACTACATTCCATTCGTAGGCGACCATAGCGGCAGCTTCTAACGCATAAAGCAGAGCACTGCTTTCAGTCGAAGTGATCGGGTTGGCAGGAATGGACGATCGCGGTGAGGGATCAAACGACATGGTTAACTATTGAGTGAAACTGATTCGAGTCTAGAAATGCTCATTAACGTGAATTCGATGAAGCTTTTCGCTGCGGTTGCCAATCCGGGCTGCCCCCTAAATCCGCCAATTCTGGGGGACTCCAAGCCCAGAATTGAGGTTCAAAGTCCCCCAATTTTGGGGGGTTTAGGGGGCTGAAGCGCTGAATAACGAAGCGAGAAAACTCATCGAACTGACGTTAACTAAATTTTCTGGTAGATGAGTCCCTTACGATTCTATAGCAATCCCATCTTGGTCAGATACTCCAGCCGCATTTGCCTTCCCAGTCCTCATCCCAAGGGTTGCCGCCTGTTTCTAAACCGCAAAGAGAACTCGTTGCCTTGAGAATCAATTCATTGTTTTGGCGTGACTTCAACTCTAGAGTTGCAGCGCCTAACATTGTATCTCGACAGACAAACATTAAGCCCTTTGCCGTCGGTGCGCGGAGTGGCGTTCCCGGCAAATCGGTTTTACCTGTCAGGGTAATAGTGTATTCAGAGTTTTTCGCCTCCATCTGCCAATCGCCCCAAGGTTTGATCGACCAACTGACTTCAGAATTCCAGGGCACAAATTCATAAAATTTTCTGCGATAGTGGATGCCAATCATCGCGACTGATTCCATCCACCACAACACGCCGCGTTTGCCGCCCCCTGCTGTTAGTGCGAGATCTGGCTCGTTGTCGAAACTGTTGCAGTTTAACCAAAACCACTTTTGCGGAAAGGCTCCACCCCAATTCTTTTCACTGTAGGCAGGGAAGTTATTAAATTCATAGCGATTCCCGTTCCAATCAATCCAGCCAGTGGCTAACCCATGTGCCATTAAAATTTGCCAACCGGGTTCAAAGATTTGTAGCGAAGACATCCATCCTGCGGTTGACTGTTGTGTATTATCAGCACTCGCCCAGCCATACACAGGTGTGATCTCATATTGCCACTCAGCAGAGTTGCCGTTTGGCTCATAGAGTTTGCCTTGATGCCAGGTTGCCGTCGCCTGATAGCCTTCTTGAATTTGCCGATCGAACTCCCCCGGCTCCAGACATTCAGGAGTTTGGTTCAAGTCTGTTTTGCCCCAGTGTCCTAAACCGAGCGCATCTTGCCATGCCCAAAACTGCTGCACATTGGGGAAGGTGCGACAGAGATACTCATCATTAGCACCCAGAATTTGAGCGGCACCCCCACTATAGGATTGACTGCCTGTGGGGTCTTCGATCGAGTACATAAACGCAAAGGTCTGACCACAATCGGGCAGTGTGACGCGGTAATACCAACCTTCAAAAAATAGACGACTGCTCCCATTCCAGTGATAGCCACTATGAGGGGTTTGTAGGGGATGAAGACTCATAATAAGGGCACTCCTCACAGGGTCCAGACGGATTAACTGCACAGCGAATTTGAGCAGAACGGGCATTATATCGACAGGTAGAATCCCCAATTAGGGCACCTACGCCTTCGATGTAGTGATAATCAGCAGGCAATGACAACAAACGCTGAATTTGTCTGCGCTCTGCGGCTTGCATGGCATTGCGTAAACGAGCTTGTGCCCTCATCTGCATCTTTCTAAAAAACACGAAAGACAGAAGTGGCGGAATTAGCCCGATCGCGCAAATCAAAATGATCTCAAGCATAAGACTATTGTGCTAAATCTTGCTGGAGATGTCAGGGTGAAATCTAGAGAAACCTACTTGGCGTTGCTGAATGTATAAATACGCCCCCTGACCCCCAATTCTGGGGGAACTAGATCTGTTCAAAGTCCCCAAAATGGGGGATTTAGGGGGCTGAAAGGACTGGAACACAGCGCGTCTCTATTGAATCCGCGCTCCTAAGACGCTCCAGGTTTGGGTTTATGAGTTGAAGTGACATATAACTCTTTGAGTTGCTTGTCATCGACGCTAGAAGGCGCATTGGTGAGCAGACATCGAGCTTGCTGAGTCTTGGGAAACGCGATCGCATCGCGAATCGATTCTTCACCTGCTAGCAACATCACCCAGCGATCGAGTCCATAAGCGATGCCACCATGCGGAGGTGTGCCATACTCAAACGCTTCTAACAAAAAGCCGAATTTGTTGTGAGCTTCTTCGATTGATAGCCCGATCGTTTCAAACACTTTTGCTTGCAAATCGGACTGGTAAATCCGCACACTGCCGCCGCCAACTTCAAAGCCGTTAAACACTAAGTCATACGCTTGAGCATGAGCCGTTTTAAGGTCGTGTGCCTCTTCGGGCTTGGGCGCGGTGAAGGGATGGTGTAATGCTTCGAGTCGCTTCTCGTCAGCGTTCCACTCAAACATCGGGAAGTCTGTCACCCAGAGCAAGTTAGTTTTGTCAGGGTCGATCAGTCCGAGTTCGCGTGCTAGGGCTTGACGGAGACGATCGAGCGTTTTATTCACCGTGATCGTGTCTCCTGCTCCAAACAAGAGCAGGTGTCCGGGTTTGGCTCCGGTGCGACTGAGAAGCTCTTGTTTTTGCTCGTCGGTCAGGTTGTCTTTGATGGCTCCGATCGTGTCGATCTCGCCATCTTCACGGACTCGAATATAAGCTAATCCTCGCGCTCCGGCTTCTGCGGCTTCTTTAAACAAGTCTCCACCCGGCTTAATTCGCACATTAGAAACGGCATCATTTCCACCCGGAATCGGCAGAATTTTGACAATGCCACCCTTCGCGACCGAATCAGCAAAGACTTTAAAGCCAGAATTTTTGAGAATATCCGATACATCTACCAACTCTAAGCCGTAGCGTGTGTCGGGTTTGTCAGAGCCATAACGATCCATCGCCTCTGCATAAGTCAACTGCGGAAACGGGGTCGGAATCTCAACACCTTTAATAGTTTTGAAGATGTGGCTGACTAAACCCTCGTTCAGTTGAATGATTTCTTCTTGTGACATGAAACTCATTTCCATGTCTAATTGAGTAAATTCGGGTTGACGATCGGCTCTCAAATCTTCATCGCGAAAACAGCGAGCGATTTGATAATAGCGATCAAAGCCCGACACCATGAGAATCTGCTTAAACAACTGCGGCGACTGGGGCAGCGCAAACCATTCACCCGGATTCACCCGCGACGGAACAAGATAATCTCTGGCACCTTCGGGAGTCGATCGCGTCAAAATTGGCGTTTCGACTTCGATAAACCCTTCAGCATCTTCGAGATAGCGACGAATCGATTTAGTCACTTGATGACGCAATTGTAAGTTGCGACTCATCCGCTCTCGGCGCAAATCCAAATAGCGATATTTTAGGCGTAAATCTTCTCGCACCGTTTCGTTATCAGACATCGAGACTTGAAACGGCAATTGTTTACGAACAGCGTTGAGAATTTCAATCTCGTCTGCATAAATTTCGATTTCGCCTGTCGCAATTTTAGAGTTTAACGACTCATCAGGACGCTTGGTGACGCGACCCACAATTTTGATGACGTATTCGTTTCGCAGATCGCCTGCATGTTGATAAGAACCCGGAGTTCGTTCGGGGTCGCTAACGATCTGAACAGTGCCACTGCGATCGCGCAAATCGACGAAAATCACATACCCATGATCCCGACGACGATCGACCCATCCATAAAGGGTCACTGTTTCTCCAATGTGGCTGGCTCGGAGTTGACCGCAATAGTAGCTACGCATGGCAAAGGATGAAGGATGAGGGATCTTTATGAGTTTAAGTTTAACGATCGTCAGCAACTCAGTGCTTTAGAATCACAGGTTTTTCTGACAAATCGTGAAAACTTTCCCATTATGCCAGGAATTGAGCGGTTTTCGATTCAGATGGGTTCGGTGGACGCTAATGGACACGGCAGTGCCATGCCCTTACACAGATTTCTGCTTTATTTAACGTGAATTCGATGAAGCTTTTCGCTACGGTTGCCAATCTGGGCTGCCCCCTAAATCCCCAAAACTGGGGGACTTCAAGCCAAGATTCCGGTTCAAAGTCCCCCCGAATGGGGGATTTAGGGAGCAGAAGCCGCGCTTGACGAAGCGAAAAAACTCGTCGAACTGACGTTTATTTAATTCACGATCGCCAAGGTTAGACTGGCAGTTGTTGCTACAAAAACGATGGATGCTGGTAGAAGCGCTCGTGACGGTCGGGTTAGGCATCTTATGCTTTCGAGGAGGAAATAGGGTTGGGCGATTATTGCTGCGGCGCGGGGCAACGGCAAACGATTTATTTAAAGGTCAAAATGCGATCGCGCTGCTGTTTATCGGCATCTATGTCACCTTTCTGATTCTGGCGCTCAACATTCCTCAGATGCAGATCTTTCCGCTGACCTGGCGCGTTTATGGGATGCAAACCACCTGGACAATTATGCGGGTGATGCTGATCGGGTTTTGCGGGGTGGCGTTGACGATCGTGGCGAAAACCGCTCGTAAACAAATTCTGACGGTGCTGCTGCTTGGCGCGATCGGAGTCGGCGGATTCACCACAACCGAAGCTTATTTCTTGACTCCGATTTACCGTGATCTGTTCAACAACTTGCAGCCCAACGGAGTCTTTAAGCAAACCTCGATGAGTAGCTGTGCGCCGTCGGCTTTAGCAACGGTTTTGCAGCGATGGGAACTCAAAGAAGCCACCGAAACCAGTGTCGCAAAGCTGGCAGGCACGAGTCGCATGGGCACAACGATGCCGCAACTGATTGTGGCAGCCCGTAAATTGG
The DNA here is from genome assembly GCF_001895925.1 of Phormidesmis priestleyi ULC007. Taxonomy (GTDB): domain Bacteria; phylum Cyanobacteriota; class Cyanobacteriia; order Leptolyngbyales; family Leptolyngbyaceae; genus Phormidesmis_A; species Phormidesmis_A priestleyi_A. Next base: position 128,334 of record NZ_MPPI01000006.1, on the reverse strand, counting down.
GTCTAAACGGTGTTGAACTCTCGCCCACCTGGGAGCAAATGCGCCAAATTAACCGTCCGGGTGTGTTGGGGGTTTGGCTGATCGACGGCCATCGCAAACTCTCTCATGCGGTGGCGCTGTTAGCGATGAATGAAAATAAAGCGGCGATCGGCGATCCCTCAAGTGGCAGAATTTACCTGCTCGATCGGACTGAATTTGCTCAAATTTGGCGAGAGCAATACGTGCCGATTTTTCGACCTAATGAAATTCTTCTGTTGACGAACATTCAAGCCCTTGATTATCTCAAGCGCTTGGGCTATTTGAATTCCAACTCTCAAGATTTCAAATCAGCCTTGCGGGAGTTTCAGCGATCGTCAGGTGTCAAAAGCACAGGAAACCTCGACACCCAAACGAGCTTGTTATTGATGGGATCTTTTTTAGAGGGAGTGCCCACGCTAAAGGATTTCTCGCTTGATTAAAGATCGGGTTCGATGCCGAGCGATCGTAACTGGGCGATTAATCGTTCCGATCGTTGTCGTTCTTCTTCTGTCCGTTGTCGTTCTTGCTCAACGAGATCGACTTGCCGTTCCAAAGGAGTCGGAATCCAATTACCCAATGCATCGAACCAGCGCAACCAGTGCCGCTCAATGCCTTGATAAGTGCCTTCCCACAGTCCCAGCCCTAATCGCAGTTCTTCAAACCAAAATCGGGGTGGCGTTGCTTCAAAAATGTGATAGCTTCCTCCTTCGAGACGAAATACCTGTAGCTCATCGTTGTAGCGGTTGAACACAATGTAGTAGGGAATGCGGAGAATTCGTTCGTAAACTTCCCATTTAGTGGGCGGTTGGTCAACATCTCGCAGGGTTTGCCCTAAATCTTCTCGTTCAGTGCCCGGTGAAAGTAGCTCGACCACCACCATCGGATCGACCCCTTCTTGCCAAGTGACATAGCTCAGACGCAAATCGCGCTGTTCATAGAGTCGAGAAATGCCCACGACCCCAAACCAATCGGGGCGCTCATACCAACCTGTGTGGCGCACATCATAGTAAAGATTGAGATCACTACCCGTAAATGTATCTTCACTGAGATAGTCGGGCGGCAGAAAGGTTTCTGCAAGCAGGCGAGGCTGGAGCAAATGAAACTCGTCGGGCAAGCCAGGTTCCTCCGGGTTCTCGCTGGGTAGGTCATACATCGTCGGCAAATAGTCTTTGGGCGATCGGGGCGGATCGGTTTGAAGCATGACAGCCTTCTCCAACAAACTACCCTTATTGTAGAGGTCGAACTCTCTCGGCAAAAGGACGATAGTAAATGCTGCAAGATCCGACGATTCGAGTGCCGATCGCCATTAGCCTCGGCGCGATCGCGGGTGCTCTGTGCCGCTACTACCTAACCGTTTGGTCAGTTCAGCGCTTCGGAATCTCATTTCCCTATGGGGTTTTCTTGATCAACTTAAGCGGCTGTTTTTTAATGGGATTTTTGGCAACTTTGTTTGTTGATCAGCCCACATCTCCCGAAATTAGACTGATGTTAACCACCGGATTTTTGGGTGCCTACACCACGTTTTCGACTTACGGATTGGACACCCTTAATCTGCTCAGAACTCAAAACTTTTCAGCCGCAAGTTTCTATTGGTTGGGCAGCGCTGTTTTAGGAGTCGGTTTTGTCCAACTCGGTGCAATGCTGGCGAGAATTGGAAAATAAAAGAACGTGAATTCGACGAGATCCTGTGCTGCGGTTGTACCTCTGGAAAGCCCCCTAAATCCCCCACAAGTGAGGGACTTTGAAACGAAAATTGGGACTGAAGTCCTCCAGAATGGGGGATTTAGGAGACACAAGCCCTCTACAATGAAGCGAAAGACCTGATCGAACTGACGTTAAAAGAATTTGATTACCGTTTTTTTGCTTCGTATATATAGAATTTTCCAAACAAGCCGACTGTCTCAAAGTGGTAGGTCGGCATTCCGGGAAGAAAGGCTAAATCGGGCACGATCGCCCGGACTGATAAGTCGGTTTGATAAAAGCTAAATAGCAGAAAATCTTGGCGATCGGTGTTGCGAGTAATCACCTTTTTGATCTCGGCTTGATTGTCATCCACAAATTTTGGACATTGGCTTGCCAGCCCTAAAGGTGCCTTCTTGCAGGCATCTTCCCGAATGCGCTGGACTGCAAAATTTTCAAACGCTTCTTGTTTCGGGTTAGTGATTGCCAGCGTCACAGCCCCGACTAAGAGCAACACTCCGACAATCCCTGCTGTCAGGTTGACTATCTTCATAAGCGGTCAATTCCCACTCCACAGGCGTTAGACAATCTGCTGACTAACGCGAAACCACAATTTTAGACGCGATCGGACAAGTTTTGTTCTCATCTCCAAAGATCTAGCTGACTTGTCACCTAAACTGCTATATTAATAAACGTGATGGCGAGCGTAGCCAAGTGGTTAAGGCAGTGGTTTGTGGTACCACCATCCGGGGGTTCGAGTCCCCTCGTTCGCCCTTCTAAGTTTTTATCTGCAACCTTGCAACTCTTCGCATTTTCTAGGGTTGAATTGCGCCGTCAGGCATGATTGCTCTGCTGAGAATTGTTTTGTGGCGCTTGATCTCTCGAAGGTCAGCATTGGTGAGATTGGCATCGGTGAGATTGGCTCTGCTTAAGTTTGCGCCTCTTAAACAAGCAGCCGTCAATATCGCTCCAGTCAAATCTGCCCCAGTCAGGTTTGCACCTCTGAGATTGGCTCCGGTTAAGTCTGCGCCTGTGAGGGTTGCTTTACTCAAGTTTGCCCAAGCGAGATCTGTACTCGATAAATTTGCGGCGCTGAGATTTGCGGCGAATAGATAGGCTTTTCTGAGATGCGATCGCATCAAGTTTGCCTTTTGCAAGTCGGCATGGTAAAAATGCGCCTCCATCAGTTCTGCCTCATAGAGATTGGCGTTGCTGAGATTTGCATGAGCAAAATTAGCGTTGAGCAGCATTGCCTCGCTGAGATCGGTTCGCCTCAGATCTGCTTCGCTGAAGTCTGCTTCTCGAAATTTTGCGCCTCGAAGCTCGGTGCCGATCAGATTGGCTCTGGTTAAGTCGGCTCGATCGAAGTTGGCTCCTTTTAAATCTGCCCCAATCAGATTGGCATCGCGGAGATCTGCACCTCGCAAATCGGCGGCGATCAAACTAGCGTCTACTAGTTCAGCCTTTTGTAGCATTGCGTCGATTAATTCGGCTTTGAAAAGACATGCCTGATTGAGAATTGCCCCATTGAGATTGGCAGCAATTAGCTTTGTCCAACTGAGTTCTGCTTTTTTTAAGTTGACGTAACTGAGATCTGCACCTCGGAGATTTGCGCCCTTTAAGTCAACTTCGCTGAGGTCGGGGTGAATCTGCGGGTGCTGCGATCGCCATTCAATCCACGGCACTGCACCTTGCTGCAACTGCCTGAGATGATTTGAGTCTGCCATGCTCTATTCCTTTCGCATCTCGGTCGGATGCTCTCGCCCAGCGACATTCTCGATCGCTGCCACGACTGCCTGAGATGCCGCCATGATGTCTCGCTCTGCGCCACCTAAATATAATCGCCCAAAGCTGCCCACCGCCGAGATTTGCAGAATGTTGATGAAGGCGGCTTTTTCGGCTTCGTTGGCGGCGAGGGCGGCAAATGCGGCGGGTTCGACTTCAAAAACATAGAGGGTTTGCCCTGCCAAAATCATGTTGCCGCGACGGGTGCGGTTGATCAGTTGCGTATGGTGGGCATCAATATTGCGAATAATCTGACTAGAAATCACCCGCGGCTTTAGACCTTCGTTTTGCCGAACGCCCATGCTATCGAGAATTGCCCGACCTGCGGCTTTGACTTCGCCTTGATTGCTAGCGTGAATTTCGAGCAGTCCATACAGCCGCTCGACCATTTGCACACCGGGACGCACGACGGCTGATTTCATTGCCACATCCATAATGCGATTAATTTCGATGCCGGGAGAAATCTCGATCCAAAGTGAAGCGTCTCCGGGCAGGGGTAAGAAGCCCAGCGCCTCGGTGCCTAAGTAAGCGGCGTGTTGAGGCTGCAAATTGTCGAGATAGACGTAGCTGCGAAGATCAATACCCAAAAGTTATATCCATAGCAGAGAGGCTAGATCAGTATACGGGTTTGCGTTGGCTCGTGACTACTGACTAAGGAGGGACGATCGCTCATTCTGGCTTTGTCGCGATCATATTGACGCTGATCAAGTTGTCGAGAATTTTCATGCTACTGCAATCGTTAAACAGACCAAACTCGCTGACCGGGGTGCAGTCTACAAACCCCACTTCTTGAAGGTACAGAGCGAGTGTATCGGGGTCAAACCCAACCCGGTGAACGTCATATTGATTCATGTGTCCACCAAAGATAATTCGCATCAGTTGGTGCCGATCCATTGGTCTCAAATTGGGGTTGAGATATAACCAGCAAAGCGTCTGCAAGTTGGGGACGCTCACCATCAGTTGTCCGCCCGGTTGCAAAACGCGATACCACTCTGCCAGAGTTGTGATCAGTTCATTGTTGAGTGAGTAATGAAAATGCTCTAAGATGTGGCTGGCATAAATTGTGTCAATAGAACCGTCAGCAAACTGGCTTAAGTCGGCAGCATCTCCAATGAAATCTACTTCTGGGCGAGGTTCGATGTCTAAAATCTTCCAGTCAGAATGGGGTTCTTTACCACCCAGATGTAGTTTGATGGCAGATTTTGGCTGCGTGTCTTTGAGAGCTATCAACTCTAGAAAAATAGCCTCTAATTTCTTAACTGCTTTAGTTTGATTGAATTTAGACATGGCTCGCTGTTGACCTGTGCGGGCGATCGCGTCCCAACGCGCTAGATCTGTTGGCAGAGAAGACAAAATATCGGCTAGATCAAAAGGATTTTCAGACTCAAAGATTAATCCATCTTTTCCGTGTTCTTCAACAATTTCTCTGGCTCCGCCTGTGCCACTCGTGACGAGAGTTAGTCCGGCTGCCATTGCCTCAATTTGGCTGATTCCAAACGGTTCCTCAAATCGCGACGGAAAGACAAGAACATTGTGAGTTTTATAGAGTTGAATCAGTTCTTGACGAGACAATGCACCCGGAAAGTGAACGGCTTCTTGCAGTCCTTCCGATTCTATGAACTGTTTTAAAGCGTCAACAAATTCTGGTTGAAAAGTGCCCCCGGCGATCGTGGCTGTAAATTCAATTCCTGCCGCATGAAGCAACGAGAGCGCTTCGACTAAAACATCGGCTCCTTGATCTTCGGTGACTAAATTGGTGTAGGCAATGCGAAGCCGATCGCGAGGTGGAAGCTCAACTTGATAAAAAGCATCGACATCTGCACCGGGATGAAGGGTTTGCGCGGTCGCCGCTGCTGGGTAGCCTGATGCCTCAAGACTTGCTGTGACCAAATTGCTACAGGTGATGAAATGGTAAAGGGACGATCGGGGCGTATGCTCAGGATCATAACCGGATCGCGCATTCATCACATAGTGAGCGACGGGCACCTGATGAGAGAGCAATAGCGCTAGACTCTCTGCTTGTGTCTGAACAAAATCAAGATTACCTGCTAAACAAACATCGGGCTGAAAGTGTTCTAAGTGGTGTTTGAGAATCGCCTGATTTTGCTGCCTTACGTCAACTACACGCTGATGGTCAAACCAACGAAATCCTTGAGATGACCACTCACCCATGAGCAACAAACAACGTTCTATAGGCGGATCAGGATAAAGACTGGGGTGAGATACGGAAAACTGGGGCGTGTCACTCGTCAACACTAAAACGGTGTGACCGCGATGTTGCAGGAGTCGAGCAAAGTCTGCGATCGAGCGTTCATATCCTCCAAGAACCTGGGGCGGATAGAGATTGGTGATCACTAAGATCTTCAGAGAGGTGATCATTTTTGGTAGGCTCCAGTTTTTGAATAGGAACCCTCATCCCCAACCCTTCTCCCCAAGGAGAAGGGAGCAAGATTCAAAGTCCCTCTCCTTGGGGAGCTACGGTGTACACCCAAGTCTTCTGATCTCGTCATCGCCGAGATCCTCGCCCCCTAAATCCCCCACGAGTGGGGGACTTTGAGCCGAGACTCCAGTTTCAAAGTCCCCCAGAATGGGGGATTTAGGGGGCTGAAGCCGACTGAAACGGAGCGACGAACACCTTGTGTGTACACAGTAGCCTTGGGGAGAGGAATTTGGGGTGAGGGCGGTTTGCGGCATCTTACATCTAACTTAGATCCGTCTACTTACGATCGTTCGCTCAATTCATCTGATAATTCTGACGCTGATAGGTAGGTTGCCCACATTTGCTCGTAAGCTTTTTCCATTTCGCGGGTAAATTGTTTGCCGTTCCAAAGGGGAGCGGTTTTTTTAGATTGCTTTAACTTCCAGGCGATCTGCTGCCGAAGCGCTGCATCTTTTCCGAGTCGAATACCCCATTCTACATAGTCGTCGTCTGTCCAGGCGATGCCTTCTGTGATTCCAGCGTTGACTAGCATCGTGTAGCTGTTGCGGGCGGCAAATTGTTCTCCGACTTTGGTGACGATCGGAATCTCCATCCAAAGGGTTTCGAGGGTGGTGGTTGCGCCGTTGTAGGGAAAGGTGTCTAGCACAACATCGGCGATCGCTAAATTAGCGCGATGAATTTCAACCGAAGGGTCATCAGGCAAAAATCGGAGACGATCGCTCGATACGCCTTCTTCTGCGGCGATTTCTGCAAAGAATTTGCTGATCGATTCCTGGTCTGAGAGTCCTTTAATCAAGAAGTAGCTGTTGGGAACTTGCTTGAGAATTCGCATTTGCAGCTTTACGGTGTCGCGATGTCGTTTGTAGCCTCGCTGGGCACTGAGGAAGACGATCGCGTTATCGGGAATGCCTAAATGTTCTGGTCGTAGGGTGGGAATGCCGACTTCAAAGCCATCAACGGCAATGTAGGTTTGAGGCAACCGAACAATTTTTTCACTGTAGTAATCTTGGGCGGAGTCTGGCAAAACGTAGGGGTCAGCGATGAAATAATCGATCGCAGGCAAACCTGATGCATCCCAACCGAGCCAAGTGGCTTGAATAGGGGCAGGTTTGAGTGCCAAAATCTGGCAGCTTAAATCGAGGGTAATGCTGTCAAGGTCGATGAGAATATCAATTTCGTCTTGCTGAATCTGGGTCGCGATCGCAAAGTTAGTTCCTAGACCGATCGTTTCGATTTTGTGGACGTGATCAAATTGACTGACATACCACTCTTGTAGCGGGTCGTGGAACTTTCGGTAGCTGAGAAAATAGCCGTAGAGTTCAAAGCGATCGCGATCGTGGTGCTGCAATAGGCACCGAGCCAACCAGCCGACCGAATGCGTTGCCATGCAGTGAGACAGGTAGCCAATCTTGAGGCGCTTAGGGGTGCGATCGCGGGTTGAGTGGTGATAGTCTCTTCCCTGTTTGGCGGCGTGGAGTTGAATATTTTTTTGACAGAATTCGAGGATTTGATTTTCGAGCCTGCGCCAGCGCTGCGGTTGATCGTAGAAATAAACCAGATAATAAGCAGAGTTGAGCAGCCGAGAGATGAGAACAGAATGCACATCGGTAGGCTGTTGCTCGACCAAAGTATGCAACAAAGACTCATGCCGTTGAGCAATTTCGAGCGCTTCTTGCCAATAGCCACCTGCACCGAGCAAGCCCCGCAAGATTAAATGGTTAGAAAAAATCTTTTCGGGTAAGTCGTCTGTGAGTTCATATCGACGTTCAGCAACTTTAATGCCGCGATCGTACTGTTTTGCGTTTTGATAAAAAGACGCTAAGTGACCCAAAAACTCGATGTTGTCAGGGTCAAGGCGAAGATAAGCTTCGACGAGATCGGCGGCAAAGGCAGCGCTCATTTTGCTGTGAGCAAACCGAATCGCGGCGGGTAACACAGCCTCCGTTAAAGCTTTAGTGTCAGAAACCGCAGCAATGCAGCCTTCAGCGAAGTTGAGAAGCGATGGCGTAGGATCTGCATGATATAGAACACTTTTTAAAACGTGCAGCAAAAGCTCAGTGTTGACCTCCGCTCCTGGCAGAGATTGCGGCAATCCCAACTCTTCAAAGGTGTCGTCGGTGAAGAGATCAAGCCCGATCGAGTGCTGCAAGATTTTTAGTAGATTATCAACTATGTCAGGACAAATTTCTCGTAAGTGTTGGCGGATTGCCCACGCAGTTGAGTAGTCGGTCAATGTTTCGCGGCGCTCTGCCTCGGTTTGCAACACTTGCGCTAATTCAGCCACCCATTGTTCAACCTGATCGGGTTCGCCTTCTGACATCGCAAACAACCAAGTGGTCTGAGCTTCAGCTTCTTCACCCTGCAAGAGCAGCAATAAGCCTAAGTGCCAATAATTAGATCGTTCTTCGGGGTTGGACTCGATCGCTTGTTCGTAGAGTTGTGCGGCTTCGGCATACTGCTCGTTTAAAAGAGCGTGGGTAGCTTGCTTTTGCCAATCTGCCAAAGCTTCTAAAGGTAACGGAGCCATTGCCATAGGGTTTAACACAGAGATCTGCTTTAGTATCGACCGCTTCATTAAAGACAGCACAAAAAAAGTGGGTAGACAACTTCTACCCACTCGCGGTCTTAAAAAACTTTGTTTAAGGCAAAGTTACTTCGCCAGTGGGTCATAACCGGTAGGCTCTTTCATTGTGGTACCAGTGATTGTCGCAACGGGAGGAACATCCTTGGAAGGTGCTTTGCTTTCATAAGCAATAGCGAGGGTGCTGGTTTCCTTTGTCTTGTCATCTGTTGCTACAAACACGGTTCCACCATAGGAGCGAAGAGCAGCCACCCTAGCGGTACCGGTGCTGAGTGCCGATATGTCAGGAGTAGCTTCAGCTGACTTATATTCGTAGTTGACAGTTTCCGATGGAACGGGGTCAGCCATATTTGACAACTCAGTTGCAAACTTGCTCTTTTCCAGGAAATAAGCCTGTTGAGTGCGGTTTAGGGTGCCCACATAGGTCTTGGCTTCAGACTGCTTGGCTTTGTTTGCCTGGTTCAAGAAGGAAGGCAACGCAATTGCAGACAGAATGCCGATGATGATGATCACGACCAACAACTCAATCAGGGTGAAACCTTGATCTTTCTTTTTGCTAGCGAGGTGTTGCAGAAACTTTGCTTTGAGTTCAGATTTCATGGAAAGAGTGTCTCCTAAAGATGCGGGTTGATGTGCTTCTAACGCTGAACCTAACTTGCCCAGTTCAGTTCGCTTTCATATCACTCGCGCTTAAAATCTTTCCTGATTTCTGAAAGGCGCTCTCTAGTAAGGGTTAGGGGCGACGATCTGCCCTCCTCACGAAGTGGGGCAAAGCCCTCGCCAGCCGTTCTTCTCCCAAAAGAGAAGCTACTGTGTACAAGTCGTTCGTCGCTCCGTTTCAGTCGGCTTCAGCCCCCTAAATCCCCCATTCTGGGGGACTTTGACCCCAGACTTGCAGTTTCAAAGTCCCCCAATTTTGGGGGATTTAGGGGGCTGAAGCCGCTCTTAACGAAGCGAAAGGACTGATGGATACACGGTAGCCCTTTGGACTTATGTGTACACACAAATTGTTTTGCGTTCCGATCGCTGGGGGTTCGCCCCCTAAATCCCCCATTCTGGGGGACTTTGACCCTAGACTTTCAGTTTCAAAGTCCCCCAATTTGGGGGGATTTAGGGGGCTGAAGCCGCTCTTAACGAAGCGAAAGGACTGATGGATACACGGTAGCCCTTTGGACTTATGTGTACACACAAATTGTTTTGCGTTCCGATCGCTGGGGGTTCGCCCCCTAAATCCCCCATTCTGGGGGACTTTGACCCTAGACTTTCAGTTTCAAAGTCCCCCAATTTGGGGGGATTTAGGGGGCTGAAGCCGCTCTTAACGAAGCGAAAGGACTGATGGATACACGGTAGCCCTTTGGACTTATGTGTACACACAAATTGTTTTGCGTTCCGATCGCTGGGGGTAGCCCCCTAAATCCCCCATTCTGGGGGACTTTGAGACAGAAGAAAGCTTTGAGACAGAAGAAACCTTTAGAGAAGATGGGCACTCTTGTAGAAGCTCATCACTCATCAGGTTTATGGATTCTCGGCGCATTCGAGGAACCACTCCCAACATTATTTCTGCGGCTCGACAACTTCGACAGAATCTCACCCCGGCTGAAGAGAGGCTGTGGCAAGCTCTAAAAAACCGCCAACTAAACGGCTGGAAGTTTCGCGTTCAGCATCCGATCGAGTCTTTTATCGTCGATTTCTATTGTCCTCAACATCGATTGGTCATTGAACTTGATGGCACAATTCACGATCAGCAGGTGGAGTATGATGCCGCTCGAACTGAGAAACTGAATCATTTGGGATATCGAGTCATCCGGTTTCGTAACCGAGAAGTGATATCAGATTTAAGGCGTGTTCTACAGCAGATCACCAACGCGATCGAGAGATAGCTTCATCCGTTCAAAGTCCCCCCGAATGGGGGATTTAGGGGGCTAAAGCCGACTCCAACGAAGCGACAAACACTTTGTGCGTATACAGTAGCGCCCCCTGGGAGAGGATGAGGGCAAATTCAGCAACGTCAGCAGATTAACTCGAAACTTAAAATAGTTAACATCAGATTGCCCGATCGCGAGTGTGCGCCGAATTCTGCAATATTAAGTCTTGAAGTGCTGAGAGTCTCGATCGTCGTTCAGATTATTACCCTATGCGAGCCTGACGAAACCCAATGGACTAACTACTCACAGAGGAAGTGACCATGTTTCACTGTCATGTTTGCAGCTCAAACCAAGCCCATCCAGAACACGTCGATGAAGTCTTTTTGATCGACGGCAAACCCATCTTAGTAGAAGGAATCCCTGCTCAGGTTTGTTCGCGATGCCAAGAGTTAACCTTTAGCCGTGAAACTACTGAAAAAATTCGTCGTATGCTGCACGGAGAAGCAGAGCCGATTAAGTCGATGAGCATCGAAGTGCTTGCCTTTCGCTAAAACAAGCGAAAATCATCACATCCCATGACTTGCTTGACTAGAATCCACCCTTTTGTATTATACTAGTCGTAGTCGTTATGAGTTTGTATTAATCCTATGGCAAACCCAACCGTAGAGAATTTAGTCATTATTGGCTCTGGCCCGGCTGGCTACACGGCAGCGATTTACGCAGGTCGAGCAAACCTTAAGCCTTTGATGTTTGAGGGCTTTCAAACGGGAGGGCTGCCAGGTGGACAACTGATGACCACCACCGAAGTTGAAAACTTCCCAGGCTTTCCTGAAGGCATCACCGGCCCACAACTGATGGATCAGATGAAAGCGCAAGCGGTGCGCTGGGGGACAGAACTCTACATGGAAGATGTCACCTCCGTTGATTTGAGTCAGCGTCCGTTTGTGATTAAGTCCGACGATCGCGAAGTCCTCGCCCACAGCATCGTCATCGCCACAGGTGCCACCGCAAAACGATTAGGTCTACCCTGTGAAGGTCAATTTTGGAGCCGAGGCATCTCAGCCTGTGCCATCTGTGATGGAGCAACACCTCTATTTCGAGGTGCCACCTTGGTAGTCATCGGCGGCGGCGACACGGCAGCCGAAGAATCGATTTACCTCACTAAATATGGTGATCACGTCCACATGCTAGTAAGAACCGACAAGATGCGCGCCAGCAAAGCCATGCAAGATCGAGTCTTAGCTAATCCCAGAATTACGGTGCATTGGAACACAGAACCGATCGACGTAATTGGCAACGACGAACACATGACTGGCGTAAAGGTCAAAGACACTAAAACCGGAGAAGAAAGCACGATCGATGCCAAAGGGCTGTTTTATGCGATCGGGCACACCCCCAACACCGCTCTCTTTAAAGGTCAGCTAGATCTAGATGACGTGGGCTACATCGTCACCCAACACGGCTCAGTCGAAACCAGCGTCGAAGGCGTGTTTGCGGCTGGAGACGTGCAAGACCACGAATTTCGCCAGGCAATCACCGCCGCCGGGACGGGATGTATGGCGGCAATGCTGTCAGAACGTTGGTTATCGTTTAACGGCTTGGTGCAAGAGTTTGGCAAAACCGAGGCGCAAAAATTGGCTGAAGAAGATACGGCACACGCGGTTGAAGTCTTCCAGGTTTCTGGCGAGTTTGATGTGACTGAGACTCGTCATGAAGGCGGTCTAGCGTTGAGAAAGCTCTATCACGAGAGCGATCGCTTAATCGTCGTCAAATATGTCTCTCCTAACTGTGGCCCTTGCCACACGCTCAAGCCGATTCTTAACAAAGTCATCGACGAGTTTAACGATCGCATTCACTTCGTCGAAATCGACATCGACAAAGACCCCGATATCGCTGAATCGGCGGGTGTAATGGGCACTCCAACCATTCAGTTTTTTAAGGACAAAGGCATGGTTGCTGAAGTCAAAGGCGTGAAGCAAAAGAGCCAATATCGAGAATTGATTGAAAGCAATCTTTAGGATCGCGAATTAAGGGATATCGGTTAACGTCAGTTCGGTGAGTTCTCCTACTTCGTTGTTAGCGGCTTCTGCCCCCTAAATCCCCCAAAATTGGGGGACTTTGAACTGAAAATCTGGGCTTGAAGTCCCCCAAATTGGGGGATTTAGGGGGCAGCCCGGATTTGCAACCGCAGCGAAAAGCTTCATCGAATTCACGTTCGGTTAGATGCCAGGGTCAGGGGCACGGCAATGCCATGACCGTACAAAAAGGGTAGGGGCATGACACGTCGTGCCCTCTTGCGATCGCTGAACGATCGCAATTATTTTTGAAATCGATATCAGATATTGATGCTGTTAGGAATCCGAGAAGGTAGCAGGTAAGGGTAGTCGATTCCGGTGGCACGATCGCGCACTCGATTTCGGGTCTGAATCTCAGTTTCGATCGCTTGCAGATCAGCTTGAAATTGGTGCAGAATCGCCCGATCGCCCTGATCCAAAAATTGCATAATCTCATCACTTCCTAAGCGACTCCAAATAATGCCACTCAGAGCAAAGGTTAGCTTCATTTGGGCAAGGTCTTGCGCGGGTTTGGGCAGCATCTCTTTGAGCGATGCAGAAACATCAGGCTGTGTGTAGGCGGCAAGTGGCGCATTGGGAACGTAGCCAAAATAATCAAACTGGCTAAAATTCACCGCCGCGTGTTGAGCGCTGCACGTAAAAATAATCTGCGTTGCGGCATCAATGAGTTGCTGTAAGGTGACGATCGTCCCCGGATTCTGCATCGTCGGAAATCCGGGAACTCGCGGATAATCAGGCAACTCGTCAATCGACAAACCCACCTGCGCGGCAATCTCTGGAGAAATCCAGTCAGGAGCTTGAGCAAATTCGTCACGCGATCGTGTGTTGAGAGGTGCGCCCAATTCTGCTGCCCAAGCTTGCAAATCGGGGTCTTGCTGAACTGCAAGATCATCTTTGTAATAGCGCTGTAGATAAGCCGTCACATAGTGAGCGATCGCGCCCCACAGCAGTTGAGCATCGTCTCGATAGGGATAGTCTGACAGAAATTCAGCCTCTACGCCTCGATGTTTGAGATCGGTTGGCAACGCATAAGACTCAAACGGACGATCGCGATAAGCTCGATTCATCACGGCGATCGATGCTTCACGAGTCGGAGCCATGAGCGTGTCGATCGCGGCTCCTTCGCCTAGCAAAATGGCATTGCCGCGCGTGTTGATTGCCAACAAAAATCTAACATGTGGTTTGAGTAGTCGATAAACGGGGTGATTAGAGGGCAATCGGCGCGGAGTCGCGATCGCAAATGCTTCCATTGCCAAATGGGTATAGCACAAATGAGTCAATAACTCATGTTGGGTAATATCTGCCACCTGAACAAAAAGTTTTGCCCGCATCCAGTCATCGGCATCGCTGGTTGGTGTGTAGATTTTTTCACCCGACTCTAACTGAATTAGGAGCGGTTCTAAACCCTGATCACCTCGATAAAAAAGCGTTTTTGGACTACCTACATAGCGACCGATCTGCAATTCTGCGGGCGCAAATTTTAACAATGGATAGTCTAATCGAAATAAACGATTTTGATCCGCAGCCTCTTCAAGAATCACAGCAGTTCCGCTAGAGGTAGAGCAGACTTGATCGCCTTGCCAATCTGCTAAATCTACTCGATCGCTGACTCGCTGTAATGAGGTTGGGTTCGGCCCGGCGAGGCGCTGACGCGCAAACTCACGATCGCTCAATCCACCGTCTCGATCGTGAATTTTAATAATTTTGGGGCGCGATCGTCCGTGTTCTTTTAAAGTCTGATAAAACTGGAGGCGTTGAGCTTGAGCAAAATTCGGCTGATTAGAATTAACTTTTTTCGCTGCCTTTTCTGCGTTATTTAGGGCTTCTCCCATCTTGCGCCGCAACTGCACAAATTCGACATTAAACTGCTCGGTTGGCGGCAAATCAAAGTTAAACAAATCAGACTGAAAAATCTCGAAATCGACCAGTAGCGTTGTCAGTTTTAACCAGGTTTCATGGAGCGTATGATCGTCCGATTCGATCTGCTCTAGTGCCCAAGTCAACGGCGCAGAAAGTTGCCCCCGCTCTAGCAAATTGTGGCGTAGCTCAGTCAGAATGTATCGTAATGCACCATCTTCTCCAGCGTGGGGAAAGATTCGAGCCGGGGCAGCCTGACTGATTTGGGTGGGATCGTAGCGATAATGACCCTGTTGTTGCTGAAGTGATTGAGACATCACTAACTCCAGTAAATTTGTGATTAGCGTCAGTTTGACGAGGTTTTTCGCTTTGTTGTGGGCGGCTTCTGCCCCCTAAATCCCCCAAAATGGGGGACTTCAAGCCAAAACTTCCGGTTCAAAGTCCCCCAAAATGGGGGATTTAGGGGGCTTTCTTCACAACCGGAGCAAACCGCTTCTGTCGAACTGACGTTGTGATTAGCGCGATCGTATAACGATTCGCATTGATCAAATACACAATGAATCGGTGTTTCTCCGGTTTCACTACACAATTTTTAACGACCCGACCAGCGCAAAACGACGACTTCTTCACGCAACTGTTCTTGAGTGACGGTCGCTAATCGAGTCCGAAATAGATCAATGCTGACGACTTCATAGCCAAGGGATTTTGCAATATCTGCCAAGAGCGTCCCCGTGCGGATCATGACACGCAAATAGGATGCCTGATCACCGACCACGTAAGCAAGCTGGGCACCTGGGCGCAAAACATGACGCAAATCTGCCAGATGTCTCGCCATGCCGCCAAAATAAAGCCGGGTAGCTCTCGCATACATTCGCTCAAAGCCGCTCGTTTTGCCGAGTTCGATCCGTTTGGCTTCGATCGCATTAGCAATGCGCTGAATTTCAACATGATCGGCAACCCAGCGATCGTCGTCGTCGGCTTTATAGACATTGCGAGAATTCGATCGCATCAAGCCTTTTTTGAGAGTTCGCAGTTCTGCCTTGTCGTTGATAAATTCTAAAATCACAGATTCTAAGCGAGTCGTGCGCGTGTAGTCTTTCTCGTTGGGATAGGGCGGTGACGTAATCACAGCGTCGATCGAGTTAGGCTCTAAAACGTCAGCTAGTTGGCGAGAATCGGCATGATGCACGATCGCGCTCGTGTCAGGCAGAGTTTTGAGACAACGGAGATCAGCAGCGATCGCTTCTATGCCTTCGAGCCACGAATCGACGACTTGAGCATCGGTCTTGGCCTTACCGACTCCCACTTCTGGTCCAAAGTGAAGATTGCTAATCGAAAAAACTAACGCTTTAGCCAAAGCTAACAATTCGTGACGCTGATAGGGCGAGTCAGTATGTTGTTTAATTTGCTCTAGCAGCACCAGCGATTTGTGAAGCGGTAATGGACTAATTGAGTTTTTGAGCAGCAATTTTAAGCGATCTTCGGGTAGCGTTTGCCAGGGTTCTTCGGTGCGATCGAGCCTTTTTTCGGTCGCTTTAGCAATCTGATCAGCGTGGCGCAACAGCTCATCGGGGTCAAGACTCCAATCGAGTTTTACCGTTCCTGCAAACCACGCCATCGGATTCGCCTCAACCCCGACGCTGGGAATTCCTAGCTTTTTGCATTCAACCACTGTGGTGCCTGTTCCACAGAACGGATCGAGAACTTGATGCGACTCATTGACCCCAAACTTTTCTAAATAATCCTGCACTAAATGCGGCGGAAACGACAAAATAAACCGATACCAATGGTGGGCGGTTTTGTCTTCAGTGCGAAGGTGATTGAGTTCTGAATTGTTGGATTCTAGCTTGAGATGGGGAATGAGCGGTTGAATGTATTGCAAGGGAACAGCAGCAGCTTTGGCAAGAGTAGCACTGGCATTCTACTGAGAGCAATGGTGTAGTTGCAAGCGCTAAACGCTAGAACCGCGATAAGCCTTGATGGTTGCGACGTATAAGTGAAACGTGCCGGGAGTAAATTTGGGATTGAGTGCCCCATCATACTCAAATTTACTCAGCATCAGTTGCAGCGATCGCAGATGTTGAGTAGCGATCGGGTTAGCATCTTTCAGCGTCTTTGCCCGAAATGCTGGAACCAACTCTGCAAACGGAATGTTGACGGTGAGCCACTCATCAGCCACGGTGTCAAATGAATAGGTATAGGCGATGCTGTCCCACGTCTCGTCATCACGAGCGATAAACTTATAGCGGTTGCCGTCGCCCTTAACACGCAGTTCAATGCCTTCGTAGCCTGAAAGATTGACAGCAGGCTCAAAATTGCGAGTCCGAACTGAGGCAAAGCCACCCGAATTTTCAGTCGAGACAGTGCCCGTAAACAGCGCCGCGCGATCGATCTGCTGAAACGAACTGGCGCTAACCCCTCCCATCACCACATCATCCAAGGCTCCCCAGAGATTGATCGTGCCTGACGGATTGCTAAAGTCAAACAAAACGTCTGACTGAGGGTTAATCGGCTGAGAAGGCGTGTCACCTTGAAACATTTTCTGAAGCCAGC
The DNA here is from genome assembly GCF_001895925.1 of Phormidesmis priestleyi ULC007. Lineage (GTDB taxonomy): Bacteria > Cyanobacteriota > Cyanobacteriia > Leptolyngbyales > Leptolyngbyaceae > Phormidesmis_A > Phormidesmis_A priestleyi_A. The sequence goes on along the minus strand of NZ_MPPI01000006.1, from coordinate 111,480 downwards.
TTACGAGAGGGATCACCTCAAAGTATGCCAGGGTTTGCACAAATCGACCTGCATCCCATTGAGCCATTAGGGTTGTCCTCGCAAAACTAAGAGATCTCCAGCTTAACGAATCTGACGATCGAGCGATGACATTTCGATCGCAAACTGCGTTAATCTCCAAATAAACGAGTGTGATAGAGCAGAATGGTACAGTTTCAACCTCCAGGATTTGGTCAGAAAAATATTCAGACTTCGCTGGGTGAGATCGCTTATTACACCCCAGTCGCGGCACCTTGGACGATCAAGGAGTCGCCGCGTCCGCCGATCGTGTTTCTCCACAGTTTTGGGGGCGGTTCTTCGGCTTATGAATGGTCAAAAGTGTATGCGGCGTTTGCCAATACGCATCACGTCATCGCGCCCGATTTGCTGGGCTGGGGCAACTCTGCCCATCCGATGCGAGACTATCGAATTGAGGATTATTTGATCACGATCGCCGAACTGATTCAGCAAGTATCGTCCTCGCCAGTTGCGGTGGTGGCATCTTCGCTAACGGGCGCGATCGCGGTTCGGCTTGCGGTGCAAAAACCAGCGCTCTTTCAGTCACTTTATCTCGTCTGTCCATCTGGATTTGACGACTTTGGGCAAGGTGCAGGGCGAAGAATTCCGCTTCAGATTATCAATACGCCGATCCTCGATCGCCTGATCTACGCGATCGGGGCGACGAATGAGATTGCCGTGCGTAACTTTTTGGAACAGTTTTTGTTTGGCGATCGCAGCCGCATCACCGATGAAATGGTTGCGGCTTATTTAGAGTCTGCCCAACAGCCCAACGCCGAATATTCTGCCCTGGCATTTTTGCGCGGCGATCTCTATTTTGATTTGTCGCTGTATCTGACTCAGTTAACTGTGCCCACGTCGATTTTGTGGGGAGAGTTGGCACAGTTCACCAATGTTGCTTTAGGGCGACGACTAGCGGGGCTAAACCCTCAAGCGGTACAGGAATTTGCAGTCTTGCCTCAGTCAGGAGTGCTGGCTCACCTCGAACAACCGAGCGTGATCACAGGATTGCTAGGAAGTTGGCTAAAGAATTTTTGTTAACGTCAGTTCGATGAGTTCTTTCGCTTCGTTCTTCAGCGCTTCAGCCCCCTAAATCCCCCAATTCTGGGGGACTTTAAGCCCAGAATTGAGGTTCAAAGTCCCCCAATTTTGGGGGATTTAGGGGGCAGCCCGGATTTGCAACCGTAGCGAAAAGCTGCATCGAATTCACATTTTGTTAGCCTTGTAGGTTAATTTTCGGCATTGGGTAGAGGCAATCCTCCCGTGGTTGCCCTCCGCCAGGGGTAGGCACGGGGGCACTAACCCTACTTAGTGGGTTGAGTAGCCCGATTTGGAAACGGCGCATCCACGAAGCCAAGTTCTAGCAGTTGTTGATAAGACTTTTGTCCTAAATCGCGGGTAGGCTGTTGACTGCCGATGATCTGCACCAGCAGAGGCACTGCTAATTCTGGCTGATTTTGGGCCCGATGCACGAGCGCCAGTTGATAGGTTGCCTGATCCCGCATTTGAGCCGCTTCGAGGGCTTTCTTGCGTTGGCTATCTGCCACCCGATTATCAATGCCAGAAAAACTAGTTGCTAATTGTTGATAGAAATTGGAAAGCTGGTTAAACACCTGACGCGCTTCTTGCAGCTTTTTGGTGGCTAACGGATAGTTTTGACTGTTAACGGCTTTGGTGGACTCATCCATCAGCCGCTGCCCGCCTTGAGCGCTGAGAAGGCTGTCATTTTGAACGCGGAGCGCATCGTTGTCGGGTTGAATGGTGCCAGGCGGTGACGAAGGTGCAGGAGTTTGGGCACTCACGGCTCTGGTCAATGTCAAACTTGCCAAAACTGATAGTGAAATCAATCCTGGGAGATAAAGGCGGCGAACAGTTCCAGCAAGTACCATGAATGACCTTTCGTATTTACAGAGAGAGGACAATTTTAGACTTCGGGTATTTTATCACTACGCGACCCTTTCAGAGCGAGATCGCGACTAACTAACCACAATCAGAGAGCTTCATATCCTGACTGTATTTAATAGCGACGCGAAGTTTTTTAATAAGTTCCCAGTGACTTGAATTGTGGGGTCGATCGCTGTCCGAACCAAGAATTTTGAGCATAGATTCCTGACTCGAAGACTAAACTGAGAATAGTTTGCGGTGAGGCGTTTATGACTAACCCATCCAATGTGCCAAATTCTGCTCAAAATCAACCTGCCAATGCCAGTGTCGCTGAAGAGAGTCGAGGCAAGATTCTACAGCGCGGCGGCGAAGAACTGCTGTTAGAAAAGGTAGACGATCGCTTCACAGTCCACGCGGGGTCGGGTCAACAAGCTAGAGATTTAGCCAATCGGTTTCCTGCAACGGTCGCTCCGGGCACCGCTCCGCCTGAGTTAACAGAGTTTGTGGTCAACCCGGCACAAAAAGATCAGGTGCTGAACGAGGTTCGTCAAGCCGACACGGTAGAGTATGCCAGTCACGTTTACCAGGTTAAAGACAATCCCGCCTCACGAATTTATTTGACCAATCAGGTGACGATTCAGTTTGCGCCTAGCGTCAGTGCAGAAACGATCGCTACCATCACATCAGAGTTGGGGTTGAGGCAGGTCAAACCGATCGTGGGCGTTAACAATGCTTTTGTGTTTGAACTCACGTCAGACGCAAAAGAAAACCCGATGAAGATGACTAATCGGTTGATTGCTCGCACCGATGTGATGACTGCCGAGCCGAATGTGATCGTCAAAACCCAATCGCACTATCGCCCCAAAGATCCGCTTTATGCTAAACAGTGGCACCTCAATCACACAGGCGGGTTTGGCTTAACGTCCGGTTCTCATGTGTTTGCCGAACAAGCCTGGGATGTGACGCGAGGTAGCCGCTCGATCGTCGTTGCTGTGATGGATGACGGCATGGATCTCAACCATCCCGATTTTCAGGGAGTCGGCAAAATCGTTGCACCCAGAGATTTTAAAGGCGATGATTTTGACCCCGACCCCGACGAAGCTGGAGAAGATCACGGCACTTCTTGCGCGGGGGTTGCCGTCGCTGAAGAGAATGGCTTCGGGGTCGTGGGAGCGGCTCCCGAATGTGCGCTAATGCCCATTCGGACAACGGGCTTTCTGGATGACGATACGATCGAGTCGCTGTTTGATTGGGCAACGACCAAAGGCGCGGCAGTGATCTCCTGTAGCTGGGGACCGAGTGCCGTTTATTTTCCGCTATCCCTGCGGATGAGAGCGGCTCTGACTCGCGCTGCCACTGAAGGACGTAACGGTAAAGGCTGCGTGATTGTGTTTGCTGCTGGCAATGCCAACCGCCCCACGAATGGAACGGTGAATGAATCCGGCTGGCCACGCGATGCGGTCAGTAATACCACCATCAGTGGTGACACCAAATGGTTAGGCGGTTTTAGCGTGCATCCAGACATCATCACGGTGTCTGCCTCCACCAGTTTAAACAAGAAGGCTGCCTACAGTAATTGGGGTGCAGAAGTTTCGGTGTGTGCGCCCAGTAACAATGCGCCTCCAGGAGTTGGATTACCTAATTTGGGCTATGTGGCAACGCCGCCACAGGTCAAAGTTCAGCTTCAGGGCTTGGGGGTGTTCACCACCGATCGAGTCAACGCGGCGGGTTATGACGCGAGTAGCTTCACCTCAGAGTTTGGCGGCACGTCGAGCGCAACACCGCTTGTAGCAGGAATCGCAGCATTAGTGCTGTCGGCAAATCCTGAGTTGACGGCTCAAGAAGTGCGACAAGTTTTGCAGCAATCTGCCGACAAAATTGTCGATAGTGATGCTGATCCGCAGTTGGGCTTGCGGAAAGGCACGTATGAATCGAATGGGCGCTGTGACTGGTTTGGCTATGGTAAAGTCAACGCGGCAAAAGCCGTTCAGATGGCAGTTCAAAAACGGGCAATGCTCGCGGCATCACAGCGATCGATTCAATTGCAAAACAATACGAGTATCGCCATTCCTGACAACAATCCTCAAGGCATTGTGAGCGTGATTCAGGTCGCAGACAGTGCGATCGTGCGCGATGTGCAAGTTGCACTGGATATTGATCACACTTATCTGGGTGATTTAGAAATTAGTTTGGTTTCGCCATCTGGCAGTGCCGTGATGCTGCAAGGTCGCACGTTAGGACGCAGGACAAAACTGCAAACGATTTACTCGCTGCAAACCACGCCAACGCTGAGAAAGTTTTTTAGTCAACAAACACAAGGACGCTGGCAGCTACGCATTATAGATTCAATCGCCAATGATATAGGAACGCTGAACTGGTGGAAATTGACGTTGGGAGCTTAAAGACTAAAATGACAATAATCTGGCGTTGCTGAATTGCGGTATGAATGGCTAAGTTCTCCCTCACCCCAAAGGCGAGGGAACAAAGATCCAGCTCCCTCCTCCTTAGCAAGGCTAGTTCATCACATTATTTTTTGTTCTATGAACTAGCCCTGCTTTGTGAGGAGGGCTGTCCAGGTTCATGCATGAGGTCTATTCTCTAACGTTAGCAAGGCACCTTATTCGTGCACTCGACCATTGGGCATGATGGCTCCCGTGAGAAACGCCCCGGTGAGTTTGACCATGATGCGATCGTCAAACCCAATCTTTGCCCCGCGCAAATCTGCCCCGCGCAAATCTGCCCCACTCAAATCTGCCCCAATCAGATTCGCTTCTCGCAAGTCTGCTTTGTTGAGACTCGCCTGAAGCAAGTTGGCTCTAAACAGGTTTGCCTTGTGCAAATTTGCTCCGTCTAGATTGATCTTGTGCATAAAAGCGTCACTCAAGTTGGCATTGCTCAGGTTTGCGTGGCTAAGATTACGACCCGACAAATCTCTTTCTTGAAGGTTTTGCCCGCTCAAATCAGTTCCGCTCAAGTCAGGAGTCTGCGGTCTAGGGGGCGTATGGGCACGCTGTTGGGGCGGATGATAAGGCGAGTGAGGATAAGGACTCGCAGGTGGGGGGCTAGGCTGTGGGCGCTGGGTTTGCGTATTTGCCTGATGCGTTTGAGGGTCAGGCGATCGATGATATTCCGGTCGATAGTGAGACTGCGTATAGTAGTTTTGATCTTTTGACTGAGCGTGAGTCTGTCCACTATTGGCTTGATGCCCATTCTGAGACTGCCCGTTTTGAGCACGATCCTTTTGAGAATGCCCATGGGTCTGAGAATGACTCGCCCCCTGAGAAGTCTGCGAATTAGGCTGAGGCGGACGGTAATAATAAGATTGATAGTAGGTTGAAGCTTGTTTCGGGGTGGGTGCAGGCTGCGCTTTTGGGGCTGGACGCTCACGCGCTTGGGTTCGCAGCGTATCTCGTGCGTGATTAATTGCTTTAATTTGGTCTTCTGCTTTTTTGAGCAACCGAGGATTGTCTTTAGGCACGCGATCGGGATGCCAAACAAACACCAGGTCTTTATACGCCTGGTTCACTTCTTCTAGTGAGGCACCGGGTTCGAGTCCCAAAATTCGATAGCAACGGTCTAACTCACTCATACTTCACCAAGATTGCTATTCAACCATCTATATAAAGATGTGTTTGCGAATCAGATTTCTCATGAAACCACACACTATGCCCACTCTCCCTTGTGAAGTAGAGGTTTTTCTAGTCTTACAAAGTGTAGTCTGAACTCGATAGAGCGGTCAGAAAGTAAAGACTGATTTAATAGAATGGGTAAATTGTTAATATAAAAGAAACTTATCATTGAGTCTATTTTTCAAAATCCCGTAACAAGATCGTAGCGCAGACCTCCCACTTATCACTGAGTCAGCGAGAGATCTGCGCTAAATACGTCCAAATTCTGCTCAGGACATCAGCGAAAGATGTTAAAGATGCCCAAAAAGCCCGACAGAGGTGCGAAGATCGTCCCTAGAGTATCGCCGATGCCAGCCAGCCCTGACTTGCCGACCACGATCGTATCGTTATTTCGCAACGGCGGATTGCTCTGCTCGTTGATGCCTTGATTAAAGTTAATGGCAATATCACGGCGATCGACCGTTCCGTTAGGGTTGAGTCTTAGAAAACTAACTTCTCGCTTTTTGGCGCGCGTGTTAAATCCGCCTGCTGCCAAAAGTGCCTGATTAAGCGTCGTATTGGGCGGAAGCTGAACCGTTCCGGGTTTAGCCACTTCGCCGACGACATTGACCACGATCGCATCAGGCGAAAAACTGGCACGAGCCAAAATCGTCGCATCGGCTGGAGAAAGCGTCGCGGCGGTGGGAACGATCACCCGATCGCCATCCTGCAACGAAATATCTTGCCGCGAATCGCCCGCTTGCAGCAGTTGAAACAAGTTGACCTTCATCACCTGATCAGATCCAGCTTTAGTTCGTCTTCGCACTTCAATCTCGCGAATGTTGGCAGATTGCGTGATTCCTCCGGCAATTTGCAGCGCTCGTGTCACCGTCGGCACCTGCACCTTATTGCCGATCGTCGGAGCCGTCCCGCCCGTTTGAGTTTGCGGCACCGCCTCGCTTTTAATACTGTGAGGGCCAGGACGATTGACCTCACCCGCCACCACGATTTTCAACGGCTGATCGGTGCTGACCGAAAAGCTAGAAGAGGCGATCAGGTTTGCGTCATCTATATTCACAGCAGTAGATGCCGGAACAACAATGCTATCCCCATCGCGCAGGGGCAGGTCTTGACTGATATCGCCCGTGAGCAGCAGTTGTCGCAAATCAACGGTGCGTACTTGAGGGGCACCGCCCTTGCTCGATCGCCGCAACACTTGCACTCGCTGAAGATCGGCTGACTGGCTCATGCCGCCTGCTAGTTGAAGCATTTTGGTTAAAGTCGGAATGCCCCCTTCGGTCAGCGTCGTAGTGTAAGAGCCGGGGCGAGTCACTTCCCCCGACACCGCTACATTAATCGGTCGCGATGCCACTAAGCTGACGGTGACGATCGGGCGAGTTAGCCATTCACTGAATTTCTTAGAAATTGCTGTCGATGCGTCCTTGATCGTCAGCCCCTCTACCGTGACGCTGCCTGCTAGAGGCAAATTCAACGTTCCGTCAGCCAACACTTGATAGTCGCCGCTATATTCTGGCACGCTAAAAATGTCGAGCTTGATTTTGTCACCCGCTCCTAACAGATAGCCTTGGTCAACAGGCAGAGCCGGACTCGGTGCGGAACTAGACGCTGGAGAATTTGATCGAGGCGGTTGAGGGGTTTGAGCAAAGCTGGGATCGACCAGGCTGAGACTCAATAGAATTAGGAAAAAGCTCGATCGATTCAACATACTCACTCGTTTAGAAAATTGACTCGTCATAGATCAAAGCCTCGGATTGCATCCTCATAGACCTCTAATGTTTCTTGATGCACCCGTTTCACCGATAGCCACTCTAAGTTTTGCGGTGCCCGTTGTTTCCACATCTCTAACTGCGTTGGGTGAGATAGCAATTGGATCAACGCTTTTGATAAGGCAGATGCGTCTCTGGGTGGTACTAATAGTCCGGCTTTTCCGCCCTCCAAGACTTCAGGAATGCCATCTACCTGAGTGGCCACAATCGCACACCCGGCTTCTCGCGCTTCTGAAAGCACTAGCCCAAAGGGTTCTCGATCGGATGCCAACACAAAGATATCAGTTGCCAGCAAATAGCGCTGTGGTTCTGGCTGAAAGCCTTCAAAATGAATGCGATCGCCGACTGGACTTTTTTGGGCGTGACGCTCAAACTCGGCCCGATCGTCGCCGTCTCCGACCAAATAAAGGTGAACGGGAAAATCAGCCAGACTAGTAAACATTTCAGTAAAGGCATCAATCAGTGTTTTAATCCCCTTGCGGTGAAACATGCCTGCAACCGTTGTGATAGCGGCACGGTGTAAGGGGAGAGGTTCGATCTCAGACAACGGGCGACAGCGAGGACTGCCCAACGTGCCATTGGTAACGACTCGCAGTTTGCTAGCCGGAATGCCTCGCTGCTGCATCGAAATCGCGACGGCTTGACTAATGGCGATGACGCGATCGGCAAGTCCCATCAAAATTGCACTGCGCTGAAACTCATTGTGAACCGTAGCTACGATCGCGTAATTGGCACTGCCTTTAAGCAGTTTTGCCAAGACGACCCCAGTCATCATGTGAGTATGGATAACGTTTGGCTCAAACGCCTCCACGATCTTCCAAAAGCGCTGGGCGGCTTTGATTAATGGCACAGGTCGGCGGCGTTGATCAAACCTAAAGTGCCGCACTCCATAGTCAGCTAACAGCGCCTCAAACTCACCGCCGCCCGATGCGACAGCGACATCATGACCCGCTTGAGCTTGGAGGCAAGCCAAATCGATCGCCACATTGATGATGCCGTTGCCGATCTTTTGAATATCGTTGAGAACGTGAAGGATTCGCATTAGGTGAGGTGCGTCAATCTCTCTAAAACTTCCATGTATTGGTCAATCACGCGATCGGTCGAAAACTCTAGCGATCGCCGTTTCAAAACCGTTGCATGAATGGGATGGTCGAGGGTGTCTAAAATGGCTTTGGCGAGAGTGGGCGGATCAGCAACTGGCGCTAACTCGCCATAAGTGCCATAGTCTAAAATCTCCGCCGGGCCGCTAGGGCAATCTGTGGAGACGATCGGGGTTCCGGTTGCCATCGCCTCTGCAACGACATTGCCAAATCCTTCAAATTTAGACGAAAGCACGAACACCGAGGCGTGAGCCATATAAGCGTAGGGATTGTCTGCGAACCCCGGTAGTGACACATCCGCTTCTAAATTCAATTCGCGGATCAGCCGCTCTAGCTGTGGGCGTTGTTCACCTTCGCCTAAAATCATCAATCGAGCCGGGCGCTGCCGTCGCACTAGCGCAAATGCATTAATCAACGTAAAGAAATCTTTCTGACTCACTAACCGCCCAACGCCCAAAATCACGGGCGGTTCTGCTGGCAAAAACCAGGGATGAGCGATCGGCTCTTGGCTTTTCTCTAAAACTTCAGGCGTGACGACTGGATTGTAGATCACTCGAATCCGCTCTAGGGGAAGCGAGGTGATTTGTGCCAGATCTTCGGCAGTCCCTTGAGAAGCTGCCACCAGATCATCTGATTTTGGGTAAAGCCAGCGCACTAACTTGGGTCGAAGTTTTCCCATCGTGTTAGGCTGATGCTCTTGAAATTGTCCAGATAGATAGGTTTGGATGCACATCACCACACGAGTCGGAACTCGCGCACTCCACTTAGCCCAGAGAGCAGAACTAACAATATCTAGCGCTGAAAATAAAACCGTGGGTTGTTCTTGCTGCAAATGACGCTGCAATGCCCTTGTCTTTGACAACACCACTGGAAACTTAGACTTTAAATCCACCAGCCTGACGTTTGCCGGAACTTGCTTAAGATAGTCTCCTTCGGCTTCTGCAAGCACTAGATTTGTCCTTAAACCGCGATCGGCAAACCCCTGCGCCAGGTGCAGCATTGCTCGCTCGGCACCACCTCCCGCTAGAGCAGGCAGAAACACGCTTACAGAAGAATTATTCACTGTCATACTTGCCAGACTTACGGCTAATCCTCCTGAGAATGGCGTAAGGACAGGAGATTTACCTCCCCCCGAAGTGAGAATCATTGTAAAAATCTCCCGATCGCGGCATCTATCCATCTAACTATTGCCGCAGTTCGAGCGACCTACCGGGCTGAGGAGATCTAGCGGCGATCACTTGTTCTAAAAGGTGCCGAATCTGCTTCCGAGTCACTGTGAGATTGAAGCGTTGCTTTGCTTGCTGTCGTCCTTGCTGCGCGATCGTCTGGGTTTCCTGCCAATAGTTTCGACAGTGGTTAATCGTTTCTGCTAACCGTTGAGCGTCGCCCGGAGGCACCAACCAGCCAGTCACCCCTGGTTCAACAATCTCTAACACGCCTCCCGCATCAGCCGCGATGATCGGCTTTCCACACAGCATGGCTTCTACGATCACTCGTCCAAACGGTTCTGCTGTGGTTGACGTGTGCGTGATTAAGTCACACATCTTCATCAATGGCACGACATCTGAGCGGAACCCCAAAAAGTGAACTCGATCGCTTAAGCCCAATCGCGCTACTTGGTCATGCAGTTCTTGCACATAATCTTGCTCACCAAATAAGTCATCTCCGACTAAAACGGCAGTTACGTCTGGAGGACAATGAGTCAGGGCATCGATTAAGATGTGTTGCCCTTTCCAAGCGCAGAGACGGCTAAAGTGCCCGATTACGAAACGATCGTCAAGTCCCAACCGATCGCGAAGTTGTTGAGCCGTGTTGTGTTGCCGTTTCTCGTCAGGGTCATCGTCGCTATAGTCTTGGAGCTGAAAGCCGTTGTAAACTTTGACTCCGATTTCTGGACGACCTCCCGCTTCAATAAACGAGTTTAGGCTGGCTTGAGAAACCGCGATCACCCGCGAGGCAAACCGATTGCATAGCGCGACGGTCAGCCGACGATTTGCGCGACTAAAGTGGTCAAGTGAGAGAATATCGTGAAGATGAAAGACGAGCGGACGACGAGCAATCAAGCTCGCGAATGCGCCCACAACCAGAGCCTTTAGAGTGTTGGCATAAATTAAGTCATAGTCGCGGCTAAGTTGCGTCACGTTAGCCACTAATGGAATCAACGAACCCAAACTGCTTAACCCCACCAGCCAACTGCTTTCTTTGCGAACCGCGATCGTTCTATCACTCAAGATTTTGACAGGCACCTGGTTTTGCTCGGCTAATTGCCTAAACTGCCCGTCCTCAAATAAGCCTAGCAGAGCATCTGGATAAACTTTTGCAAGGTCGAGTAGGCTTAACTCTGCACCTCCCAGCTTTCCACTGTAATTAAGGAATAAGATTTTCACGGATGCTACTCAGCAGATGTCCGTCTGATTAAACCCCGATCGCAGCGATAGCAGGGTCTAACCTTTGGCAGATTCTAGCCAGTCATAAATTTGATCAAGCTGTTGCAGCGTCACTAGCCCATATTGCCAAAGAATCATCGGCAAAGGCCCGTTGTTTTGTTCTCGGTGTCTAAGGGCAAACGCGATCGAAGAGTCAGAAATCGCTAACTCTTCTCGTAAAAAGCAAATAAATTTTGAATGGGTTGTAGGTGCCATTATGCTCTCATCTCCTGAGTGACCCTATCTTGAATCGATAGTCTGCTTTTCGATATTTGTCAGTAGCCACTCTTTAATCTGGACTAGAAGATCTTTTTTCAACCACCCACACCTAGATCAAGGCTCAATCTCCGCAGTGAGCCAACTTAAAACGTTGCTAATTTAACGTGAGTTCGACGAGTTTTTTCGCTTCGTTCTCAGCGGCTTCTGCCCCCTAAATCCCCCAACTTGGGGGACTTCAAGCCAAAATTTCCGGTTCAAAGTCCCCCAATTTTGGGGGATTTAGGGGGCTTCCCGAATTCATCATCGGAGTGAACCACTTCTATCGAACTCACGTTAATTTAACTGCCTTAAAATGACGGCTCAGAAAATAAGCCTCTAAGTTACATAGGGCTGAAGAACTATAAATCTATCTAAAGACAGGTTGCAGAAGAACTATTTAACATCGGTCTATCGTAGCCGAAGTTAAACAAATGGATGCATCAAAAATTAATTTTGGGCAGATCTACCCGTTTTGAGAAACTGAACCGGAACTCGATCGCCAACCTTCAACCCTAAGTCAGTCGATCGTCCGCCGCGTAGCTCAATCACCTGGTCAATCGCATCGCGAGTCGAGCCGTAAGTCGCACAGGGATCAGAAGTGCAGGGAGGCACATTCACCGCGATCGCCTTGACTACACCTTTATAAAGAAAGATCATGTCCAGGTTGATCAAGGTGTTTTTCATCCAAAACTGGGTAGGTCTGGCGGGGCTAAAGATAAACAGCATTCCCCGATCGTCTGCCAAGCTGGTGCGACCCATCAAGCCAATTTCTTGCTCTTGCGGCGTTTTGGCGACTTCTAGCTGAATGACTTTTTTACCGATCGGCGCTTGAGCCGTGATTTGCAAACTCTGTCCCAAATTTGCGTTGGCTTGCATGAGAGGTGACGAACTAGCCGCTTGAGTCGCAGACACCGAAGCCGTCGGCGCAGGAGAACAGCCTATTAGCAGTAGACCCAACCCTAGCCCTGCCCATTTAACACGACGACCTAACTCAGATTTAGCAAGTTTATTTGCGCTCATTTACCTTCACCTACGCTTCCCGCAGCACATATCCTACGCCACGTACAGTCTGAATTAACCGCTTCTCGCCTTCGTCTTCGATTTTCAAGCGCAGATAGCGGATGTAGACTTCAATCACGTTCGATTCGCCGACAAAATCGTAGCCCCAAACGCTTTCTAAAATTTGCTCACGAGTCAGAACTTCACGCGGATGCTCCATCAAACATTTGAGCAAATCAAACTCTTTCATCGTTAAGTCGATCGCGCGCCCATTTCGCAACGCTTGGCGGATCGCCAGATCTAACACGAGATCTCCAAATCTCAACTGCTCTGCGCCGGGAGCATCGACTTTTAGATAGAGCTTAACTAGTTTGAGAAAATCATCACTCCGGTAAGGCTTGAGGAAATAATCATCGGCTCCAGCCTCTAAGCAAGCCACCCGATCGTCTACAGCATCTCGTGCCATCAACAGCAAAACAGGGGTTCGCATTCCCGTGCCGCGCAGATGATTGCAAAACGCCAGTCCTGATTCTCCTGACAGCATCCGATCGACCACAATTAAAGCCGGATGCCGCTCGGTTGCTTGGCGCAAACCACTCGCTGCGTCATGGGTGACGATCGTCCCATATCCAGACTCTTGCAGGTCTAAACTGACGCTGTGAGCTAGGGTCTCGTCTGTTTCGATGATCAGAACGCAAGGGCTGTGATCAAGGGTGGCAATACTCATAAAACCTGGGGAATAAAGGGTTTTAATCTCAGCACTGTTGTAACACGTCTGGCAATCATTGGTTACTTAAGTAGGTTTTGCAATGTGAGGTAAGCCCCATCCTAGCTTCTCGCGCAGCAGATGAAAAAACTCTGGCGGGCGGAGGCGAACGAAACGAGCCAGGTAGGGCGATCGCTGTACCCGCACACAATCATCGGGCAACACATAGCATCCAGCATTGCCATCGGCAGTCATCACTAAGCGGTTGGGGTTTGCCGGAAAAATCGTCACAGGCTCACTGTTAGCAAACACCAGAGCGCGAGATGCCAGCGAATGCGGACAAATTGGCACCAAGATCATCACCGGAACTCCGGGCGTGATCACGGGCCCTCCCGCCGAGAGCGAATAAGCCGTCGAGCCAGTTGGCGTAGACAAAATAATGCCATCTGCCGCAATGTCTACGCGAGTGTGCTTGCCAATCTCAACCTCAAAATGGCACATGCTGGTCAGTGGTTCTCGATGCAGCACCATCTCGTTTAAGCAGAGCGCTTCCCAAAGAACGGTGTTTTCTCGAAAGACTTGCACCTGTAGCATGGTGCGTTCTTCGACCTCGTAGTCACCTGCCAAAACTGCCTCGATCGCTTCTGGCAACTGCTCTAACAAAGTCTCGGTGAGAAACCCCATGTGCCCTGTGTTGACTGCCAAAATCGGCACATTGCAAGGAGCCACCTGCCGAAACGCAGACAAAACAGTGCCGTCGCCTCCTAGCACCACAGCAAAGCGCATCGCTTCATCAAACCCTGGAGGAGATAGCTGATCGATCGGAGCATGACAAACCGGGCTTCCCGGCGTGGAGTAGCCCAAAATTCCACCCGCTCCCGTTGCTAGAATGACTTCCCAGCCGCACGAAATTAGCTTATCTTTTAGCTCCCTAGCCGTTTGACAAGCGATCGGTTTGTCGTCGTTGTAAATAATGCCAGCTTTAGGCACGCGCAAAAGTCCGTATCAGAACAGAAAAACGAATAATTGGGACTATAGCACTCCCCATGAGAGCGATGAGATTTAAGTTAAGCAACTCAACGCCCATCGCTCGATCTAAAACCGGGGATAGGTTCGACCGTCTTTGGCAGTTGGCTTCTTCTTGTTCTTGATTTGAGCCTGAGCGACTTCGACTTCTTTCAGTTTTTTGAGAATCCGACCGAAGTAGTCTTGCATATAAGCTTCTAATGTCGTCATATCCTCCGGGTCTAGCTTAAAGGTTTTATAGACCTCATCCATCGGGGCACTCAAGGGTTTACCCGTTGCAACCACTTCGGTGAAAGACAGCCGATCGGCGATGTTCCAAGTCCACTGAAAGAATCGGGCAAAGCGGGTGAAGGCACGCAGCAAGCCGATCGGCATCCGTGAAACTTTTGCCTGCTTGCCAGACATCCGCTCACATAAACGAATAATCTCATAGGCACCCCAGGCTCTTGACCCCACCACTGGAAAGGATTGCTTCTCAGTTTCAGGCACCTTCAGCGCTTGCACCGCGAACTTAGCCACGTCTTGCGTATCCATGTAGGCGATCGCAGAGGTGTCACCCATCACCCAAACGGCTTGCCCTTCTAAGATCGGAATCGCATATTGACCAATTAAGCCTTGCAAAAACCCAGAGGGACGCAGGATAGTGTAATTTAACCCTGATTCGGCTAAAAGCTTTTCAGTACAGGCTTTAATCTCCATCAACGGCACTTTGGGAAACTTTTCAGCATCCAAAATAGAAAAGAAAATATAGCGATCGATGCCCGCCGTTTTTGCGGCTCGAATCAGATTTTCTTTCCCATCCCAATCTACCTGTCGAATGCTGAGAGAATCGGTGGCGCGGGCGGTTGCCGCATCAATGATTGCTGTCACGCCTTCTAATGCTGGCGGGAGACTTTCAGGATCACAAATATTGCCCGTTACTAACTCTGCGCCCCACTCCTTCAAGAAGGCAGCTTTCTTAAGACTCCGCACCAAACACCGCACCTCGTACCCCTCATCTTAAGGCGCGACGAGTCACCTGTCTTCCTAAAGTGCCAGTGGCACCCACAATTAATAAGCTCATGAGGAATTCGTGACGAATTGTTAACTTTTTGTCAGATTCTATCAGAAATTTCGACCAAACGGAGAAACTTCCCCCATTCAGATGAGATTCTCAAGAAGAGTGTTGCGATCGTCCCTCAAAACAAGCCGCCATATTGGGCATGTGTTGCCTTGGGGTCTGTTAAGCTACCCTAAAAGCAGCCTTCTTCTCTGCTGATCGCTTAAGCGGTTCAGCTACATGAACTTTTATGAGTAACTTAAACTCTGCCCATGTCAGTGATTTTAAGGTCGATCGCAGCCAGACCTCTGACGATCTAAACTGCACTATTCAACATCCTGTCGATCTGAGTCAGGTGCGGCAGTTAAACCGAGACCTGATCAGCGTCGAGAAAGCCCAGCGAATGGCAGAGTTTTTTGCGCTGCTAGGAGATGCCAATCGGCTCCGAATTTTGTCAGCATTGGCAACTCAAGAACTATGCGTGTGTGACCTCGCTGCTGTTGTCAAGATGACTGAATCAGCCGTGTCTCATCAACTGCGATCGCTCAGAGCGATGCGTTTAGTGGGTTATCGCAAGCAGGGGCGCAATGTTTTCTATTCTCTTAAAGACAATCATGTGTTCAACCTTTATCGAGAAGTAGCTGAACATCTTGATGAGTCAGACGACTGATCAAAGGCAAAGGGTCAAAGCAGAATTTTCTCGCTTTTCCCCTTTTTTCACTCTTTACTATTCCTCACCACCCTGAATCTTAAGCAGCAAAAATCCTAGGGCTAAGCCAATGGGAATCAGGGTGAACGATAGAATAGCAGCGTTAAACATCTCTCCAGACATTGATCGAATCCTCCTAAACTTGAATTTTATGGGTCGATCGTGACCCCAGTTTTGTAAGCAGGTGTGTTTACTTAAGTTAGTAGACCCGCAGAAAGTATTGTAAACCGTTCAGTAGCGGGTTTTCTGCAAAGGGTGTAGATGAAGAAGTTTTGAGGTTGTCTGATTGCGCTGTCCTTTAGTTTTCCGTCTTTATGAATCGTGTTCGTTTAGTGATTCCGGTAGGTGACCCGGCTGGAATCGGGGCAGAAGTGACTTTAAAGGCGTTGTTTGATGCGTCTGTGACTGATAGTGCAGAGGTGACGATCGTTGGCAGTCAGGCTCATCTTCAAGAGACTTACGATCGTTTGGCTGCAACCTGCGATCTGGCAAATCCCAGTCGGCTGACTCTTTTAGATATTCCATTAGAGCAACCAATTACTTTGGGAATAGGCAATGCGGCTAGTGGGGCTGCAAGCTTTCAGTATTTAGAATCCGCGATCGCGCACACCCTGGCTGGAGAATTCGAGGCGATCGTGACTGCCCCGATCGCCAAATCTGCCTGGAAAGCAGCCGGACACCTCTACCCAGGACAAACCGAGTTGCTAGCAGAACGAGCCAACGTGAAGCGATTTGGGATGTTGTTTGTGGCAAGATCGCCCCATACAGACTGGCAGTTGCGAACTCTGCTGGCAACGACGCACATTCCTCTGCGGCAAGTGGCAGATGCGCTTACGCCTGACTTGATGACGCTCAAACTTGAACTTCTGATCGAATGTCTAGGGCGATCGTTTGGCATTGAACAGCCGCGAATTGCGATCGCAGGTTTAAATCCTCACAGTGGCGAACAAGGGCAACTCGGACGGGAAGAACACGACTGGCTGTTAGGCTGGTTAGAGCAGATGCGTTGCCGCTTTCCTCAAGCCCAACTTGATGGGCTGATTCCACCAGATACGCTTTGGGTAAAACCAGGACAGGCGTGGTATGGAGCGAATCCACCTGTAATAGCTCACGATGGTTATCTAGCGCTCTATCATGATCAGGGGCTGATTCCAGTTAAGCTGATGGCGTTTGATCGGGCAGTTAACACCTCGATCGGGCTACCATTTATTCGCACGTCTCCCGATCACGGCACTGCCTTTGACATTGCTGGGAAAGGAGTTGCTGATGCCACCAGCATGAAGGCAGCGATTCAGCTTGCGATCGCATTGGCACGAAAATAGGCGCTGTAAAATTTCAGTTAGAAAGTTATAATTTACTGACATTTGTAACAGTTCTTAATATGATTGGGAAGAGTTCACCCCGAAAATAGAAATTATTCAGTATAGGTTACTACAAAGCGCGATTGTAGAAGCTACATAACAATAATTTCCTGACATTTTAAGTTTTGCTCCAATTTATGGCACCAGTTGCAGGAGGGCGATGATGGTTCAACTAGCACAGTACTCTTTAACCATGATTCAAGACGAGGTTCGCCAACTCGTAGAGAAAGGAGTGGTCAACCGCCAGCAGCCAATTTATAGCCTCTGCAAGCACATTCCTTCTCGTGAATGGGTTTGTATGGAGGGCGAATTAGAAAAATGTGATTTTTTGTTGCGCGATCGCATCGGTGATCTGATGGGGCACGAAACTTGGGACAACGACTAAAAAGTTTGAGGGTTGAGTTAGAAAACCAGCCCTACAGATCGTGAATTAAATCCCGGAAGTTGCATCAGGGCATTGCCGTGCCCATTGTTCTTGTAAATAACCGATATTATTTAATTCACACTTCTAAGTTTCCTGCAAACACTCTCGTCGCCGGGCCCGTCATAGCAATTCGTCCGTCGGCTGCCCACTCAATTTCTAGACAGCCACCGGGTAGCTCGATCGTGGCGCGGCGATCGCACCTACCCGTCAGCACACCCGCAATTAGCGAAGCGCACGCCCCTGTACCACACGCTAATGTAATTCCAGCGCCTCGCTCCCACACACGCATTTTTAGATAGTCCGATCGCACTACTTGAATAAACTCAGTATTGATGCGCTGCGGAAAGGCTGAATGATGTTCAAACTGAGGTCCAATTTGCTCTAAAGAAATCGCAGCCACATCTTCCACAAATGTGATGCAGTGAGGGTTTCCCATGCTGACGCACGTCACCTGCCAGGTTTGACCCGCCACGTCTAGCGGTTGGTCAATGACCTTGAGATCGGCATCCACCAAGCTGGTTGGAATCTCTGCGGCTAATAGGTAAGGCATTCCCATATCGACTGTGACCTGCCCGTTTGCTTCGAGCTTTAGAGTCATCACGCCTGCCAGTGTGTGAATCAGATATTTCTGCTTGGAGACTTCGGTATCGGTGGTTTCAAGGTCTGCTAAAAATCGACCCAGACAGCGAATTCCATTGCCACACATTTCTGGCTCTGACCCATCAGAGTTAAAAATTCGCATGGTGTAATCGGTGCCATCTTGCCCAGGTAGAGCAAAGATTACACCATCTGCGCCAATGCCAAAGTGACGATCGCACAGCTTAACGGCTCGGTCAGGGGTCAAACGAAGCTTAGTTGAGGCACGATTATCGACCAAAATAAAATCGTTGCCGAGTCCGTGATATTTGACAAATTCGAGGCTCATAAGTATCGATCCGCAGAATGTGTAGAGTTGCAGTAGGGAACTATAAAGGTGCGGTCAGCAAATGCTACTCTCACTGCTAACCCTTGATCATTTTAAGAAAGGAACTCAGCATGGCTATTGAACTAGATACTGGACTGCCGAGCGTTCGTCAAATTCAAACCGTGATTCGTGAAGAAAAAGAAGTTGAGATGAAACTCGTCACGGGCGATTTGCTGACCGGAAAAGTGCGCTGGCAAGACCACCATTGTATCTGTGTGTTGGATCAGTATGACCAGCCTGTGATTGTTTGGCGACAAGCGATCGTTTACGTCAAACCAAAAGCCTAAAGCTCTGCTGAATCGATGGAAATCGGCAGAATTGAAAGCTCAAATTTTGGCGAGATAGAAGTCGTCGCTTGGTTTAAAGCGTGAAAACTTCCGCACAGCAGTAAGCGATCGCCTGCTTGCACATCTACATCATCGGCAGGAAACCGCAAAAATTTGTTTTCTCGCCGAATTGCCTGAATTTGAATCTTATACTGCCGTCGCCAATCTAACTCCGCCAGGGTTTTGCAGACGATCGTGCTATCTTCAAGCACCTGTATCCACTGACACGACGCATTTTCAGCCGGAACCGCCGCTTCTCCTTTGGCTAACTCGTCAAAGGCGGCTAGCTCATCCGATTCGCCCACAATTAGCAAGCGATCGCCCTGTTCTAACGTGGTGGCGGCATCGGGGTAGTCTAGTTCAGCCCCACCCGCTCGCCGAATTGCCATCAAGGTCACGCCCGTTAACCGTCGAATATCGGTTTCTTCTAACGTCATCCCTGTGAGCGGCGATTCTTCAGGCAGCGGATACCACTTGCTGTTCATCTCCTCGGTTGCGGCTTTTAACTCGCGAGAAATTTCAGCCGACGGGCGCTCAGGACGCAATTCTAAATAGTGCGAGTTGCGAATTTGCTGCACTTCTCGCTGAATTGCTGGCAAGGGCAGACCCACACCATTCAGCAAGTGGGCTGAGAGTTCTAAACTGGCTTCAAATTCTGGCTGAACGACTTCTCTTGCGCCCAACTGATAAAGCAACTCAATGTCTTTTCCCTGGTTGGCACGAACGACGATATCCAGATCAGGGGCAATTTCTAGCGCACGCTTGAGGCAGAGACGAGTGCTCATCGGGTCGGGCAAGGCGATCGCCATCCCTTGGGCGTGAGCAACCCCCGCTTTTTCTAAAACGTGCAGACTCGCCGCGTTGCCATAGATATAAGGCAGCCCTGCTTCTCGGACTTGCTGAATCCGGCTTTCTGATTGGTCAACCACCACGACTGGATAGCCACGATCCTGCAAAAGTCGCACAATGTTTCGTCCGATTTGCCCATAGCCGCAAACCACGACATGATTTTGGGTCGGCAGATCGTCGGCGATCGCTAACGGCACATCACTTTCCTCAAGATATTTTTTGAGCAGTGGCAGAGACTCCGCCCAAGTAAAGAGCCGGGGCACCAATCGCAGCACAAAAGGGGTTAGCACCAATGTGACGGCTGTGGTTCCTAAAATCAGCAGATAGACGCGACGAGAAACTAGCCCTAGTGACAGGCCTTCACTGGCCAACACAAAAGAAAATTCTCCGATCTGGGCTAGTCCCAATCCGGCAATCAGTGCCGTTTTAAGGGGATAGCGAAACAGTCGGACAAGAGGCGTGATGATCAAAAACTTGCCGACAAATACGATCGCGACTAATCCTAAAATCAACTCTATATTGTTCCAGAGAAAGACCGGATCGATCAGCATTCCGATCGACGCAAAAAATAGCGACGCAAAAATATCGCGGAGTGGCTCGACATAAGTGAGCGTCTGATCGGCGTATTCTGCCTCTGAGATCATTAACCCGGCGACAAAGGCACCCATTTCGATCGACAGTCCTAAATGCTCAGTCAGCAGCGCAATGCCCAAACAGATGGCCACAACTCCTAGCAAAAATAGCTCACGACTCTCGGTTTTTGCCAGCAATCTCAAAAGCGGCGGAATCACCCAAATTCCAGCAGCGATCGCGCCGAGGGCAAAAAGCCCAGTCTGAATCAGCGCCCAACCGACTGCCAGTCCAATTTCTTCTACAGGTTTATCTAGTGCCGGGAGAACTGCCAGCATCAGACCGAGCGCCAAGTCTTGCACCACCAAAATGCCCAACATCACCTGTCCGTAAGGTGTGCCTGTTTCATTGCGCTCCATCAAGCACTTCAGCACAACGGCAGTCGAGGACAGAGAGAGAATCGCCCCTAAAAACACGCCTTGGGCTGGAGACGTGACCCAACCTAAGCCAAGCGATACCAGAGTAGTCACCAAAACCGTCAGCGTGATCTGTAACCCACCGCCTCCCAAACTGATGGCTTTGACTTTCTTCAACTCTGAGAAAGAAAACTCAACGCCCAGTGCAAATAAGAGAAAGGCAACTCCAAACTGAGCCAGTGTTTCTACCTGCACAACTTCTTTAATCAGCCCTAGCCCAGTTGGGCCAACCACCACGCCTGCCAGAAGATATCCTAGCAAGACGGGTTGTTTAAGCAATGCAGCCAGCAAGCCTCCTGCGGCAGCGGCAGCCAAAACCGAGACGAGATCGACGATTAACCGGAAATCTTCTTGCACGGGTTCTAAATATTAGAAGAAATATTACAGTTTATAAACTTTAGAATACTAAGTTTTCAGGGAGTTTGTTAAGGGAATCATAAAAGAGCGATCGATCTCTTAACGATCGCCACACCCTTATTGCACAAACTGCATAACTTTTTATAATTCTGCGTAATTGAAGTGTTGTTTGACACAGAATCTAGGGCAGAATGATTCGGGGGTTGTCTATATCAAACTGCTGCTTGGAGTTTAAAAAGGCGCTATGAGTATAGTCAAAATTGTTGAACAAGCCTTACAAGACGGCTATTTGACACCAGCAATGGAAGCTGAGGTGGGGCGCATTTGCGATGCAGCTTCAGAACTGTTGATCGAAGAGTATATGGCTTTAGATCGGCTGATGGGAGCGCTGCTAACAGGCGAAGTCGTAGCAGTTCCCCGAAAGCAATTTATCAATGTGATGGAAGAATTAGTGTTGACGGAGGCGATCGCACGAGTTGCGGAGATCGAAGCGACGAGCGATCGCACGTTAGATCTCGGCGATATTGCGGCTTATGCGCTCAATCGCTTATTGCCGCTTTATGCCACGACTGAAGAAGGTGCAGTTTATCAACGTCAACGAGCCAAAGAAGAACTACAAGGACTCATTGCTCAACAGGTCGGTGCCGCGATCGCTCGCAGCCTCGATCGTCCCGAATTTTTTCCTGAGCGGCAAGCGATCGGCAAAAAATCAAAAGACGAAATTTTGGCGCAAGTTAGCACTCTGCTGCAAGCCTACGCGCCTAACTTTGAGTCAGAGCCAAGCCGATAGTCAAAAGTCTCATCACAATCTTGGAGGTGAGGAGCTTAAGGATCGTGAATTCAATCATATCGGTTACTTGCAAGGTCAATGGGCACGGCAGTGCCATGCCCGTACGCAAGCTCTGGTCTTAATTTAATTTACAATCCTAAGCCCTTTTTTTGCTGTTTTAAGGTTTTACCGTGACGGGTGTTCCGGTAGATATTTGTTTGTAAAGCTTTCCAATGTCTGAATTTCTCATTCTTAAGCAACCATGAGACACGGGTTGACCCACTAGTCGTTCATCGTTGGTTCCATGAAAGCCGATCAGCAAGCTTCCGACCGACCCAAACCCAATCCACCACTTGCCGAGGGGATTTCTTTTTCCGGGTAAAACCTTCTCTCCGGTGATTGGGTGTTGCCAAACAGGGTCTTGATACTTTTGCGACACGCTGGAGGTTCCGATCGGAGTCTCCCAGCCCGGTTGCCCGATCGCCACAGGGTAACTAACTTTTTTGAGGTCTTTCTCATAAACATAGACGCGGCGATCGCTGAGATCCACCACCAGCTTTAAACGTTTAGCCGCGACTTTTGGAGACGGCTTTTTTGCCATTGGCTCTGGTTTAACAAAACTAGGGACTTGAATCTTAGACAAAGCCGTGCGAGGAAGCGCTGAAATTTGCTGCCACTGGGACGCAATTAGCAAAATGCCAGTCCCCATACACAGCACCATTAAATGGCGAGGAAACGTAACATCCTGGTTTTTACTCGCCATTCTGCTGAGTCTAGTCACACTTTTTTGAACTTCAGAGTTTCTTAAAATTGCTCTGTGGAATCACGGTCGCAATTGTCGAACCACGATCGTACTTTACTAATAGCATTCCGGAAGTGATCGTCTCAGCGTGAAGAACAAGGTAGCAGCCCTAAGCGTTAGGGAAGCACGATCGGAGATGACAGACGATCGTAAACTCTCGTTCAAAAAAGGCAAAAACTTCAACGCTTCTTCATAAATTAACCTAGATTTCTTTTCGGAACATAGGGCACTTTATAGGTGCAAGTGCATTCTTGAGGTTGGAAGAGCCTGCTAAAACCGATTGAAGCACTCTTCTAAATCTACAATTTCATCTACTTATTGGTGTGCAGGTCTTGTGGGGGAAAATAACGATGACTGAGAGATTACTACTAGCAATCATAATCACATTCTCACTCAACTGTCTTTTAGGGCTTTCTGCAACATCAGCGCAAGAGACAGCAGGCTCACAGCCGATGCAAGCCATTCAAAAACAAGTCACCATGCTTTTGGCGAGTGCGGCTCTGCATGACAAATAAGTTGAGTCATCTATCAGTAGTCTGAAACCCGCTCTGCCAGTAAAAGATATTTTGCGCCGTGTGCGAGATATGCTGGTGAAACAACCGGAAAGATTGGGAGATTATCAGGGAACTTCTAAAACAGAGTTTGTGTCATGGGAGAAAGAATGTAGGAACGTTTAGAGCGAATTCCGCCCATGAGTCAATCCTTTCCTGTATCCTGGTCTTCGGTTGAGGCAACCGCTTCTCAAACGCCAGTGCAAGCAGAAAAACTCCCTAACTACGATTTAGTTTTGCAGTGTCAGACCGGGCATCGTCCAGAGAAAGCGGCGTTTGCTGAACTCATGCGGCGATATCAGTCTCACGTTGACAAAGTTCTCTACCACTTGGCTCCTGATTGGCAAGATCGGGCTGACCTGGCTCAAGAAGTGTGGATTCGGGTCTATCGCAACGTCAAGCGACTCAACGACCCGATCAAGTTTCGAGGCTGGCTGAGTCGAATCGCAACCAACTTGTTTTATGACGAGTTGCGAAAGCGTAAGCGTAACTCAAGTCCGCTTTCTCTAGATGCGCCCCTCACCTTAGATGATGGCGAATTAGACTGGGAGATTGCTTCAGCCACTCCTGGCCCTGAAGAAGATTTGACGACCCGCGAGTTTTATGACCAGCTCAATGAAGCGATCGCTGACTTGCCCGAAGTGTTTCGCACGACGATCGTGCTTCGAGAGATTGAGGGCATGGCTTATGAAGAAATCGCTGAACTGACTGGCGTTTCTTTAGGAACGGTTAAGTCTAGGATTGCGAGAGCGAGACATCGTTTGCAGACTCAGCTACAGCAATATTTAGATGGAGGCTGAGGTTTTAAGTTCTGATGACTCCTAATGTATTTACAATTTGTTTCTGCTAATATTTCTTGACTGCGGTAATTACTACGACTTGCGTCAGTTGAATTTCTCAGATTGACTTCGGTAGACTAACTTGTGTTGATGACAACTGGGTATTCTCATTTCAAGAGAAGTGATTCCACGATGAACCCTGATTTAGATCCGCTTAATAATTCCATGCAACCATCCTCCGATCCGGCTTCCCCTAAAGATTCGTTTGAGTCAACCACTCTGCAACGCGATCGCTTTGAGTTGCTGAGTGCCTATTTAGATGGCGAGGTGACTGCCGCCGAGCGCAAGCAGGTCGAAGAGTGGCTAGTCGATGATGTCACGGTGCAAAAGCTTCACGCTCGTTTAATGATGCTGCGTCAAGGGTTCCGTTCTCTGCCTGTGCCGCAGCCCAGTCAGCCCGTTGAGCAGACGGTTGAGAAAGTCTTGGCTCAGGTTGAGCGTAGACCAAAACTCTCACTGGTTTGGGGAGGGTCAGCGATCGCGGCTCTTTTTGTCGGAGCGGTGACGATCATTTCTCCGATAGTTAGACCTCCGGCTTCACAAGTGGCAATCAAGACTTCGCAGCCTGCGGTGACTAATTCACAGCCTAGCGTTGAAAGTGATGGGCTATTAGTCGCGCTCGATCAACCCGTGTTGGCGATTCCTAAAGAGGCAACTACTCCCAAAGCTACTACCGGGGTGAAATCGAATAGCTCGGCGCATTAAGAATCGGCTCTTCTAGCTCATAGTCCGCAGTCGTTCAGTCTGGCTGCGGATTGTTTTTATTGCCAACTTGCTTCATCGAGCAAATTACCTCTGTGGTGAGTAGAAAGTGTCACAATAGTTTAATCAACGTCAGTTCGACAGAAGCGGTTCGCTCCGAGCAGCTTTGTTGAGCCGAAGGCAGTGTAAATTCGGGAAGCCCCCTAAATCCCCCAAATTGGGGGACTTCAAGCCAAAATTTCCGGTTCAAAGTCCCCCAGAATGGGGGATTTAGGGGGCAGAAGCCGATGACAACGCAGCGAAAAAACTCGTCGAACTGACGTTAAATTAAATCGTTAAAGCTTAGTTAGGAGTTCCGATCGTGGAGTCTCGTTACAACCCCGCCGACATTGAGCAAAAGTGGCAGCAAGTGTGGAATCAGCATGGGCTGAACCGGACTTCAGAAGATAGCAGTAAAGAAAAGTTTTATGCGCTATCGATGTTTCCCTATCCGTCTGGCGACCTTCACATGGGGCATGTGCGGAACTATACGATCGTGGATGTGATTGCGCGTCTGAAGCGAATGCAGGGTTATCGCGTGTTGAACCCGATGGGCTGGGACGCATTTGGTCTGCCTGCGGAGAATGCGGCGATCGAGCGGAATATTCACCCGGCAAAGTGGACTGATCAGAATATTGCTCAGATGCGGGATCAGTTCAATCAATTGGGAATTTCCTTTGATTGGGATCGAGAGATTGCAACCTGTTCGCCCGATTATTATCGCTGGACGCAATGGATCTTTCTGGAATTCTTTAAAGCAGGATTGGCGTATCAGAAAGATGCCACAGTAAATTGGGACCCGATCGACCAAACTGTTTTAGCCAATGAGCAGGTTGATGCAGACGGAAAATCCTGGCGATCGGGCGCGATCGTCGAACGCAAACAATTGCGTCAGTGGTTCTTAAAAATCACCGATTATGCCGAACAGTTATTGACCGATCTCGACCAGTTAACCGGGTGGCCCGATCGCGTCAAGCTGATGCAAGCCAACTGGATTGGCAAATCAGTCGGCGCTTATTTAGAGTTTCCGATCATGGGAATGGATGAGAAAGTTGGCGTGTTTACGACTCGTCCTGATACGGTTTATGGCGTGACTTATGTGGTGTTGGCTCCTGAACATCCACTGACGCAACGAGTAACAGTCAGCGATCGCAGAGCAGCCATTGACGCATTTGTTCAAGAAGTCTCGACGCAAACCGAGCTAGAACGGACTGCGGAAGACAAGCCAAAACGCGGAATTCCGACGGGCGGCAAGGCGATCAATCCCTTTACAGGGGAAGAAATTCCGATCTGGATTGCAGACTATGTGCTGTATGAGTATGGAACCGGGGCAGTGATGGGCGTTCCGGCTCATGACGTGCGAGATTTTGTGTTTGCCCAACAGAATGAGTTGGCGATCGTCCCTGTAATCATTCCTGAAGGCGGCGATGTAGCGACTCCTCTAACGGCTGCTTACACAGAGCCAGGTGTGCTGATTAACTCTGCTGAATTTGATGGAATGCCGTCTCCCAATGCGAAACAAGCGATCATTCAAAAGGCAGAACAGGCGGGTTGGGGCAACGCTCGAATTCAGTATCGGTTGCGAGATTGGTTGATTTCGCGTCAGCGCTATTGGGGTGCGCCGATTCCGATCGTCCATTGTCCCAATTGCGGTGCGGTTGCTGATGCTGATCTGCCCGTGAAGTTGCCCGAAGATGTTGAGTTTTCGGGGCGTGGGGCTTCTCCGTTGGCGAAATTAGACGCTTGGGTAAATGTGCCGTGTCCGACCTGCGGCGCTCCTGCAAAACGAGAAACCGATACGATGGATACTTTTATGGATTCGTCGTGGTATTTTTTGCGCTATCCCGATGCTAAAAATGATCACGCAGCCTTCGATCGCACGAAAATTAATGATTGGATGCCCGTTGATCAATACGTTGGCGGCATTGAACACGCGATCTTGCATTTACTGTATTCGCGATTTTTCACAAAAGTGTTGCGCGATCGGGGCTTGCTCAAGGTTGACGAACCTTTTCAACGGTTGCTAACACAGGGTATGGTGCAGGGCAAAACCTATAAAAATCCACGCACCGGAAAGTATGTGATCGCGACTCAGATTGCAGATTTGACGACTCCGATCGATCCTGAGACGGGCGACAAATTAGAAGTCGTCTACGAGAAAATGTCGAAGTCAAAATATAACGGCGTAGCACCCGGAGATGTGATTAAAAAATATGGGGCTGACACGGCTCGAATGTTCATCTTATTTAAAGCGCCACCCGAAAAAGATTTGGAATGGGAAGACGCAGATGTTGAAGGACAGTTTAGATTCTTGAACCGGATCTGGCGTTTAGTCACAGAGTTTGCACCGGGTTCAGGAATTAGAGTTCAGGGTTCATTGAGTAAGCCTGAAAAGGAACTGCGGCGATCGATTCACATCGCAATTAAAGAAGTCACTGAAGATTTGCAAGGTGACTATCAGTTCAACACTGCCGTTTCAGAGATGATGAAACTGAGTAATGCGCTGAGTGATGCCGCGATTAAAGAGTCTCCTGTTTACGCAGAAGGGATTCAGACTTTGCTGCGGCTGTTGGCTCCTTTTGCGCCTCACATCGCTGAAGAGCTGTGGCATCTGCTGGGGCACACCGATTCAATTCATACGCAAGCGTTTCCGATGCTTGACCCGGCCGCTTTGGTGGCAGATGAAATCACGATCGTGATTCAAGTGATGGGTAAAACGCGAGGAACAATTCAAGTTCCGGCTCAGGCAGACAAGGCGACGATCGAGCAATCTGCCCGCGAATCAGATGCCGCGCGGCGACACATCGACGGCAAGGAGATTAAGAAAGTGATCGTCGTGCCTGGGAAACTGGTGAACTTCGTCATCAGCTAGTTAATCTTGGCGCGAAAGCGGATAAACCCATAGGAAGTAGCGGGATTTCCAGATCCGATCGAGCGGTCAACCTGACCCACATTTACCAAGACGGCTCCATTTCCAGGACTGGTGCCCGTGCAAGTGGTTGGAAAAGCAGATCCGCCATAAAAGCCGCCATCGGTGTCACTGCCTCCTACCGGATCTGAGATCGGCGTGGGCATTCCGGTGCCGATCGAGCGTTGCAGCGAATTGATCACGTAAGTCGTGTTTTGGGGCACAAAATCACAGATGCTGACGTTTTTAGCGTCTGCGGCACCATTCGAGAGAAAGTAGATCGTGTACTCCATCTCATCCTGGGGCTGAGGTTGATTAGCCGCTGGAATTTGGCTTGTGTCAAAAGCGCCCCTCAAATACGCTGTGCTTGACCAACCGGGGTCGTTATCGTCTCCCGCGTTGGCACCTGTTGTTAGATCGTTGAATCCATTGATTGAAGTTCCGGTAAACGTGCCAGATGTGGTTTTGCCGATCGCAGTAATCCGCTTGACCAAAACCAGATGCGGGTTTGACGAAGAACTAGCGGTAAAGCTGGCACTTGCTGGCTCTAAATTAGTATCTCCGCTGGCGGTTAACAGCGCTTTGGCAGCGATCGTATTAGTTCGTGCCCCCGCTGTGATGGCTTTAACATCTACAGAAACGGTGCAGGACGATTGGGGAGGCATTGTTGCTCCAGCTAAAGTTACGCTGTCTGTGGAGGTGGTCACACTGCCGTTAGTGCAGGCTGTCGCAGCATTGCTGGGAGAAGCAATCACTAATCCTGTCGGTAGAGTGTCAGTGATGCCGACACTGTTAAGCGACGAACTGTTGTTGAAGTTTGAGATAGTGATCGTGAGTTTGACCACATCACCGATCGTCGCTGCACTCGGAGAGAAAGCTTTTGAGACTCCAGGACGAGGCAAAAATGTGATGGATGCCTTGGCCTCTTGAGGATTTTTTGCGCCTTCTCTCGTGGTGACTGCGTTTGCAGTGATCACATTCGTTAAGTTTCCGGCAGTGGTCGAGGTGATGCTCAAGGTGATTTTGCAGGTGCCGCTCGGCGCGATCGTGCCACCTGCCAACGATAAGCTACTAGTTCCTGGAACAGCAGTTAGCGTTCCTCCGCAGGTGTTGGTTAAGTCGGGCTGAGTTGCGATCGTCATCCCCGTGGGCATCGTGTCGGTAAACTTTACGTCGTTGAGAGAGGCTGAAGAGTCTTGGTTGGTGAGGTCGATCGTCATTGTTGCTGAAGAGCCACCTGCGACGCTCACCGGATTAATCTCTTTGTTGACGGTGATGCCGATCGTAGTGACCCCGGTCAATTTTGCCGTCGCCGCGAGAGGATTGGTCGCTCCCTGTTGGGAGGTAAAGGCATCTGCCGCGATCGTGTTGGTCGCGGCACTGGCTTTGGGCTTAGTGACATCGATCAAAATTGAACACTTACCCGGAGTTGCACTGTCAAAGGCAGGTGGAATAACGCCGCCAGCTAATGACAGAGCGGTATCTCCGGGTTTAATCGCGCCTGAGTTTCCGGTGATGGTTCCTCCGCAGCTATTAGTCAAGTTGACTGGATTGGCGACCCTGAAGTTGTCAGCCGTATTGGACTGCACGAAGTTGTCTAGAAACGCTGCCTGAGTAATCGGGTAGGTTTGAGGATTCTCGATATCAATTCGCATTCGAGAAATTCCGCCGATGGCGATCGTGGGACTGACAAAAGATTTCCGAATCCGAACTCCCGCAGTCGTGATCAAACTGGCGGAGGCTTCACTATCATTGGTGACTTTTTCTTTTGTGACCACCTGCTTGGCTGGAATCGTGTTTTTATAAATGCCTTCTAACGGCACCGTTACGTCTGCTGTAATCGTGCAAGTTCTTCCCGCCGGGAGAGTAGTATTAAAAATGCTCACCTGGTTGCTGTTAACTGGGTTATCTGATGAGGACGAACCTGTTAGGGTGCAAGTGTGAAAGATCCGTTTTCCTGAAACGACGGTCATCCCAGCGGGCAACGTATCTTTGATTTCTAACGCGGTCAGGTTGACGTTGCTGGCTGGGTTGCTGAGGGTAATCGTCAAGATAGAGATTCCGCCTGCTGGAATCGTTGGAGGGCTGAAACTCTTGTCGATCGTCAGCGAGTCTTTTCCCGTTCCGCCACCGCCTGTAAAACTGGTAATGGTGATCGTGTCACTCGCTGCGTTGCTATTCGTGATGTTTTCAGTGTTGGTGAGTGCGTTTGCTCCGATCGTGTTGGTATAGATTCCGGCTGTTTTACCAACCACATCAACTTTGATGGTGCAAATTCCGAATCCTGTAGAGGTCGCGATCGGAATAGTGCCACCTCTGAGAGTAACGCTAGTGTCACCTGCGTTGCCGCCGACTGTGCCGCCAGTGCAGTCAGTTGATTTTCTAGGCGTTAGTGCAATTTGCAATCCAGTCGGAAGATTATCGGTTAGTCCAGCATTGTTTAAACTGCTCACTGTGCCATTCGTAACTGTGATTGTCAGGATGAAAACCTGATCGATGTTAGCGGTTATTTTAGAAAAAGTCTTTGCAATCCGAACTCGACCATCGACCTCAATATCGTCGTAAAATGCCTGATCGTTAGTGACTCCACGACCCGTTGTAATTGCGCCTTTAGCAATCGTGTTGCGATATTTGCCATTGCCTGACGGAGCAATCACATCAATCTCGATCACACAGTTACCGCTTGCTGGGAGAGTCAAGCTATTTACTTTAAACGAATTGTTATCGGCGGCAGTAGTGATCACTCCGCCCCCATTTCCCCCAGCGGAACAGACGATCGTTGGATTAGGAGTTCCTGAAACTTTTAATCCGATCGGCAGCAGGTCATCGGTAAAAGACGTACCAAAAATGGCGATCGAGTTGGAATTGCTCAACGTGATTTTCACTCTAGAAATCCCAGAAGGAGGAACCAAGCTAGGTGTGAAACCTTTTGTGCCCGAAATGGGTGAGAGTGTGATGACTTGAAGAGTGGCGCTGGCTGGAGTGAGATTTTTTTCGATGGTTCCGGTGGTTCCGTTAACGGTTTGCAGCGCTCCAACTGGCAACGTGTTGAAGTTATTTCCGGCAGTGGTGGAGGTGACATTAACCGTCACGGTGCATTCTCCATTGGGAGCAATAGTACCGCCTGTAAGTTTGATGGAGCTACTCGTCGCTGCTAAGGTTCCGCCGCAGTCTGTGACCTCGGTGCCTGGAACAATTTGAATGCCAGGATTAGGAGTATCGGTAAAAGTTGCCTGCTTTTGTTCGACTGCCGCCGATGAGTTAAACAACTTGATGGTCAGCTTAGACGTGTCTCCAGGATTAATGATTGACGGACTAAATGACTTGTTAATTGAAACATCTGCCCGTGCTGGTAATGCGAATAAAATGCTTAATAGAATGAAAAAATTAACCCATAGCGAATGCTGTGGTTTTAAAGTAGCGATCGCTAGAATTTTGTGCAGCAGCGATCGCCGCATCTCATTATTATCAGCATTCAATAAGTTAGCTTTTTTGCTCATGGCTCGGTTCTAAATCAGGGGCTGGTTTGGGAAGGTGACGGGCTAGACGGAATTGTGGCTATCGGCTTGACAGTGGACTTTTGCGGCTGGGACGCAACTTTCTGTAACCCAAACCCGTTAAACAATTGGTTGAGCTTGACGGTTAAACCAGCGTAAAATCCGCCTGTCGATCGAGAGCCGTCAAAGTCTCGATCGTTGATTCGTCCAAAGCTATATCCGGCTGCCAGTCTCAGATTGGGCGTGAGGTAATAACCCGCTTCGACTAAGAATCCGGTTTCGCTATAGCCTGCATTCAGTTGGTTGATCCAGCGCGCTTCTCCAACCAGATCCCATTGAGCATTTAATCGGTAAGTGGCACGCGCTTGAGTTAGTGTTACGGTGCTTGTGCCGACTAAATCATCGGCTAGATAAGAAGTGCCACTCCGCAACGCCAACTTGCCATAAAACTCCCAGCGCCAGTTGGGGGCGTAGATTCCCTCAGCGCTAAAGAGATGCTCGATCGAGCCTGTGCCACTGCCAAGCAAAATCGTGTCGGGAATGGTAGAAGGATTCTTACGATATTCGTAGCGCAATAACGCGTTGAATTGATCATTGTTGATGTCGCGATATGCCAAACCTAATCGCAAGGTGGCGGTGTCGCCGAGTCCGATTAGCCCTTGATTGGCAGCATTTGCCTGCTGATAGTTGAGCAGAGCAGTGATCGAGGGCGATAATTTGCCGAGTGCCGCCGCCGTAATCACCGTATTTTTGCCCGATGAAGAACTGCGATGTTCAAATCGCGCACTGGTCTGAAAATTAGGATTGTCGTTATAAGTGATGCCAACACTGTAGTTATCTCCATCTTGTAGTCCTAGAGCAGACGCGCTTTGACCAAATGCAAAAGGCTGTACAAACTGAGTTCCAGCAGCGGTGCGACCGATCAAGCCACCAAACAAATGCTCGTAGGCGAGATCGAGCTTTAAGCCGGGTGAAAGCGTGATACCTTGGTTGACTCCGAAAGCTCCGCTCCACGAAGTGTTCGCGCCTTGCACTCTAAATCCGTCACCCCCGTTGAGCATGGAATAGCGACCTTTAAGCGTCGTATCAGAGCCGAGTTTGTAATCTCCGGTGAGATTAAGGCTGGTGATCGATCGCCCTGCAAGCTGCCCGCGTGTGTAGAACTGTTGGGCGATTTGGGCGTTGATTCCGGGCATGACTTTCCAATTCAAGCCGAGTAAAGTGCGATCGCTATAAACCGCATCGACTTGAGACGAAAGCGTTGTTTCGTTTTGTGCCAACAAGGTGAGGCGGCTGTTGATCGGCAAGGTGAAGCGCGATCGCAATTGGTCAGAACGGCTGTCAAGCAGATTAGGATTGAGGCGATCTGTGCGATCGCGGTGCAGCCAATCCACAGTTAAATCAGCTAACCCAAAGCGCTGCTGTATACCTGCCGTGATTGTGGTCAGAGAGTTGTTGACTGCTGTTCCGGGAATAGCTTCTTGACGAGGCGTGAACAGATCCGCGAAGGTGTTGAGGGGCTGCGGGGCGATGCCTTTGTTGTCTTCGTGGTCATATTGCAGTCGCAGATTGGTTTGGGGCGAAACCTGGGCAGTGACTTGGGCACCATAGCGAGTCTGACCAGGCACAAAGCTGATCGTGGCATTGTTGGCAAATCCGGTGTCGGTGTGACGATAGAAAGCACTACCCAGAATGCCTTTAGCGATTTCACCCTCTAGCTCTAGGCGATAGGCAGAGCCAGTCACAAATCCTAGAGATTCTGAGTTGTTTTGGGAGTGGGCATATTCGGCGATTAGTGTTCCGGTTGAGCCGATCGGAAACAAAGCATCGGCTCCATAAAGCTCAAAGTTGCGGAAGCCGAGATTTTCTTTGAGGTAGGTGGCAGCGATCCAGCTTTCACGGTCAGCCTCTCGCGACAGGTTATATTGCAGCCGTCCTGCATAAATCTGATTGTTCGAGCCGGGTGAATCGAATTGGTAGGTGACAACAATGCGACGGACTAAAGTCTCACCATTTTGCCCAATATCGGTTCGCAAAATCGGCTCTCGAAAGAACAGAGTGCCCCGATCGTAGTCAATCTCATAATCGGCTCCGCGTGTCAAAGATTGACGATCGAGGACAGTGCCGGGACGATTTAACTCCTCGACTTCAACAAAGACATTTTCGCTGCCTGCTACCAACAAGCGACGAGAAAGGAAGTAGTAGCCACTGGTGCCATCGGGCGCGATCGTGTCCCGTTGAAATCCCTGAACATTGTTGCCATAGAATCCACTAAATGCCAGCTTGCCAATGTTGTAATTTGCCTTGAAACCGTGGAGTTGGCGAGTTGTCGCGGTGAACTGCTGCGATCGTCGCGCAAACTCTTCGGTATTGTAGTCACCCCACATCACATAATCGCTGCCTGCTTTGGCGACGGGAGACGTACGCTCTAGCCGCAAAAACACACTATCAGTAGAAGGCGTGATCACTGTCGATGTTGAGCTATCGCCATAAACCGGATAGCTGTTGTCACAGGGCTGCGACGCTCGAAACAAAGCATTCGTGCCGTCACAGGTTTGATTGAGCGGATGATCGCTGTTATAAGCGCCCGTAAATAACCAAGTGCCGACTCGCCCGGTTGCAAACACTGCCGCACTCAGATCGAGCTTAGTGTAATAATTGCGATCGGGCGGCAAAAAGTTTCGTAGTTTGCCATAA
Source organism: Phormidesmis priestleyi ULC007 (assembly GCF_001895925.1). Classification (GTDB taxonomy): domain Bacteria; phylum Cyanobacteriota; class Cyanobacteriia; order Leptolyngbyales; family Leptolyngbyaceae; genus Phormidesmis_A; species Phormidesmis_A priestleyi_A. Next base: position 77,771 of record NZ_MPPI01000006.1, on the reverse strand, counting down.
AAATCGGTGCCTCGTTTCCCTAAGCGGAGGTTGATTACACCCGTGGCGATCGAGGGACGCAAACTCGTCTCAAAGTCTAGCTGAGTAAAGGTTTCAAGATCTGCCATTGTTGCCCGAATCTGCACCTTTTTGGCATCTAATCCCGATCGCAACGTCGCGTTAAACTTGCCTTGTCTTGCCTGCACTTGAAATCCGGACTGGTCGCGATCAGCATCTGCGCCGACAAACTCACCCGCGTTAGTTGAGAAGGTGACGATCGCGTCTCGGTTTGACACAATGCCCTGTGCGTCTAGAAGTTGCCCTTCGATCGTTGCGGTCGATCGTCCATCTGCCGGAATGCGCGACTCAATAGCAGACACCACAAGTTGCTTCGGAATTCCTCGCACTTTGACTGACGTGGAGGCGACTGAATGCTGCCCCGATGCGGTTTTTGCCTGAGCCGTGAGCGTGTTGGTTCCCTCTTTTAAAGGCACACCATACCAGGTCTGAGTGACGAGGTGCGTTGCGTGATTGGTTTCGGTGCGTCCGATTAACTTTGAGCTAACTGTCTCACCGTTTGTCTGCAACTCGACTTGACTACCTTCTGCAACCTGCAAGATCACAGTAGCGGCTGGCACATCAAGCGTTTCATCAACTTGAGGAGACAGAATTTTGATGTTCAATTCTGTTGATGGATCAGTCGCTTTAGTGTTGTCCTTTGGATTAATTTTTTCTGATTTTAAGCGCGATTTTTCTGGGTTGGAGTTGATTAAATTCTTGATTTCTTGGATCGAAGGAGCGATCGCGTGCGCTGGAGTGGTGAGGGAGAGAGCGATCGAGCCAGCCATCAACGTCAACCAGATTCGATAACAACGGTGGTGACGGCTAATCATTTCTGTTTTGCTCCCTGAAATGGCGTAACCGCAAAATTCATGCGAACTAGAGCGCCCGGTGCAATGTTGACGAGTCGCGACTGGCTATTGCGCTCTTTGACATAGAGATTGGGCGCGAGGGTGTAGCCCAAAATCGAGGTCAGATCCAAGACTCCGGTGCGGTGTCCAGCTAGGACTCCACTGATCGAAAACAGCCCATTTGCATCAGTGGTGATGCGGTTGCCATCATCGAGAAAAATTACTGAATTAGGCACCCCTGGCTCTCCGGGCTGCTGCTCTCCATCAAAGTTTTTATCGACAAAAACGCGCCCGATTAGAGTACCGCAGTCTGAGAGAATGCCATTCCGAATTCGCAAGCGATGCGAAGCCGGGCCGTCTTTGACCGACTGCGAATTATCGGCGCGGCGGGCAGTTGCGATCGCAATATTTTGCCCCGATCCTCGAATCGCGTCGGGCGTAACTTGTGCCGCATAAGCGATGTTGAGAATTTGATTAGCATTAGATTTAATCGAAAGAAGATTGATTCCCGGTGTGCTAAAAGTAATGGTCGAATCGGTTTGAGTAGTTGCGATCGTCACTAATTGCCCCGCTAACTCAGCCCTGACCGATCCCGGCAAAAAGCGAAAACCCAACGGCAATGTGTCTCTTACCGTGACGTTATTTAGATTTGCGCTAGAGAGATTGCGAACGGACAGACGATAGATCACCGTATCACCCGGAATCGCTGTCGCCCGATCGCCCGATTTGGTAATCTGAATTTCTTGTGCGTCGCATACATTGACTGCAATATTGACGACTGCTAGCGATAACCCCACTCGTTCTGCATCTTCAACAGTTAGCGTGCCATTGACCGAAGTAACTCCGTTACTCGTATTGATTGGTTTTCCATCTAGAGCCGTGGCAGTATAAGCGATCGTTTTACCATTAATATTCGTAATCGTTAACTTGATGCGTCGCTGGGCATAAGTCGAGTTGGTCGGCGGATTCACCACCAAAATATAAGACTTACCCACAGTTAACTGTCCCTGACTTTCATCCAAAATGAAGTTGTAGGTGCCGTCACTTTGAATGAAATAAGGATTGCGGTTTTGTGCATTGGGAGCAAGCCCGCCCGAAATGCCGTTACCCGGAATATCGGGGACTTCTGTTTGAGTTAATGGCACTAACCCTGCCAAATCAAGTCCGATCGCGTCGGTGTTATAAACGCCAACGCTAAACCCCTGATAGTCGCTGAGTAGTTCGCCATTGCAGCCTGTAATCTGCCCTAATGGGTCGGCAAGAGACTGGGTGAGTTGATTGGTTTTGCCCGCAAAGCTTTGACCTGATGGATCATCGTAGCGATAGGTGGCAACATTTGTGACGGTTTTCAGGAGTTTTTCAGGAGACGTTTGGGAAACACCGGGGGTTGACAGTTGCAGAATGCTGATGCCACCTGAAAGCACACTCACAGTCAACCGTCGAACCCACAACTGAACTGGGCGATAAAAATAATGCACGGTAGATTGAGCAATATAAACTAGAGTCGGTTATTGATGCCTATTTCAAAAACAATGGCGATCGATTGGGCGATGGCGAGAGGACACGACACTGCCATGTCCCTACCGCGCCTCTCATGGATCTGTCACGTTTACGATCGCACCTTCACCCAATAAGCAGCTTTCACGTCTGCCTTTGGTTCAAGCCCGTTGTTAACGCTTAAACGAATGTGCGTATAGGCTTCAGCCGGAGCAGGACGCTGTTCAATCTGACCGCTGGCTAACGTGACTTTAATCACGGGTTTAGTCACGAAGGTTTTGCCACTATCAATGCTGTAAGTAATGGCGTTATTATTCGTATTCACAACAGTGGCAGAATTTAGTACATAAACCGTTCCGATCGGAATAGGTTGAGTGACTGCGAGATTTTTAGCCGCCCGATCGCCTTTGTTTTCACCTTTGAGTGTGTAGCGAATTACATCACCTGGATTTGCCCCCGTGTTTCCTGAAGTCATAGCTTGCCAGGTTGTAATTTCTTTCCCCTGTTCGTCTTTTTGAAGGTGTTGCTTTTCAGCACTGAGATTCAATTCGACTTTGGGCTGCTTGAGCACGTTTGCGGCGAGGTGATTGCCTGCGTCGATCGCTTTCGCCAACAGCGGCGCTCCGTTAAACGGAAGCATTGAGAGAGTTGTAACGACGGCTAAACCAACTAAATAGGGCTGCTTTTTCATGGGGGTGACTTGCGTTTAGAGTGAGAGAAATGGTGCCGATCGCTTACTTGATTTGACGGCGAAACTTAAACTCTCCGATCGCGCCCGGAGCCAGGGTTGAAACCGTATCAACATAGGTCTGCACGTCTGCACCACTAAAGGTTGCGACGACTGCGCCTGTGGTTGAGTCGGTTCCCGATCCTTTAACCGTGTCGGTCGGGTTGGTGTCTTTGGTTGTGGTAAACCAATTGTTTGGGGCAGTCGTGCCGTCTTCGGTGATCTTCAAGGTGTTGGCAGGCAGCATGACATTGTTGGCACCACTTCCTTGACCGCTAGAAAGGTTTGTGTAAGTAATGCGATACTCGATGATTCTGCTGGGTAAGGCGGCGGCATTGAGGGCTTGTTGTTCGGCAGCGGTTGAAGCTGTGGTGAAGCCAGCGACTTGGGTGTTGCCGTCTGCTTCTAAGATTCGGGCTTCTTTCTTCAGCGACACATAGCCTGTGTAAACTCGATCGAGGGTGAGATTTCCCGGTTCTTTCGTGTTGTCATATTGACCATTTCCATCGGTGTCAATGAAGGCAGCGATCGGAACTGAATAGCCAATGTTTTGAGCCGCATTGTCCCCTAAATTGATGGTCACGCCATAGCTTGGAGTTCCGCCTGCGGGCACTACCACACTGGGAACCGCACCATCTGGCGTGAAGGCTCCGGTTGCCTGGTTATAGGTGAATGTCACCGGAGTCGCGATCGTTCCGGTGCCATCGGAGTCGATCGTGACTTTTGTGCCGTTGGGCAAATCAGTTTTGACGGCAGGTGGCAGCGGAATCAGCACGATCGTCTGAGAACTGTCGCTGGTGTTTTGCACCGTGTTGACAAAGACGACATCTGGCGTTTGAGCATCGGTTAACAGCGCAGCGGGGTCTAGCCCGATCGCAGGTGAAACTGCTTTGTTCGTGAAGTCGTTATTGTTGTCATCGTCTGTGCCAGTGGCATTTGGGCCCTTCGCCGCAGGCTGACCTGCCGGGCCGTTTAATGGTGTGGCGGCGATCGTCAAGACAGTATCTTCTCCCCCGTTAGTCTTGGTTCCTGATCCGACTCCACTGTTTACGCCTGTGTTGGTTGTGGGATTCGTTGGATTGTTGTTAACAACCGTGTTCAGTGTTCCAGGATCGGTTCCATCTTCACCAGGGTTTGCTTCACCTGGGCTGATTCCTCCATTAGTAACAGCGACTCCTCCAGTGGTCGTCGAGTCAGGGTTTGAGCCATTTAATTCATTGTTAGAAGATTGGTCGCCCGACTCATCGTAAACAAGCTGAGTACCTGTTCCGGGAACGACTGCGCCGAGTTGTGACTGACCAAAAACCTGGGCAATGTTGGCAATTTGACCGCCTTTAAAGGTGGACAGTGGATTCACAGAAAACTTAAAGTTTTGCAGCGTAGTGCCTTTAGCGATCGCACCATCAGCAATAAATCCCACCCGTTTGATCAGGTTGAGCGCGGGTTTTGTAGTTGTCCAATCGGCTTGCAGAGCGGTGCTAGTGAGAGCAGTCGTGCTATAGATCGGTGTCCAGCCGCCAAGTGCAGTCGGGGTCACATTACTCAACTGAGTGCCCGCTGGAATCGCGTCAGAGATTAAGACTTTGTTGACGTTAACGACACCAGACCCGCTATCTAATTTGATTTGCGTGGCGTTGAGATCACTCACCACCCCAAACGGAGGACTCGCCGGATCTTCAACTCGCAGGGCTAACTCATAGGTCAGCAGGTCATCGGTTAATAGACCAGGAGTTTTGGGATCGTAAGCCGAGTTCACTTTCAAAATCGTGGCGTAGGCTTGCAGTCTGCCTTTAACCGTGACGACGGCGCTGGTGTCCATTGCCTCTTTTTCACTGGCGATCGACAACACGCCCGGATATTCACCCGTCACCGTATCAGGGTTATCTTGAGTATAGACACTGCCCGAATCTGCTACATAAGGCACTCCGATTTGAAGAGTTTCAGGTGTGGTTTTGCCTAACATGACGGTGGTGCTTGCCCCGGCAGGTGCAGTGTTGTTGACTTTGACTTTCACCTCAACAATCACGGTTCCGTCTTTAGGAACTGAGGCAGTTTGAACTGTAGTAGCACCAAGTGCGATCGGAATGCTGACTGTCGCGCCGTTAACTTTGGTAATCGTGATTGAAGTGACTGTAAAGCCTGTACCGTCGGATAGGGTTGCGATTCCTGGAATCTCAAAGGTGGTGGGGTCGTTACCTTTGTTAGTAATCACAAACGGAACCGTGAAAGTATCATCAGCGATCGGAGCCGTAGTGCTGGGCGGTTGAGCTACAAGCGTGATGCCAGCAATTTCTGCAACAGAAATCGTCACCGTGTTAGAGGTTGCGTTATAGCTGTTGGCTCCGTCTGAATAGGTAGCAGTTGCCTGGTTTGTGATCGGCGTTCCGGGTGCAGTTTGGGCGAAGGCTGACAGCACGATCGGCATCGTTCCTGCTGAAAGAAGAGTTGCTGCAAAAATCTGACGACAAGACCAACGAGAGTAGGTAGACATGATGCGGTTTCTTCTGAGACAAGTGACTGAGAGTGAACTTTTCTTTAAGTTGAATCACTGAAATATAAATATTTTTAAGGTATAAATCAGTAGATACCATTGGAACAATCAGTGGAAATGTTACGAATGAGTCCATTGATGCTTAGGCCTCTTGGATGTGAGGAATTCTTTGCAGTTCCTTTTCCTGCTTGAAGATTGCTCTAGTTAGAGGCTGCCCAGAGGGAATCTCTTTTGAAACATACATTCTTCAAGTTCCGTTAAATCACTGAGAAGACAGCAAGTATTATTTCTGATTGAAGAGCTGAAAATAACGACTAGCGATCGCCCTCACAGGTCTATACAGCTCATCGACCTGAATGCAAAACCAGCAATTTTTCAGAGAAATGATCCCGCGATCGGCGAACCATTAACCCAACTGCAAACGCCTCCGGGGATTCGTCGCAAAACGTGATTTAAATCACAATAATTACTGGGGTAGATCGCACAGCTTCCACGACTCAGGCATTACCCTAAAGGGTGAGAAGGTAGCTTGCTTGTTCTAGTCTTTAGCCTGAGTCACTGATCGTGAATTCTATCTAGCGTCTGGATAGGGTTGCAGACGTTTTAGGACGGCTCAAAGTATGAACAGGTCAAACATTCAATGTCATCGATCGTCCCCCGGTTCAGCCAGTATGATTCAGTCTCCTCTGCTCATTGCTCAAATTACCGATACTCATTTGTTTGCAGATTCCCACCAAGACCTATTGGGAATGCCGACCACAGACTCGTTTCAAGCGTTGCTTGAGCATCTGTCTAGACTGTCTCCTCAACCTGATTTGTTGTTGTTGACTGGCGATCTCTCGCAAGATGGCACACCTGAATCCTACGATCGCTTGCAAACTCTGCTCGCCCCATTAGGCATTCCGGTCTATTGGCTACCGGGCAATCACGATGCTGAACTTGAGGAGATGGAGCGATCGCTAACTCACCCACTATTCTTTCCAGACCGATCGTTTGCGGCGGGCGGATGGCGGTTTGTGTTGCTCGATTCTCAGGAAACTGGCTGTGTGCATGGATCACTCTTGCCCAGAGAGTTAAACCGATTGGATCGAGATCTCAACCAGCATTCAGAGCAGCCGACGATCGTCGCGCTGCATCATCCTCCCTTTCAGATGCGATCTGACTGGCTAGACACGAGCATTTTGCAGAACCCTGAAGACTTGTTTGCAGTGCTCGATCGTCACGCTCAGGTCAAGCTCGTTTTATTTGGTCACATTCATCAAGAATTTCATCGCCAAAGACGTAGGGTTACTTATCTAGGAACCCCTTCAACGTGCATTCAATTTGAGCCGAGAAGCCGTGATTTCTCGATCGACTCCAAAAAACCTGGATTCCGGCTCCTCAATCTCTACCCTAACGGCGCTTGGAACACCCAAGTTAAGCGAATTACCTATGCTCAACAGCTTGATTTAGCAGCAATAGGCTATTAGAATCGTGGGTTAACCTTCACCCTAGCCCTCTCCCCAAGGAGATGCTAGAAATTTTATTCTCCCGGTTTGACGGTCACGATTCCATAGGCGGCGGTTGGGAGATAGGTTTGAGCCGCAGCTTGCAACTCAGCCGTCGTCAGCGATTGAATGTGCGTCGGGTAGTTAAAGGCTGGCTCTAAACTGCCGATTTGCGACTGATAATAGCCATATAAACCCGACCGATCGCTGGGTGTTTCGTTGCTAAAAATAAAGTGGTTGGCGACTTGAGTTCGCACTCGTGACATCTCAGAATCCGTGACGAATTCAGCTTGCAGTTTTTGAATGTGTTGGACGATCGCTGCCTCCACAATCTCTAAATTTTCCACAGGCAAATGAGCCGATACGCAAAACAATCCTTGATGGCGATAGGTCATATTGCTGGCAGAAATGCTAGAAACTAACCCCTGACCTTCGCGCAAATCTTGCACGAGTCGGGATGTGCGCCCGTGTCCTAAGACGTTAGCCAACACATCCAGCGCATAAGTTTGCGACAGATTATTGAGTCCTGGTACGCGCCAGATCATCGTTAATCGCGCTTGTTGGAGACTGCGATCGACATATTCTTGACGCACAATTTCCGTAAACGGACTCTCGGAATTATATTGACTCCTTGTAGGTTCCTGCCCCCTGACTCGTAACCCCAGCTCATTAAAACTATCTTCAACCACGCTAATTAACGTCTCGACTGGCAGGTTTCCGATCGCAACTGCCGTCATCGAAGCGGGCTGATACCAATGGTGATGAAAGTCTCGCATTTGTTGAGCCGCAAGGTTTTCGATCACGGTGGCAGGGCCGAGCACTTGTCTACGATAAGGGAGTTTATCAAACGCCAAATCAGTCATGCGCTGATAATTGCGTCGTCTGGCGTTGTCTTCCGATCGCCGAATTTCTTCTAACACCACAAATCGTTCGCGCTCAAATCCATCGTCAGGAATACTGGCATTCAGCACCACATCCATTTGCAGCGGTGCCAGATCTGCAAAATCTTTAGGAGCAGTGGTGATGTAATAGTGTGTGTAATCCTGGCTGGTAGCAGCGTTGGTGACTGCGCCCCGTTCTTCAATTTGTTTTTCAAAGTCACCGCTTTTGAGGCGAGCCGTTCCTTTAAAAACCATGTGTTCTAAAAAGTGAGCCATGCCGTTAATCTCATCTGACTCGATCGCAGACCCGACATTCAGCCACAGATTGAGGTTGACTGCCTCGATCGGAAGTTGCTCGGCAATAATGGTCAACCCGCTCGATGAGTGGTGAATGGTCGGTGCGTTGAGTTTAGCGATCGAAGAAGACTCGACAAGAATTGAAGTCATGGTTTGCCCAGTGATGGCGACTACTTAACCCATCTTAATCTTCTTAAAGTTGCAATTGACATCGCTATCGAAGTGGAGAAGGGAAACTTTTAGGAATAGATTTTGCAATACACCCCGTTTTTGTCGGTTTCGTCTCAGAACTTGTGCAGAATGGCAAACGTAAGAGTCAATTTCCCGCAGGATGGTTGAGACATGGATGATCAAGTCAGACGACCTCTGAGTGTGTGGCTAACGCAGGCACTTTTCTTGATGGTCATTCTGCAATTCTCGATCGCCCTGTTGCTTATGGTGTTTCTTTGTTTCTCAAAAGATGAGATAAAAGACTGCTTCTCACTATCAAGAATTCCATATCTAGTCGGGAGTTTTGGGGCTTTTCTGCTGATAGGTTTAGCGTTTTGGGGGCTTCAGAACAGAAAACAATATGGCAGATGGTTAGGAGCGATTATTTTGGTCGCCTCAATGGTGGTGGGCATAACTCGCAGTCATTATTTTCAACTGTTTTATGGAGCGGTCTTCGAGGGGCAACCCTTACCCGTGCCTCCCTATAAATGTTGGGAGACCAATGTGCTAAAGGTCGATCAAACTTCCTGTGGTTACTCAAGCTACTCAGATTTGGTACTGCAAGGCGTTTTAGATCTCTTCCCTGACATTTTGCTGGGATTTTTAGCCTTACGGCTGATCTTCGGTCGTGCAGTAAAACGCTTCTTCAAGTAGGGGTGATGGCGCAAAAAGTGACGATAGAATAAGAGAAAGATTACGGAATGTAAAGTGGGTGGAATGCTGAGAGAACAGGGCGGTGAAACCTCTGGCGATCGCAACGTTTCTCGTGTCATCGTCATCGGTGCCGGAATTGGTGGACTGACGGCGGCAGCGTTGTTAGCGCATCGAGGCTATCAGGTGTTGGTGTTAGATCAGGCATTAGTGCCCGGTGGATGTGCTTCGACCTTTAAACGCCAAGGCTTCACCTTTGATGTCGGTGCAACTCAGGTGGCAGGCTTGGAACCCGGAGGCATTCACCATCGAATTTTCTCTGAACTAGAAATCGAGCTACCCGCAGCGACTCCCTGCGATCCTGCCTGTGCGGTTTATTTGCCCGGAGAAACCACACCGATTAGCGTTTGGCGTGACCCTCAAAAATGGCAAGCAGAACGAGAGCGACAGTTTCCGGGAAGCGAACCTTTTTGGCAGCTTCTCGCGGATTTGTTCAAATATAGTTGGGCGTTTCAAATGCGCGACCCAGTGCTGCCACCTCGCAATCTTTGGGATTTGTGGCAACTCACAAAAGCCGTTCGTCCCGACACATTAATGACGCTGCCTCACACATTCTCGACCGTCGGAGATGCGCTGCGAGGCTATGGTTTAGGTGACAATCAGCGCTTAAGAACCTTTTTAGATTTGCAACTTAAACTCTATTCGCAAGTCAACGCGGAAGAAACAGCTTTGCTTTATGCAGCAACCGCGTTAGGAGTTTCGCAGGAGCCACACGGGTTGTTTCACCTTCAGGGCAGTATGCAAGTGTTGAGTGATCGTCTCGTCTCGGCATTAGAACGCGTTTACCCCGAAGGGGGAACTGCTGCGCAACGCGGCAAACTCCTAATGCGTCACACCGTCGAGAAGATTCACACCCAGGCTGGAAAAACCACAGGAGTCACGATTCGCAACCAGAAAACAGGCGAGAGTTGGATTGAGCCGACCGATCGCGTTGTCGCCAATGTCACCGTTCAAAATTTGATACAGCTTTTGGATGAAGATGCCCCTAAAGGCTATCAGCGACGAGTCGATAAGCTGCCTCCCTCTTCAGGTGCGTTTGTCGTCTATCTTGGGGTCGATCGGGCGGCGATTCCTGCCAACTGTCCCCCACATCTGCAATTTTTGTATGACTACGAGGGCGCGATCGGGGAAAACAATTCGCTGTTTGTCTCAGTCAGCCATCCTGGTGACGGTCGCGCTCCAGACGGCAAAGCGACAGTAATTGCATCGTCATTCACCGATTCGTCAATCTGGTGGCAGTGTGATGATTACGAAGCGTTGAAGCAAAAATATAGTCAGGAAGCGATCGCTCGTCTAGGTCAATTTTTTAACCTGAATGAGACGATCATTTGTCAAGAAGCGGCAACACCTCGCACATTTCAACACTTTACGGCGCGCGATCAGGGGGCAGTGGGCGGACTTGGGCAGCGAGTGCCAACGTTTGGCCCATTTGGGTTTGCCAATCGCACTCCGATTAAAGATCTGTGGCTTGTAGGTGACTCAACCCATCCGGGTGAAGGAACGGCGGGAGTCAGTTATTCAGCGTTAACGGTCGTAAGACAAATTGAGGCAGAGTGATTTTGCGGATTCGAGGTCAATGCTACGATCGTTCACATTCCCTCACAGTGAGGCGCTATGAATCTTCCTCCTCAGCTACCGCAAAAAGTCGAAAAGTGGTCAAATTTGCAAGGAATTAAGCCAGAGCAATTCATTATGGAAGCGATCGCGGAGAAAGTAAATCGGCTCGATCGACAAGTCGATGAACAGAACTCCGACCAGCCCAAAACTTACTATGAAGGCAATGTCTTGGTTGTAGATGCAGAACTTCCTCCAGGCTTTGATCTCAATGCTTTTATTGATGAGCTTCGTGAGGAACGCATTCAGGAGCAGATGTTTGATGAAGGGAGCCGTGTTTTGCTTCAACAGGCAGGTGCGCTGGCAGATGATGAATCGCTGGCAGAGTTGAGAAGGGTGCGACCTCCATCCGATACATTGGAAAAAACCGATTACCTTTTGCTCCATAAGGGTTTTGAGTGCCTGTAAAATTGATCAATGAATAATCAAAAAGACTACTGTGAAATCGTTCAAAAACCTTATCAGCAGGAGGCTTGAGTCACTTTAGTATCAGGTAGAGGTCGCACCCGTTGAGAAGCACAATTTATCAAGCACGAGGGCGATCGGAGGTAGACGAGGAATTAAGCATCTGATGTATGCAGTTACCTAGTTTGAATTTGCAGCCCAAGGGCTTGCCTGCTCTGCCGCCTGCCATTTTTTAATCCGTCGAACTCACGTTCAACAAGTTCTGGTTGACTCGAAGAATCTAGAACAGCTCGACTCCTGCAAATTCCTTGATGACTCCGGCTTTGGCTGCTTCACCACACGTCCGAGGAGCCGGGAAAATCTTGGTTGGATTGGCAATGCCTTTGGGGTTAAATGCCTGACGCACAAATTGCATCGTCTCCAAATCTGCTGGCGAAAACATTTCTGGCATATAGCAGCGTTTATCTGCACCGATGCCGTGTTCTCCTGAAATGCTGCCGCCGACTTTCACACACAGTTTGAGAATGGCTCCACCCAGTTCTTCGACTTTTTCTAGCGCCCCCGGAACGGCATTATCGTAAAGAATCAGAGGATGTAAATTGCCATCTCCAGCGTGAAAAACATTAGCGACGTGATAGCCAAATTTTTCGCCTAGCAGGGCAATTTCATGCAGCACATACTCTAATTTTGTACGGGGAATTACGCCATCTTGAACGTAGTAGTCAGGGCTAATTTTTCCCATCGCGGCAAAGGCAGCTTTGCGTCCTTTCCAAAGTTTTAGACGCTCATCGGGGTCGGTGGCGATCGTCACGTTTCGCGCTCCGTTTTGGCTACAAATTGCGGCGATGCGCTGGCTGTTTGTCTCGGCTTCAATTTCTAGACCATCGACTTCGATCAGCAAAATCGCCTCGGCATCGCGCGGATAACACTCGGTGCAAACGACATCTTCAACGGCATTAATGCTGAAGTTATCCATCATTTCCATGCCACCGGGAATGATGCCCGAACTGATGATGTCTGAAACGGTCGCCCCGGCTGCTTCGATGCTTGTAAAGTCTGCCAGCAAGACGCGAATCGATTCGGGAGTTTTGAGAATTTTGAGGGTGATCTCAGTCGCGATGCCTAATGTGCCTTCAGATCCGACAAAAACGCCTGTGAGATCATAACCGGGCATTTCAGGAATCTCGCCGCCCACATCGGCGATCGAGCCATCTGGCAACACGAGTTTCAACCCTAAAACGTGATTGGTGGTGACTCCATATTTCAAGCAATGAACGCCGCCAGAATTCTCGGCAACGTTGCCCCCGATCGAGCAAATAATCTGACTCGATGGGTCAGGTGCATAATAAAATCCCGCGCCGCTGACTGCTTGAGTTACCCAGTTATTGATCACACCAGGTTGTACTACAACGCGCTGATTTTCTAAATCAATACTGATAATGCGCTTCATTAAAGCAGTAACAATCAGCACACAGTTCTTAATTGGTAAGGCTCCGCCTGATAATCCGGTTCCTGATCCTCTGGCGATAAATGGGACTTGATAGCGATCGCAGATCTTCACTAGAGCAGCCACTTCTTCGGTTGTTCGCGGCAAAACTACAAGCTCAGGACGCTCTCGATAGCTGGTTAGCCCATCGCATTCATAGACGAGTAATTCTTCTCGCTTGCGGATCACGCCGTTTTTACCGACTACGGCTTCAAATTCTTTGGCGATCGTGTTCCAATTTTGTTTAATCGTGAGAGCAACCATAATCGGATTTTCTACAAAAGAATTCAGAAGTTGAAATGAGCAGTACTTAGAGTCTACCGCCAAAAAAAGGAAACCCTGTTGCAAAATCGATGCAAGATGCCAGCTTTGCTGTTTTGCTTCAAGAGTCAGTTGATCGCGCATTAGGAGCAGCAATTCCAAATTCAAAAGTTTCTGACGATCCTTGAACTCGACAAGCCTTGGTTTATCGTCGGCTTGTTGAGAATGGGTTCAATAAGCCAGAAACAGATCACGCAAAAAGTGGCTTTCGAGCTTGAATTTGGAATTGCTGCATTAGGAGTTGAGCGCAAGCGTGAAAAATACATCCAGTTAGGAATTGATCTGCGGGTTCAACTGGAGTACATAAATTCTTATCATTCCATGAGAAGTACCACTTTTAGGCGTGGTCATGGGGTGAGAGGACTCTGTAAGGTCAATAAGCAGGTGTCTACCTTAGCTGTACCTGATGCGGATGAACGAAGACGGAGAAGCAAAGTTTGGCGACGTAAATGCTCTGGAGAAGGAACAGTCAAGATCACGATCGGCAATGCTGTTCATGAAAAAGCTATAGAAACAAGCAAAAACGGCAGTTTAGACACTAATCTCAATGTTGCCGCTAAAAGAACCTGTCAGATCTATGAGCTACTGGATGCACCCTTCCCCAGGTAACTTCCAGATATAAATATAGGTGGATGCTATTCACCCACCTATTTTATTAGTGGAGCTTCATAGCTTATCCAGCCAGGAATTCAGAGAGATCTCGACCGTCATAATAGAAGCCAATTGAGTTTGCAGATAGATCCTAGAGTCCAGCAAACCATTCGTAACCGCGATCTTCCCAATAGCCCCGACTAGGAAGCAGATTGCTCGTGAGCATGATGCGAGTTACCCATTTGCTGTGTTTATAGCCGAGTTTAATCGGAGCCGCTAATCGCAACGGGGCACCATTATCGATCGGCAATTGCTCCCCATTTTTTTGATAGGCCATCAGCGTTTGTGGATGCAGACAAGACCGCAAATCCCAACTTTCATAATAGCCATCTGCCGATTGAAAATAGACATAGCACACCGTGTCTTTAGGCTGTGCAAGTTGAATTAAATCTCGCAAACGCACACCGCCCCACTGCACGATCGCCGCCCAACCCTCAACACAAACATGACGCATTACGACTGAAGTAAGCGGCAGTTTATAGAGTTCGTTCAGGCTTAGTTGCATGGGGTGATTGACCTCACCGTCGATCGTCAGTCGGTATTTAACCGGATCGATCATGGGCGTAAAGTCAAAGCTATTCACAATCAGCTTGTCTGGCTCGATCTGGCTAACAGGCAACTCAGGCACAGGTTTTTGCGGATTGAGCAAGAGTTCTTCGAGGCGTTGATTGAGCGGTTCTGTCACCTGCCCGACTACGCCAGCAAACAAGTCTGAGCCACAGCCACCTAACAGCAAACTGCTGCCAGACAACCCCGCGATTTGCAGAAATTGACGACGATTAAACCGTTGCATGAAAGACCTACCAAAACATCGATTCGAGCAGACGAGAGCCACCGACTTTGAGGGCGAGCAGTGAATGCACGATCGCAAACAAGATCACTGTCGGCACGGTCATAAAATGAACGATCCGCAAGGCTTGCCAATCGCCAAAAAAATCAACAATCCAATAAAACTGAGCGGGTTTATACATACCGATACCACTCAAGATTGCTAGAAGCAACACGGGAACGATCGCCGTGTAAACAATTCGATGCCATGCGTAGGCTTTGCGCTTGGGATTTTTGCCGACTTGCAGCGCTTTGAGATCATTTTCTCCAACAAATCGATGGTGCCAGCGACGGCTAATCAGAATGTAGAGTCCATACCACAAGAGGTTGAGCGAGAAGAGCCACATAGCGCCAAAGTGCCAGTCTCGCCCGCCTGCAAGCCACCCTCCGATGAAAATGGGCGGCAGATGTAACCCTTGCCGTCCCCCAAAAACCGGATTGGCATTGTAGATTTGCAAGCCGCTCCCCAACATGATGAATAGACTCACCACGTTGACCCAATGAAACGTTTTTGCCAGGAGTGCTTGCTTGGGGAGGAGGACGGGCTTGAGGCGAGGAGAGTCAGTGGTCATAGAGGCAAGCGAACATCAGAAGACTCTACCATCTTAAGGTTTTGTCCTGTATTTGGGTTTCAAGCCTTAAACCGTCGAAACTGCGATCGCCATTGTTCGATCGCATCAAGATTCAGCGTGATTTGGGTCGGAGTCGGAGTCTCGATCCAGTGAGTAATTTGTTCAAAGTCGTCACGAGCAACGGTGGGCAGATTGGTGTCTTTGGCAATTTCGGCAGCTCGGTTGTCAACCACAATGACCAGCGATCGATGACGATTAAGCAAGCATTTCACCCCGCCATGCAGCCAAATACCAATATAGTCAAACGAAACCCTCGACGCGCTGATATTTCCGCCACCCGACCCCCAACAGAACGATAGGGCTAATTCATTGTGATAGAGAAAATTTAGGATAGAGGAGTTCCTAAAAATGACCCGTTGGAAGTGCCGAAAACGTTGATTGATTACCTCAAAACCGTTGCCGATCATCGCGGGGTACGCGAACGACACTATTACAGATCGCCCTCTTCCCCTAAAATCAAGGATGAACAGACGGTGATTTTACCTTTTATCTTTTTATCGTTTCGCTTGGAGAACCGTAGTGGATTTAACTCGCATTCCCGCCCAGCCTAAGCCAGGTCTGATCAACGTTTTGGTCGAAATTCCCGCAGGCAGCAAAAACAAATATGAATTTGATAAAGATCTGAATGCCTTTGCCCTCGATCGTGTCCTCTATGCCTCAGTGCAATATCCCTACGATTATGGCTTCATTCCCAATACGCTGGCCGATGATGGCGATCCGCTTGACGGCATGGTGATTATGGATCAGCCTACTTTCCCTGGCTGCGTGATCGCGGCGCGTCCGATCGGCATGTTGGAAATGATCGACGGTGGCGATCGAGACGAAAAAATTCTTTGTGTGCCCGACAAAGACCCTCGCTATGTCAATGTCAAATCCCTTAATGATCTCGCCTCTCATCGTCTTGACGAGATCGCCGAATTCTTCAGAACTTACAAAAATCTGGAGAAAAAAGTCACCGAAATTCTCGGTTGGCAAGATGTAGATAAAGTTCTGCCGTTGGTAGAGCAGTGCATCAAAGCCTACCGCTAACTGCCTAGCAGTCGATTCAGTCAAAAGGCTCAGGGGTTCTCTGAGCCTTTAACCTATGGAAAAAGCTTAAATTCTGCCTGAATTGGTAACAACGGAATCGAAATGGGTAGCATAAAAGATAACAAACCCAGACTCTGCTGGGAGTGACCGCTCCAAACTCAGATAGACGCTCTTGAGACAAGTGCAAACCTAGAAATGATTAACTCTTCAGAATTCGTGATTCAATTTTGGGGCGTTCGGGGCAGCATTCCCGCTCCGGGGGGCGAAACCGTTCGCTATGGTGGCAACACCTCCTGCCTAGAAATGCGAGTAGGTGGCAAGCGCCTGATCTTTGATGGCGGAACGGGTCTACGGGTTCTAGGCAAGCAATTGCTGAAGCAAACGCCTGTTGAAGCCCATATGTTCTTCAGCCATTCTCACTGGGATCATATTCAAGGATTTCCATTTTTTGTGCCTGCCTTTGTGCCCGGTAACTGCTTTCACATCTATGGCGGCGTAGCACCCAACGGCGCAACCATGAAGCAGCGTCTCAGCGATCAAATGCACCATCCTAATTTTCCGGTGCCGATGCAGGTAATGAAGTCAGACATGAAATTTCATGACTTGATGCCGGGAGATGTCATTCAACTAGACGATATTACGATCGAAACCGGCCCGTTAAATCACCCTAATTCAGCGTTGGGCTATCGCGTTACCTGGCAGGGTCGCACCGCCGTTTATGCGACTGACACTGAACACTATCCTGATCATATCGACGAAAATCTGGTTTATCTGTCCCGTGATGCAGATGTTCTAGTCTATGACGCTTGCTACACCGACGAAGAATATCACGACCCCCAAGCATCCAAGATTGGCTGGGGGCATTCAACCTGGCAAGAAGCGCTGAAAGTTGCTCAGGTAGCTGGCGTGAAGAAAGCCGTGATGTTTCATCATGACCCTAACCACGATGATGATTTTCTCGACCAAGTAGAATCTGAGGTTCAGACCGTTTTCCCCAACAGCTTGATGGCGCGAGAAGGGATGATTTTGCCTGTTTAGCAATGGTTAAGATTGGACTGCCACTAGCGATTGAGTTGCTTTGCTAATCTCATCGAGCTTCTGAGCTGCCGCCCCTTGGGTCAGCAACGATGCCGCTTTGGCAAGCCCCGCGTCTAGATCTGGGCAAACGCCACAGCGCCACAGATAAAACCCGCCGTTCCAAATGGCGGATTGCGTTAGCTCAGACGGTTTGCCTGCTAACACTGCTTGCACGGCTTCGACCCATTCATCAGTTGGGCTGAGGGGCACTTCTTTGGCGGCAAACCCAGAGTCGCGAGGCACGAGACAGAGCCGTTCAAACTCAGACTTGTTTGCGCCGATGATCACCGTGCGATCGCGGGGCAAATCACAGCTTCCTTCTAGCCCTTTGACGGTGGTGAAATTTGTGATTCCGCGTCGAGCAAAGGCATCGCGAATCATATTTTCAGTCGGCGGATGGACAAATCCACAAACGACGTGAGCGTCTCCTGCATAGGGCGACCACATCAGTTCTAACGTGGAAAATGGGGGACGTTTGCCAATTTGGTCGCGATAAGTCACAAGTCCTGATGCGAGCGGAAAGTGATTGGTCAAGTAAACGAATCCTAGCCCTGTGGTTTCTAAAACATGCTGAACGCGATCGAGAGAAAGCTGTTCCCAATGAATCCCTAATCCCTGCCAGAGTTCGATTAGGGGCACCCCTTCTTTAGTGGGCATACGATCTCCCCCGTGCAAAATCACAGGCACGCCTGCACTGGTCAAAATCAGCGAGGTTAAAGGACTGATCGGGGCAGTGCGCGATCGCCCATCGTAAGGGAGACACAGCACGGTGACTGGATAGGCAGACTCAATGGGTTGAAGGGCTGGCCCTAATGCTTCGTAGGCATCTAGCATTCCTGCCAGTTCTTCTCCGGTCGGGCGCTTGATGCGATGGGCAATCATAAATGCCCCAATCTGGGCGGGGGTTGCTTCTTGCAGCAACATCATCTGAGTCGCTGCTTTTGCCTCGGCGCGGCTCAAATCTTCCCCGGTATGAGTCCCACTGCCCACTTTTCGCAGTAGCTCTCTAAATGCGTTACTCATAGTTTCTGCCCAAGCAACCTTAAGAATTTCATTGCAGACGCTTATCGTCCCACGATTTGCGAAGCGACGGGCTTTGGCATGACAGGTAAAGATAAGGGGCTACCTACTAGAGCAATGGGCTGACGCATTAGCTCATGGACGAGCGATCGAAAGCGTTGAATCGGGGGAATTTGTAACCGATCGTGGGTAGTCACCAGCACTACTTGACGAATCAGGGTCGGGTCAGCCGTTGCTCTCGACGCTAAGGTCGGATCGAGATGGACATCGTGAATCGCGCCTTGAGGCAATAGAGCGATCAGTTCACCTTGACGGACAATGCCTCGAAAAGCATCTAGGGTATTGAGTTCTAGCACGGCATTTAAGGCCACACCCTGACGCTGAAACTGTTCTTGTACAAGTCGCTGCATTCCATATCCATCTTTAAAGACAACTTGCGGATAGCGGACTAACTCCGTCCAGGGCACCTCGGTATATTGGGTGAGCGGGTGGTTTGCTGCCATTAACACTTTGACAGGCTCGTCGTATAGGACATCAACAACCATCTCAGGATTAGCGGTCAAAAAACGGTTATTCATGACGATCGCGATATCTACCAGCCCATCTTTGAGAACTTTGAGGGCCCGATCGCTGCCTAACGAGGTCACCCGCAGTTGCACTTCTGGGTGTTCTTGGCAAAAACGTTGCAGCACAGGTGGCAAGTGAAACGCGCAAACGGAGTGAATTGCCGCAACACAAAGCTCTGGCTGTTTGCCGTCTAGCAGGTCTGCTAACTCTTGGGTGGCGATGCCCCATTCGTTCCAGATTTTGCGAGCGTGGGGCAAGAAGCGATCGCCCGCAATGGTCAGCTTTGCTTGAGCCGATCGATGCAGCAGCGGCAGCCCGACTTCTGCTTCGAGTCCTTGAATTTGGCGACTGATGGTAGATTGCGTCACATTACAGTGGCGGGCGGCTTGTTGAAAGCTCCCAGTTTCTGCAACGGCGAGAAATGCCTGCAACTGCTCTAGACGCATGGATTTGTATTGAAGATGACACTTATTAGTGACCTTAACGAATTTGATCAAAAAATTTGGTAAGAGTTGATACAGGTTGAGGGCAAAGACCGTTTGAGAACTGTGAATTAAATGTAATATGCAGATTTACGTACGAGCATGGCATTGCCGTAACCATTGACCTTGCAAGTAATCGACATCATTTAATTCTCGTTCCTAAGTGATGAATTCTAGACTTAAAACTTTTCACAACTGCCATTCTTGAAGCGCGATCGCCACGCCTCGCCCCAATTCTGAACCGGAATTTTCACTCTCAGACAGTTGCTCTAAGCGTTGGTGAGCAGAATCAGGCGCGAGGGTTTTGAGGGCAGAAATCACATGCAATCTGACGCTGACATTGGGATCGGCAAGGAGATTGATTAGAGAATCGAGTGCGGCAAGATCACCAAGTTGGCCGAGGGTAAGGGCGATCGCTTGCCGCGCTGAGGCTGATCGAGCAAACGTGCCTTCTTGTTGCAGCAAATCGAGCAAAATTTGGGTCGCTTGCCGTTTTTGCTCAGGCTGATCGACTCGTCCTAATACAGTCAAGATTTCTTGACGAACTGACTCCGCTAAGGGAAGTTGAATCAGCGATCGCTCTAAACAATGCAGTGCTTCTGAGGTGCCGATCCAGCCCAAGGCTCTGATTAGCTCGATCGCCAAAAACTCTGGAGTGTGGAGTGATTGCAGGCTTTCAAACAGGGCATTGGTTGCCGATAGGGTGCCCAGCCGACCAAGGGCGATCGCGGTTTGTCGGCAAACTTCTAAGTTCAAATCTAGCAAGAGTGGATGCAAATGAGAAACCAGATCTAATGCCGCTAGGTCAGCACCGCAGAAGCCCAGCCCGGTTACGGCGGCTCGTCTGACCAGCACGGCGGGATCTTTTAATGCCTGGATCAAAAGTCTTGAAATTTCTGGATTGTGAAAGCTGCTGAGAGCTTCGATCGCCAGTGCCCGCACCTGAGCATCTTCATCGTTAACGACTTTTTCCAACAAGGGCACCGTTTCGGGGCGACGAATTTGAGCCAGGGTTTGAGTGGCTAATCGTCGCGTGTTGTCTTGGTTGAGCAACTCGGCGAGAATTTCGATCGTGCCGCTGCCCAGATTAGCGAGGGCGGTAACTGTCATCCCATTCAGTTCTTCGTTAGTGGATGTTTTGAGCAGATCGACTAATGCTGTGACAACTTGGGGATGGTTAAATCCGCCCAGAATCCGAATCGCAAACCACTGAGCTTCTGAGTCAGCGTCTTGGTTTTGCAGAAGATCGAGAAGTGGGGCGATCGCGGCTTCGGCAAAGCTCGGAAAGAGTTTAGCGACATTCCATCGGTCTTGAAAATCTCCTGACTCTAGACTCTGTAATGCCAAATTTAACAAGAGAAATGGATCTGCGGTAGGCGAGGCTGATGACTCTTCGCCTAGCAATTGTTGCAAATAGTGATTGAGCAATGCCCAGTCTTGATGAGCTGCGGCGGTTTGGGCTTGCTGCAACGTTTCGAGATAATTTGATTGCACGGTTCTTTTGCGGATGACCCACAGGGTTGTGGAATATGCTTGATTTTAGCTTCCACATTCCAGGTCAGCCGCCAACACTCAAAGTTTTAGAGAATTTATTGTGACAAAAAAGGCACCGCTAGAAGGTGCCCGATCGCTTTAATACCAATTTTGAAAACGGTTGCGATCGCTTAAACGCTGGCGGAAGGACACGACATGCCATGTCCCTACGGGTCAATCAAATCGCTCTGAATTTTTGCATTACATTTTGCCTTTTTGCATCACTTCTTGCAGGTGGTGACGAAGTTCTTGAGCCGTTTTCGTGTCATCGGCTTTCAACTTGCGAAACAGCTCTACACAGGGCTGAGAACTCATCTCTTCAGCATCTTTAATGTAGGTATCGTAGGCTTTGACGGCTTCTGCTTTGTTTTGCAGAGCCGTGAGCAGATCATATTCAAGATTGCTGAGGGCGAGAGTGTCTTGATTGGTTGCAGTAGTCATGGTCAAATCTCCAATCCAAATCGTGATTACTTAACGGTGGATCAGAGATCGCGATCGTTCATCTACCAAAAGTAAAAGCCGCATTAACCCTTTTTCACCAAGACTGAATTCCCTTCAATTTTTGCGATATAAGTCCCCAATGCCTTTCGCGCCGGGCCTTCGATCACCGCTCCCTCCGCCGTAAAAGTGGAATTGTGACAAGGGCACGCAAACGACTTGCGCTCACTTTTCCAAGCTACCAAACACCCTTGATGGGTACACGTCGGATTGACCGCCACCACTGCGGTCGGTGTAGTCGGATTGCGAATTATCAACACCGGACCGATCACCGACTTCTCACTTAAAATTTGGCCATTTTTATCTAAATCAGCCAGCGACCCGATCGTCTGAAAGCCATCACTGCTTGCAGCTTTGCTATCGGCACTCGGTTGCACCGCCGAATCAGAACTTTTAGAGCAAGCAGCCAACCCTGAAGCGATGGCTGTTAACGCAACAGGCAATCGGCTGACCGCCCAACCCAACCCAAACCAAGACAAAAACGATCGACGATTCATAGTGTTCTCTCAACTGAGGCAGCGTAGTAACGACTCATCCTAACAGCAGATGCAAATGTCTAGAAAATCCTCCTGATAAATGCTGAAATCGCATTGCAATGATGCGTGAACTTCATAATTAGAAACATTTGGTAACCAACTATACGAATTGTCATTGTGATCTCGCCTACCTTGGCTTCATCAGCACAAAGACAACGCAGCGTCAACTCAAGCGTTTGACAGCTTTGCCAGAAATTAGTTTCTCGATCGCCCGTGTTCGGTTCGGACACCCTTTATCAACAAGATTCACCATGACAGACACCCTTTCATCAGCCGTAACTCTCAATAAGTTTGAAAAATTGAAAGCAGAGAAAGATGGGCTTGCGGTGAAGGCTGAATTGGATCATTTTGCTCAAATCGGCTGGGAAGCGATGGATGAAACCGATCGTGACCATCGCCTGAAGTGGCTGGGGGTTTTCTTCCGTCCGGTGACTCCTGGCAGGTTTATGCTGCGGATGCGATTGCCCAACGGCATTATCACCAGCGCCCAAACGCGAATTTTGGCAGAAATTGTGCAGCGCTATGGCGAAGAGGGTTACGCCGACATCACGACTCGGCAAAACTTTCAACTGCGCGGCATTCGCATCGAAGATGTGCCTGACATCTTTAACCGATTTGAAAATGCAGGCCTGACCAGCGTTCAGTCGGGAATGGATAACGTCCGCAATATTACGGGGTCGCCTGTCGCCGGGATTGATGGCGACGAATTGTTTGACACGCGGGAGTTAGCAATTCAGGTGCAGGACATGATCACCAATCATGGTCAGGGCAATCCTGAATTTACCAATCTGCCTCGCAAGTTTAATATCGCGATCGCCGGATGTCGAGACAACTCCGTTCACGCTGAAATTAATGATATTGCCTTTGTTCCGGCTTATCAAAACAGCGTATTTGGCTTCAATGTCCTAGTCGGTGGTTTCTTCTCTGCAAAGCGATGCGAAGCGGCAGTGCCGATGGATGTGTGGGTAACACCCGACGATGTAGTGGGGATGTGTGAATCGATTCTCACGGTTTATCGCAATCATGGGCTGCGTGCCAACCGTCAAAAATCTCGTCTGATGTGGCTGATCGACGAATGGGGCATTGAGAAATTTCGCTCTGAAGTTGAGCAACACATCGGGCACTCGCTGCAAAGGGCGGCGCTTAAAGACGAGATTCTCTGGGACAAACGCGATCACATCGGCGTTTATGCCCAAAAGCAACCCGGTTTGAATTATGTAGGGCTACACGTTCCGGTGGGTCGGCTGTTTGCTCAAGATCTGTTTGACCTGGCGCGACTCGCTGAAGTCTATGGAAGTGGAGAAATTCGCCTCACGGTTGAGCAAAATTTTATCGTGCCCAACGTGCCCGACTCTCGACTCTCGGCATTGCTCGACGAAGCGATCGTCGAGCGGTTCTCCCACCAGCCCAACAATCTTTCTCGTGCGCTCGTGTCTTGCACTGGCTCCCAGTTCTGCAACTTTGCGTTGATTGAAACCAAAAATCGCGCCGTTGCTTTGATTAAAGAACTCGAAGCCGAACTGTCGTGCGATCGTCCCGTTCGCATTCACTGGACGGGGTGCCCCAATTCTTGCGGTCAACCTCAAGTTGCTGACATTGGCTTGATGGGCACTAAAGTCCGCAAAGACGGGCGCACGTTGGAAGGCGTAGACCTCTATATGGGTGGCACAGTGGGCAAAGACGCTCATCTGGGCACCTGTGTACGAAAAGGCATTCCCTGTGAGGATCTTAAGCCGATTCTGCGAGACATTTTGGTTGAGCAGTTTGGTGCCCATCTCAAAGCCGAGATGCCGATCGCCCAGTCTTCTCAGATTGAAGTCACCGTTGATGACGAATTGCCGACCAGCCTTCAGTTTTCTCAGCCGTCGCAGGTTTCTGCCCCTGCGATCGCTGCCCCTGCCACCGTCAAGTTTGCAAAATCTGGTCAAGAAATCACCTCAACTGAAGGTGGCTCGATTTTAGAGATTGCAGAACAGGCAGGAGTCGAACTCGACAGCAGTTGTCGATCGGGAAACTGTGGCACTTGTAAGCAAACGCTGCTTGCAGGTGAAATTCGCTATGACGGCGAACCCGATGCACTAGATGATGACGATCGCGCTGCCAGAACGATTCTGACGTGCATCGCTCATCCGGTGGGTGATGTCTCGATCGATGCCTGAGCGCATCGCTACCCGGACAGTTAAACACAGGGCAGTTAAACGCTAATTGCTGCCCATTTACACTGTTCCTCCTCACACACGCTGCAAGTTCCCCCTTGCAACCCCAAACCCAGCGAAATCATTGGAATAGGATTAATGAGCAATCTTTCAAGACGGAAATTCATCATCACCGCAGGCGCAACCGCTGCCGGGACGCTACTTGTTCACGGTTGTAGTAGCCCTAAATCTGCAACTGGTGGAAGTGCCTCTCCGAGCGCGGTTCCGGCTGTGAATTCTGGCACGGCTGACGCTCCAGAAGTGACCACTGCCAAACTCGGATTTATCGCCCTGACCGATTGCGCGCCGTTGGTGATTGCCAAAGAAAAAGGCTATTTCGAGAAGTATGGGATGAAAGATGTCTCAGTCACTAAGCAGACTTCTTGGGCAGTGACTCGCGACAACTTAGAGCTTGGTTCTGACAGAGGCGGCATTGATGGTGCCCACATTCTCACCCCCATGCCTTACCTGATGTCAGCAGGCAAGATTACCAAGGGCAACACGCCATTGCCAATGTATATTCTGGCGCGCCTCAACACAGACGGGCAGGGCATCTCACTGTCTAACGACTATGCAGACCTGAAAGTCGCGACAGATAGCTCTTTGCTCAAGGCAAAAATCGATGCGGCAAAGGCGGCTGGCAAGAAATTTAAAGCGGCTGTCACTTTCCCCGGTGGCACTCACGATTTGTGGATGCGCTATTGGTTAGCGGCAGGTGGCATCGACCCCGAAAAAGACGTGGACATCGTGGTGATTCCGCCGCCTCAAATGGTTGCCAACATGGAAACCAAAACGATGGATGCGTTCTGTGTGGGTGAACCCTGGAACGCTCGTCTGATCAACAAAAAACTGGGTTACACCGCAGTTACGACAGGCGAACTATGGAAGGGGCATCCCGAAAAAGCGTTCTCAATGCGGGCAGATTGGGTCGATAAAAACCCCAAGGCTGCAAAGGCGCTGCTGATGGCGATTCAAGAGGCCCAAGTCTGGTGTGACAAAGACGAGAACAAGCAAGAGATGTGCGAGATTCTGTCGTCTGATAAGTATGTGAAAGCTCCGGTAAAAGACATCATCGATCGAGCCAAAGGCAACTTTGATTTTGGCAATGGTCGCACTCTGCAAAACAGCGAGTTGCTGATGAAATTCTGGCGTGATGGGGCATCTTATCCGTTTAAGAATCACGATGCCTGGTTCATCACTGAAAACATGCGCTGGGGTCGGTTTGCGGCTGACACCAACGTCAAAGAGATGGTAGACAAAGTGAACCGTGAAGACCTATGGCAAGCGGCCGCGAAAGCGATCGGGCAAACAGCCGCGATTCCCAAAGACTCGTCGCGCGGGGTCGAAACCTTCTTTGATGGCACCAAGTTTGATGCGGCTGATACAGCAGCTTATCTCGGTGGTCTCAAAATCAAGAAAGCGTAGCTGCGTCTTTTTCTCAAAGCATTAAGCATTGGGGGCATGGCATCTGTGCCCCCCAACCAAAGAATTTGTAATCTGAACCCTCTGCAACCGTCTTTTCAAAGATTCCCCTATGACTGTTACTCCTTCCCTTCGCTCAGATTCGTCTTCTGCATTGCTAGAAACTCTTCAAAAGTTTGCAAAGCAGTTAATTCCTCCGATCGTCTGTACAGCAGTCGTGCTGGTGATTTGGCAACTGCTGTGTCTCTCACCGGAGACCAAGATGCCCGGCCCGATTACAGTGTTAAAGCAAACGTATGAATTGATCCTCAACCCGTTTTATGACGACGGCGGCACGTCTAAAGGGTTAGGGTTGCAGATTTGGATTAGTTTGCAGCGAGTCATGGTTGGCTATTCGCTGGCAGCGATCGTCGGCATTTCGCTCGGTGTCCTAATTGGCATGAGCCAGTTTATGCGGCGCGGTCTTGACCCGATGATTCAAGTGTTGCGGACGGTTCCACCTCTGGCGTGGTTGCCGCTGTCGCTCGGCATTTTTCAAGACAGCACCCCGGCAGCGTTGTTTGTAATTTTCATTACGGCAATCTGGCCGATCGTGATCAACACTGCGTTAGGCGTTCAACAAATTCCTCAAGACTATAACAACGTGGCCAAAGTGTTGCGCCTGTCGGGTAAAGAATACTTCTTCAACATTTTGGTGCCGTCCACGGTTCCCTACGTGTTTGGCGGATTGCGGATCGGCATCGGGTTAGCGTGGTTGGCGATCGTCGCCGCAGAAATGCTGAAAGCAGAAGGCGGCATTGGCTTTTTTATCTGGGATGCCTACAACGCAGGCAACGAAAACAGCATGAGCCAAATTATTATCGCAGTGCTGTATGTCGGTTTGGTAGGTCTGGCACTCGATCGGCTGGTTAACTACCTCGGTTCGCTGATCGTGTCGGAAAACTAGATTTCGGTTTGTCCGCATCAAGATTCAAGCCCGATCGCTGCACCCTTCATCCTACTCTTACCATGTCTGTCTTTTTAGAAATTGACCACGTTGATAAGGTGTTTCCGCTCACAGGAGGCGGAAGCTATGTTGCCCTCAAAAATATTGAATTGCAGATTCGTCAAGGTGAATTTGTCACACTGATCGGTCACTCTGGCTGCGGCAAGTCTACGCTTCTCAGCATTGTGGCGGGGTTGGATCAGCCCAGCGTGGGCGGTGTTGTTCTCGAAGGGCGACAGGTGACAAGTCCGGGGCCCGATCGCATGATGGTGTTCCAAAACTATTCGCTGTTGCCCTGGCTGACGGTCGAGCAAAACATCGCGCTGGCAGTCGATAAAGTCTTGAGCCATTTGCCCAAAGGCGAACGCAAAGGCATTGTCGAACAAAACATTGATCTGGTCGGGCTAAGACCTGCGGCACATCGCAAACCTAAAGAGCTATCGGGCGGGATGAAACAGCGAGTTGCGATCGCTCGTGCGCTGGCCATTCGTCCTAAAATGCTGCTGCTCGATGAGCCGTTTGGCGCGTTAGATGCGCTGACTCGCGGCAACCTGCAAGAGCAACTGATGCGAATCTGCGAAGAAAGTCAGGTGACTTGCTTGATGGTGACGCACGATGTTGATGAGGCGCTGCTGCTGTCCGATCGGGTAGTGATGCTTACCAACGGCCCGGCCGCTCACATTGGTCAAATTCTCGAAGTCCCGATTCCTCGCCCTCGCAGACGTATGGATGTCGTCAAACATCCTAGCTATTATGCGTTGCGGAATGAGATGATCTATTTTCTCAATCAACAAAAGCGCGACAAAAAGCGCAAAGTCAAAGAAACCGTCAAAGTGGCGATCGCCCGCAACGGTTTAGAAAAAGTCAATCTCGATATTGGCTTTATTCCGCTCACGGACTGCGCGCCGCTGATCATTGCCAAAGAGAAAGGCTTCTTTCAAAAGCATGGGCTAGAAGACGTAACGCTGCATCGCGAACCGAGTTGGAAAGCGATCGCGCAAGGCATCACCGAAGGACGACTAGATGCGGCGCAAATGGTTGCCGGAATGCCGTTAGGACTGACCCTCGGCATGAATGGCAAAGTTCCGCTGCCCGTGCTGACAGCGATGGTGTTGTCCCGAAATGGTGATGCGATCACGATTAGCAAAAAGCTCTACGATCGCGGCGTTCGTTCGCTCGAAGATTTCAAACAATTCATCACGCAAACGCCCGGAGAAACCCACACGTTGGGCATTGTACATGCCGCATCAATGCAGAATTTGCTGCTGCGCTATTGGCTGGCATCAGCAGGAATTGACCCCGATCGCGATGTCAATCTCGTCACGGTTCCCCCACCTCAAATGGTTGCCGCGTTAGAAGCGGGAACTCTGGACGGTTTCTGTGTCGGCGAACCGTGGAATTCGCGCGCGGTTCAAGAAGGGTTGGGCATAGTGCTGACGACGACTCATGATCTGTGGACGGGGCACCCAGAAAAAGTTTTAGGCGTTCGTGAAGACTGGGCAACTCAACATCCTGCAACGCACCTCGCTCTGATGAAAGCCTTGTTAGAAGCGTGTGAATATTGCGATGAGCGCCGTCACCGTGAAGACATGCTGACGCTGTTAGCGAAACCGGAATATGTGGGCGCTGACGTGAGCTATATTCGCCCCGGTTTTCTCGATCCTTACGTTTATGGGAGCGATCGTCAGCCCGAATCTATTCTGCGCTTCAATCAATTCCACATTGATCAAACCAACTGCCCGCAGCGAGTCGGCGCACTGTGGATTTTGACCCAACTCGCTCGCTGGGAAATCATTCCTGCCTTTCCTAAAAACTGGATTGAGATTCTCGATCGTGTCCGTCAAGTCGAGCTTTATAGCGAAGCGGCGAGACAAGTCGGCTACCCCGGCACTGAGCCAAACCGCAACTCTTTCACACTATTTGATGGCGTGGTGTTTAACCCCAACGACCCGATCGCCTATCTCAAATCTCTGGAGATCGGTCACGAAGTCAGCGTCGAAGAAGTCTTGCTCGACGTGCCCAGCGAGAGTGTCAAAGCCGCCTAGTTCTTATTCCTCACCCTTCACCTATGCAGACATTAATCAGCGAAGATTCTACTCCTCAAACTTCTCAGCCCGATTCGTTTCTCGTCGTCGAGAACTTGTCAAAGGTTTATCCGACTAAGAGCGGCGATTATACCGTTTTAGAAGACGTTAATCTTGCCGTCAGTGAAGGGGAATTTGTTTGCGTCATCGGTCACTCTGGCTGCGGCAAAAGCACGCTGCTCGATATGGTGTCTGGCTTTCGTCAGCCCTCTAGTGGCGAAGTTCGTCTTCAGGGAAAACGGATTACAGAACCTGGCCCCGATCGCATGGTCGTGTTCCAAAACTATTCGCTGCTGCCCTGGAAAACGGCGTTTGAAAATATCTATTTGGCGGTCAATTCTGTCTACCCTGACAAGCCTAAAAAAGCTAAAGAAGAGATCGTTCACAAGCACCTGGCGATGGTCGGTTTAGAAGAAGCGGCAAATAAAAAACCCGGTCAATTGTCAGGTGGAATGAAGCAGCGAGTCTCGATCGCCCGCGCTCTAGCCATTTATCCGCAAGTCTTGATTTTAGATGAACCGTTTGGCGCACTCGATGCGATCACCAAAGAAGAATTGCAGGAAGAACTCTTGCAAATTTGGACAGAGCATCGCGTCACCGTGCTGATGATCACACACGACATTGACGAAGCGCTGTTTCTCGCCGATCGCGTCGTCATGATGACCAATGGGCCCGCCGCCCAAATTGGCGAGATTTTAGAGATTCCCTTTTCTCGCCCCCGCATCCGCACTCAGATCATGGAAGACCCGCACTATTACACCCTGCGGAACCAGGCTCTAGATTTCCTGTTTAGTCGCTTTGCTACAGAAGACCATTAACCTTCCTACAACACTCATGTTCAAACAATTGTGGTCGTTTGGGGGTCGCTATCAGATTCTTCATTTGACTTGGTTTGCTTTCTTTCTCACGTTTGTCAACTGGTTTAACTTTGCCCCGTTTGCTACTACGATCGGCAAAGAGTTGGGCTTAGACTATGCCACCCAAATCAAAACGCTGGGCATTTGCAATTTGGCGTTGACGATTCCAGCCCGCATCATTATCGGCATGGTGCTCGATCGCTTCGGGCCCAGAATCACTTTTTCCTCACTGCTGATTTTCTCGATCGTGCCCTGCTTTGCAACAGCATTTTCCCAAGACTTTAATCAATTAGTCATCAGCCGTTTGTTGATGGGCATCGTCGGTGCCGGATTTGTGGTCGGCATCCGCATGGTGTCGGAGTGGTTTCCGCCCAAAGAAATTGGCTTGGCAGAAGGCATCTATGGCGGATGGGGCAACTTTGGCGCGTTTGCCGCAGAATTTAGTTTGCCTCTGCTCGCTGCCAGCACCGCATTTCTGGCCGGGGGCGCATCTAATTGGCGCTTGACGATCGCGCTCACAGGCATTGTCTCTGCCCTTTACGGCGTAGTCTATTTCCGCATGGCTCAAGACACCCCCACCGGAAAAGTTTACAGAAAGCCTAGAAAGAGCGGTGGCATGGAAGTCACCAGTGTCAAAAGCTTTTGGGCAATGATCGCGATGAATTTCGGCTTAATCTTTGCTCTTGGTTTATTGGCGTGGCGCTTACAGCAAGTCAAGTTTTTTGACCAAACGGGAATGCTGATCACCTGGGGTTTGCTGGGCATCCTCTACGCTTACCAAACCTATCAAGGCTGGCGAGTCAATCGAGAAATGCTCACGGGTCAGAAAAAATATGCTGCCGCCGATCGCTACAAGTTTCGTCAAGTCTCCCTATTAGCGTTTGCTTACGCCGCGAGCTTTGGCTCCGAACTCGCTGCCGTCTCAATGCTGCCCGCCTTTTTTGAGAAGACCTTTAGCTTAGAGCATGTAATTGCGGGTATGATTGCCGCCTCTTACCCCTTCATGAATTTAATCTCGCGTCCGAGCGGTGGGTTGCTCTCTGACAAACTCGGCAGCCGCAAATGGACACTGACAATCATCACAGTGGGTATCGGCATCGGCTACTTGCTGGCTTTTGGCATCAACAAAAGTTGGGCAATTCCCCTAGCGATCGCCGTCACGATTTTTGGCGCTTATTTCGCTCAAGCAGGCTGTGGCGCAACCTATGGCATGGTGCCCTTGATCAGGAAGAGCATCACCGGGCAGATTGCGGGCAACGTTGGCGCTTATGGCAATGTTGGCGGCGTGATTTATCTCACGGTTTATAGCTTGACCAACGCTCAAACCCTGTTTGCCACGATGGGAATCACGGCGTTAATTTGCGCTACCATGTGCGCTTTCTTCTTAAAAGAACCCAACGGCTCTTTTGCAGAAGACTATGCCCAGGAACCCGAAGCCGTATCGGGGCGCACAGAAAGCAGCCTCGCATACGAGCAAAAATAGTGCCCACTCAAGAGTAGTGGTCTGTCTAATCTGGACTAAGCAGCAGGAGAACACCCATTTTTAGCTGGAAATCCTAGCGCTGTCATTAAGGGACTTTTGGTATGACCCAACACTCGTCCGCTTCGCCTTCGGATGGCACCGATCGCGTTCTTTGCTATTACATCAATGCGACCAGTCAGCTTCAGATGGCTCGAATCACCCATCTCGCAAGCGGATGCTTTGAGCGCTTGATATTTCCAGGACAACGCCTGCTCTTTGAAGCTCCGCCCGATGCCCTGCTCGAAATTCATAGCTCCAAAGCGACGAACACGAGCCTTTTGGCTCAGATTCCCTGTCAGCAGTTGCGAGTCTACGAAAAGCTTGCTTCCTCCGATCGTACTCATGTCGTGGAACGCTTATGATTGATTCGACTAAGACCTTATGCCCTTACTGTGGAGTTGGCTGCGGGTTAGAAGCGCTTCCCCCCGCGCAAGCTGGCAAGGCCACCAATCGTGACAAACAAGGCACTCCGATCTGGCAAGTGCGCGGCGATCGTGATCACCCCTCTAGTCAGGGAATGGTCTGCGTAAAAGGGGCGACGATCGCCGAGTCACTGCACAAAGATCGGTTGCAGTTTCCGATGATGCGGGAGTCGTTAGATGAGCCGTTTCGACGAGTCAGTTGGGATGAAGCCCTCGATCGGGTTGCCAATCAAATTCAAACCGTTCGCTCAACGCAAGGGGCGGATGCTGTCTGCATGTATGGGTCGGGTCAGTTGCAAACTGAAGACTATTACATCGCTCAAAAACTGATCAAAGGCTGCCTGGGCACCAACAACTTTGATGCCAATTCTCGATTGTGTATGTCGTCTGCGGTTTCTGGCTACATTCAAAGCTTTGGGGCTGATGGTCCGCCCTGCTGCTATGACGACCTTGACGAAACCGATTGCGCTTTCATTGCAGGCAGCAATTTGGCTGAGTGTCACCCGATTCTCTTCAATCGGTTGCGGAAGCACCACAAACAAGACCGCACCGTCAAACTGGTGGTGATTGACCCGCGATGCACTGCCACGGCTGAAGTCGCTGATTTGCACTTGGCGATCAAGCCCGGAACGGATATCGATCTCTTTAACGGCATTGCTCATCTGCTGCTGAAGTGGGGCAAGGTCGATGCTGCATTTATTGACGAACATACGGCTCACTTTTCAGATCTTGCGGTGGTGATTCAGCACTATTCGCCAGATATCGTTGCCCACCGCTGCGGCATTTCAGAAGAAGATTTAGAAACGGCCGCGAAGTATTGGGGTGACTCAAAGCGGGTTTTATCGATGTGGTCGATGGGGCTAAATCAATCCAGCGAAGGAACTGCAAAAGTTAGAGCGCTGATTAATTTGCACTTGATGACCGCGCAAATTGGCAGGCCCGGAGCGGGCCCATTTTCACTCACAGGTCAGCCCAATGCGATGGGAGGACGCGAAGCCGGAGGATTATCTCATCTGCTGCCCGGATATCGCCTCGTCAACAATCCAGCTCATCGGGCTGAGGTTGAGCAATTTTGGCGACTCGAACCGGGCGCGATTTCAGCGACTCCAGGGTTAACGTGCTGGGAGATGATCACGGGTTTAGAGCGGGAAGAAGTCGGCGTTTTGTGGGTGGCTGCCACTAATCCAGCGGTAAGTATGCCCGATATTGAGCGCACCAAGGCGGCGCTGAAACGATCGCCCTTCACGGTCTATCAAGATGCCTATTATCCGACCGAGACGGCTGCCTATGCTCATGTATTGCTTCCGGCGGCTCAGTGGAGCGAAAAATCTGGCGTGATGGTCAACTCTGAGCGGCGCGTGACGCTTTGCCCTAAATTCCGCAGTCCTCCAGGGCAAGCCAGAGCAGATTGGGCAATCTTTGCCGAAGTCGGTCGTCGCCTCGGTTTTACGAAAGAATTTGCCTTTAATAACGCTGCCGAAGTCTATCGTGAGTTTGCTCAACTCACCCACGGCCGTCCTTGCGATCAGTCGGGCATCAGTCACGTTCGACTTCGGGCAGAAGGCCCGCTTCAATGGCCGCTTTCGGGAAAGACTGAAGATATGCCATCCGAACTGAAAGCCGAGGGTACACGGGCAAAAGGCGCAAGAATCGAGGTTGAGAAGCTTCAAGAGAAAAAGCCAGCAATTCAGCCTGCTGCGATTACGCCGCAGCCGTCTAAGCGTCTCTATACAGATCTGCGCTTCCACACTCCAGATGGGCGAGCAAGATTTGCGGCTTACCATTCGCGAGGCTTGGCAGAGCCGCCTGACGAGGGATATCCCTATGTATTGACCACAGGGCGGCTCTATGGGCACTGGCACACAATGACGCGCACGGGTCGGATTGAGAAAATCATGAAGATGCACCCCAACCCGTTTCTTGAGATTCACCCCCGTGATGCGGCTGCGATCGGAGTCAAAAATGACGAATGGGTGGAGGTGCGATCGCGTCGTGGTTTCGTCAGGCTTCCGGTTTTAGTGACGAAAGCGATCGCGCCGGGGACCCTATTTGTGCCGATGCACTGGGGCGCGCTCTGGGCAAGCCACGCAGAAGCCAATGCGTTGACGCATCCCGCTTGTTGCCCCGACTCAAAGCAGCCAGAATTAAAGGCGTGTGCGGTGCAGGTAGTGCCGATCGATTCAAAAGTCGCATCTCAAAAGAGCGAATTGCTGAGTGACGATGCTCTGATGCCACTGCTATCGATTCGGATCTAATGGCAATTGGCATTGCTGAATAACGAGATGAAGGTAGGGGCAATCCCTTCGTGGTTGCCTGACCTCAGGGGTAGGCACGGGGGCGCTACCCCTACAGTCATTCCATCCCCTCATTCTGCCCATTGAAATTTGGGCTGATTTCTTGATAAATCTTGAGCAGGTGATCAACCGTTTGAGCAGGAGAAAATCTCTCGCTAACATATTGATTTGCTCCTTTGCCGCGCTCGATCGTCTCTTCGGGGTGGTCTAGACAAAATTTCATGGCGGCAGCTAATTCTTCAACGTTTTCTTGCTCAAACAAGAAGGTGTGCGACCCTGCCATTTCTGGCAAACCTCCAACATTGGCCACGATCGAGCAAGTAGAAACGCTAGAAGCTTCAAGCACAACATAACCTGCGGGTTCTTGCCATCGAGAGGGCGCAACGAGCGCAAGTGCAGAACGAACGATCGACAAAATTTTTGACTGAGAACAGTTTCCTAAAAATTCAACCCGATTTGAAATGTCTAGTTCTGTTGCCAAGACTTGAAGTGCCTTTGCTTCTCCGCCGTCTCCAATAATTAATACCCGAAAGTCTCTATTTTGGGTTTGAAGCAGTTTTGTGGCCCTTAATAATAAATCAACTCCTTTATCGGGGTTAAGTCGTCCTACATAAACAAATGAATCAGGCTTAGATAGGTCATCGACTGTTTCTTGAAAGCCGTGATCTTGAACTTGAATCGGATTGTACAAGGTTGTAACTTTCCAAGGAAAGCTGTGAGAATCTGCCAAAAACTGACTGCAAGCAGTGTGACGATCGACAATCAAAGCGGTCAAAAAACGAGTCGCTAATTTTGCTAGTTTTACGATCGTGTGCAACTTCCATTTCAAAGGATAGTTAGGCTTAGGCAATGAGTCAACAAACTCTGTTCTGAGCCGTTGAAACAAAGACATCGGCTGATAAGTAGAGTGAATCGATGCATAGAACAAATAATGGTATTTAATTACGATCTTTTTATTGAGAATTTTACACAAACACGCAAAAGCTAAATGATTAGAATTCATGTGAATCAGATCAGCCCAAGCGATAGAGCTAACCCATTGTGACCACGAATTCTCAGTAGTGGAAATTACTTTAGTTTCAATACCTCTCAAGTTCAACTCTGATTGGATTGAAGAAATATAAGTTAGAACACCTGAGATTTCATCTTTATAGTGATTGTGCTGAATCAATAACTTCATCTCTAGAAACCTTTTATTATTTTGAGTTTAAACGACGACTCCAAAGATAGAACGGGCTAGTTAAACTACTCGTTAATAGCTCCATCTGGCAAGCGGTAGATAGATCTTTTTTGAGTAATTTCTGGTGCTTAATAAAATAAGAAACTGTTTTAATCAAGTCGTTGATTAAATAAACCAAAAACGCAAAGGGTCTCTGCCAAACGTCGAGGCGAATCATGCGAATGTGATGTTTCGCTAACCCGATTCCTCTCACTAAGTTCAAAAGATAAGTGCGTTCTAATCGCCATGCTGGAATCTGGTGATAAATCTGCATTGTCGGGTTATACCAAATTTCCCAGCCCGCTTTTTGAATGTGAGCGATCGCTTCAATGTCTTCGCTCGACAGCATTGAGTGGGGTGTGCGTCCTGTCAAAAAAGGTTTCTTAGGAACGCTCTCTAGCCAAGCCTGCCGCCGCACCACTAATCCGGCTGAAGGAGGAAGAACCCGCGTGTAAAGATGCGGGGTTGAGCCACGTTCGACGATCGCTAAAAAGATAGCAACTTGCTTAAATTCTGGCGAAGGTTCAGTTTCAAATTCGCCATGAATCTGCCCTCCATAAGCTCCTGCATCAGGATGAGTTTGAGCAAATTCATAGGCATTGACAAGCCAATTTTCATCTGGAAGCGTGTCGTCGTCGAGAAAGCCAACGAGATGACCCTTCGCTTCTTGAACTGCCCGAAGCCTAGCAAATGCGGCTCCTTGCTGAGGCTCAAATAAATAGCGAAGTGTTGCTGTAGAAAAGTGGCTCTTTTGATAATCATCAATGACTTGCTTGATGTGATCAGTGCTGTTGTTGTCAACTACAATAATTTCCCAACCAATGTTTTTGGAATTGACCTGCGAGTGCAGCCGCTCCAATACTTGCTGGATCCGATTAGCCCCGTTGTAGGTACAAATAGCAACTGTAAGGTCTAGCATTATTTACGATTAAATGATTAAGAAAGACTGATTAACTAGGGGCAAGGTTGCGTTTTTGCAAGTGGATATAACGGTTGATTGATCAGTAACAAATTCCTTTTAAAAAGATAGAAAGGGCTGAATAGGCTACCGATTAAAGCCTGCATCTCACACGCAGTAACTACATCAGTTTGAAGAATTTTGTGATGGCGGGCAAAAAATCTAGCAATCTTGCAGATGTCGCTGACCAAATATACGATCGTCATCCCAGGTCGCTGC
The DNA here is from genome assembly GCF_001895925.1 of Phormidesmis priestleyi ULC007. Taxonomy (GTDB): domain Bacteria; phylum Cyanobacteriota; class Cyanobacteriia; order Leptolyngbyales; family Leptolyngbyaceae; genus Phormidesmis_A; species Phormidesmis_A priestleyi_A. The sequence goes on along the minus strand of NZ_MPPI01000006.1, from coordinate 41,724 downwards.
CAGGGAGAAAAGTGGAGCATTCTTAAGCGATAGCGGCTCAGACCTAATGTGCGAAAGAAGCTAAGCAAATAGTCTCTTTTTAAGCGTCGTTCAGGGATTTGATGCTCAATTTGCATCGTGGGGTGATGCCAAATTTCCCAACCTGCTTTGCGGATGTGAAACAAGGCTTCGATCTCTTCACTTTTTGTCGGTAACAGATCGCCAGTTGGGCCTTGAAGAACAAGATGAGTTGGAACGCTTTCTAGCCACGCTTGCCGTCGGATGACGAGTCCCGCTCCGGCAGGCAACCCTTTTTCATAAGTGTCGTAACAATACTGTCGCGGGTTTTCTTTAATTGCTAAATATTGAGAGATTTTCTCAAAGTTTTTTGGGGGTTCTGTTTCAAAAACACCGTGAATCCGACTGCCAAATGCCCCAGCTTTGGGGGTGGCTTGTCCAAAAGCAACGGCGGCAGCCACCCAATTTTCGGAGGGCAAATTGTCGTCATCTAAAAAGCCGATCAGGTTACCCTGGGCTTCTTGAATGGCGCGGCGACGAGCGATCGAGGCTCCTTGCTGGGGTTCAAACACATAGCGCAACGGGCAATGTTCCCAGTTATTTTGGTAGCTTTGAATTACTTGCGCTGTGTCGTCGTCGCTGTTGTTATCGACCACGAGCACTTCCCAAGTGATCGCTTCAAGTTGAATCTGCGTCCGCAATCGCTCCAGAATCAGGGGAAGGCGTTTGGCTCCATTGAAGGTGCGGATGGCCACAGTGAAATCCAGCATGGTGACTACGGTAAGGTGTTTTGATTGGAAGCGTGGACTCGCGTCTGATGAGTCACTCACCCTACTTATAAGTTGCCCAAGCTGGATAGATTTCACACCATTGTGACTATTTCTGACCTAGCTGAAAGCGGTGGTTTTAGCTCGATCGGTAAACAGAATATTTCCTTTAGCATCGACGCTAAAGTCTTGTCCGGGATCTAAGCCGCGATCGATGAGACGTTTATAAACCGTGATGGAGGTGATTCTCCTGATCTCTCGCATCACATAGCCCGGAACTGTGTTTTCAACTGCCCAGCAAAATGCTAATTGATCTTGCCAGACGAGGCGTTCGAGGCTAACAAGCACCATTCCAGCTACGTCTCGTAGAGTCATTCGACATCTCAGACTTGCAATCACCTCTTTGCCGATCGTCGTGCTGCGAGTTGCAAAAGCGCTAGTTAATCGACTGAGATCGTTTTCAAGTTCCGGGTATTTGTTTTCTTGTTGCACTGGCTCTATCTCCAATGGGTACTATCAACCCTCTTAAGAGAGAGTTAAGATTTTGTAAAGTATACCCCAAGATAGATTTTCGCTAGGTGAGAAATAAGCAATTTTAGGAAGTTTTTTTAACGCAATGCACTAATACCAATTTGGTTGACGCAACAGATCTGCATGAGGGCCCGGCATGCTACGCCCGTACAAAATTGAAAGCCCCTCTCCTGCGGGAAAGGGGTTTGGGGTGAGAGTTCTTAATGGCACATCGCATTAAAATCGTCTTATCGGCGATTGACAAACCAGCGCACAAACAGCTTTTCCATCTCAATCCACACAAACATCAGGGCGCTAAAGCCAAAGCACACCGCTAATTCATTTAAGGTGAGATAGTGAGTGCCAAAGAAGCTCCGCAGCGGGGCGACGTAGATCAACAGCAGTTGCAGAATTGTGGTGATAATCACGGCACCCCAGACATAGGGATTAGTGCGAGGGTCTAGCTCGATCGTCAGTTTTGAATTAGACCGAATGGCGATCGCGTGTCCCATTTGAGCGATGCAAAGAGTGGTGAACACCATTGTTTTCCAGCGATCGGCATCAAGACCATTGCCAAAATTTTGAGTGGTGTAGTCATAGGCTCCGACCATCAGAACGATCGTCAAAACTGCCAGAATGATGCCGATGCGAATCATGTATGAACCCAAACCGCGAGAAAAGATATTCTCATCAGGGCGATTGGGAGGACGATTCATCACATTGGGTTCGGCAGGCTCGACAGCTAAGGCGAGAGCGGGCAACCCATCGGTCACGAGGTTCATCCAAAGAATTTGGAGGGGAGATAGCGGAACGCCGCCAGTGGATAACAGCAAAGGAGAGGCGGCGATCGTCAACACTTCGCCAATGTTAGAGCCAAGAATATATTTGATAAAGCGGCGAATGTTGGTGTAGACGACGCGACCTTCTTCGGTGGCAGCGACGATCGTGGCAAAGTTATCGTCAAGCAAAACCATATCGCTGGCTTCTTTGCTGACATCGGTTCCAGTAATTCCCATAGCGATGCCAATGTCGGCTTGTTTTAAGGCGGGAGCATCATTCACCCCATCGCCCGTCATGGCCACAATTTTGCCTTGACGCTGGAGCGCCTGCACGATCCGCAGTTTGTGTTCGGGGGCAACACGAGCGTAGATGCTGACCCGATCGACGTGCCGTTCTAATTCTGGCAAGTCCATTTTTTCGAGGTCGCGTCCGATCAGCACTTCGTCACCGGGTTTGGAGATGCCCAGATGTTCGGCGATCGCTTGAGCGGTGAGTTGGTGATCTCCCGTAATCATCACCGGACGGATTCCGGCTGTGCGACAACGAGCGACGGCATCCCGGACTTCTAGACGAGGCGCATCTAGCATATCGACTAAGCCGAGCCAGATTAAGTCATTCTCTGCTGAGTCGGAGCCTTCGGGCGGAACATTATCTAAAGGCTTATATGCAAACCCTAAAACTCGTAAGCCTCTGGCCGCTAACTGATTATTGCGCTCTAGAATTTGAGTGCGCTGCTCGTCGGTGAGACCTTGAATGCGATCGCCATATTGAATCTTCTGGCAGCGCTCTAAAACCAACTCTGGCGACCCTTTTGTAAACATCAAGTAAGGCGTTGACAAAAAGCCTGTCTCTGATTCCAGTAGTTTTGCGGCATCTTCAACGATCACGCTCATGCGTTTCCGCTCTGACGTGAACGGAATCTCAGACACACGCGGCAATTTGCTATTCCACTGATCTTGCTCTAACCCGGCTTTGGCAGCGACGACGAGCAGTGCGCCTTCAGTTGGGTCGCCCAAAATTGTCCATTGCCCGTTTTCTGATTGCAAAAGCGAATCGTTGCAGAGCGTGCAGGCTAAGAGCAGCGATCGCACTTCTGGATAATCGGTCGGGTTAGCAACCTGACCTTGAATCAGAAATTTGCCTTCAGGCACGTAGCCTTCTCCGGTGACGCTGGGCGAAAAGCTGGCCGTGTGAAACGATTGCACCACCATTTTGTTTTGGGTCAGCGTTCCGGTTTTGTCAGAACAAATCGTGGTCACAGAACCCAGAGTTTCGACCGCGGGAAGTTTGCGGATTAGAGCATTGCGACGCACCATTCGCTGAGTGCCGATCGCCAGTGTCACCGTGATCACCGCAGGCAAGCCTTCTGGCACGACGGCAACTGCCATGCTCAACGAAACTTGCAGCAGTTCTCGAATCGGGGCAAAGCTTCTAGCGGCAATCAGCCCCCCAATCACTACAACGCCCACGAGAATCAGCGCCCCGGTCACCAAGGCTTGACTGAGTTGATCCATGCGCTGCTGTAGAGGAGTTGGCTCAGTCTCTACGGCTTGCAGCATGGTGGCAATTTTGCCGAGTTCAGTTCGCATCCCGGTGCTAGTCACTACTACAGTGCCGCGACCTTGAACGACTTCGGTGCCTTGATAGACTAGGTTGAGGCGATCACCCAGCGAAGTCTCTTCGGGCAGATGCAAGTCGGCTTGTTTATTGACAGCGTGGGCCTCTCCGGTCAGGGCAGATTCTCGAATTTGCAGGTTTGAAGTTTCGAGCAGTCGCCCATCGGCAGCGAGTTGAACGCCTGCTTCTACCATCATCACATCGCCCGGAACCAATTGTTCTGAGTCGATTTCATGCACTTTGCCATCGCGGAGAATGCGAACTCTGGGAGAAGAGAGTTGTTTGAGTGCAGCCAGAGCTTTTTCGGCGCGGCTTTCTTGAAAGTAGCCTAATGCACCATTGAGCACGACGATCGCCAAAATCGCGATCGTGTCTTTAAAAGGAATATCTCCCGGTTTGCCGACTCCCTGCACTAAATCCAATAAGTCTAAAGCGCCAGACACTAACGCCACGCCAATCAGCAGCAGCAGCATCACGTTTTTAAACTGGTCGATTAAGATTTCCCAAGAGCTACGTCCGCCCGCTTCTTCTAGTTCGTTAGTGCCAAATTCTTGCAGCCGCTCATCGACTTGTTGTTGGGTTAACCCAATCTTGCGATCGCTTTGCAGAAGATCGAGCGATCGAACCGGGTCGATCGTGTGCCATGCCGAGTTGAGAGAGGGCAAAGAGTTAGAAACCATAGAATTGCAGAATGAGGAAATGAACGCCTACAGCACTTAATCATAGTGCCTAAAAATTATGTTTAGCACTATTAAATAGTGTGAATTTCCTGATTTAGAGTATAGACTGATTAATCTAAGCTGATAAGACCAAAAAGGAATAAGAACGCCTAACTCTAACCTGCTGATCAGGAAAGAGAGCAAGAAATTTATATACCTGATTTGATGTGAGATGGTCGATAACCCGTTTATTCCACAAACTTTAGTTGGCAGGCAGGCTGAATTGCATCAGGTCAGCGCCATTTTGTCTGCTGACGAAGATTTGCTTTTGGCAGGCGTACCGGGAATTGGACGGCGAACGTTAATTCGCTGGGCGGCGAAACAGGGTGGGGCGCGTGTCGTGGAGATCGACTGTCTGAGGGCAACTAGCTGCGATCGCTTTCTCCAACTCCTCGCAGAAGGCTTAATGTCAGTGTTTAGTGAAGCTGACGAACTTTCTCTAATCCAACGTTGGAGTCAGGATCAGCCTGTAATTTTGCAATCATCTTCGAGCGGACGGGCAACGCTGGTTTGGCATCTCTCATCAGGAAAAGAGTGGGCGTTATTTCAGGCTTTGCTGACACTGCCGCAGATCATGGCGGAGTGGCTCGACTGTCGAGTCGTGCTGATGTTTCAAAATTTTCCTCACATCCGATCGTGGGATCGCACAGGCAAATGGGAGCATCATCTACGTCACGAAATCCAGCAGCAAAGTCGGGTCAGCTATGCCTTAATTGCAACGGTTGCTGAACAGCAGATTCAACCCAGTGATTTGAAGGTGGTTTCGTTGGCACCGCTCAAAGATCAAGATCTGCAACCCTGGCTTGAAGCAGTGATGACCGCGAAAGGATTTCAGTTTGAGCCAGAGAGTCAGGCGTTATTTCTCACCTATGTGCAGGGGCATTTTGGAGATGCGATCGCCCTTGCCCGTCGCGTTTGGCTTGATCAGCGATCGTCGTTACCGCTCACCGTGATTGAGCCGCATCACGTTCATCGCAGCGCCTTGTCTCTCGTCGAAGATCTCTCTGTGACGTTTGAGTCGCTAATTTTGCTGTTGCCCCATAGTCAGGTGCGAGTCTTAGAGAGTCTTGCGCTTGATCCGACTGACAGCCCTCATGCACGGGAATATATTCAAAAGCATCATCTTTCGAGAGGCGGCGGCTTGCAGGGAGCGTTAGCCAGCTTGGAGCAAAAAGGACTGGTGTATGGAGCAGAACACAGCTATCGAATTGCACTGCCACTTTTGGGATTTTGGCTTAAATACCGATTGGGTTAACTGGCTTGCTCTCGATGACGACTTTGAGATTCGGCATGAATTTCTGAGAAGCGATCGGCATCTTCTGGTGCGTAAGTTGTAGCGTTTGGATCTGCCACCAAGCGATCGATTAGCGCATGAATCGCTTCTGTGTCGTTTCGATGCTGCAATACATAAGCTCTCAGTTCGGCTCCGCTCATGGCTGTAAAATCTGGTTTCATGCTAGGTGTCTCCATTGACCATCACGGAAAATCAGAATTTCTGTTTCTTCCCCTGCAAGGATGTAAATGTTGCCTGTTCGTTCATCTAAACGAAGAATGTGAATAGAAAGAAACGATGCAGTCAGATTTTGGCAAAGAACATAACATTTTGATTCTTGCTGCGAAGTTGGATGCAGGGGTCTACTCATTCTAACTTGAGCCAAAGTATCTGAATTTGCAGACCCCATCATCTCATAAGTGACGATCGCTACTGTCTAACCCTGACTAGTCGCTCGTCGAAAACAGGATCGAACACGACGATGAATTGATCGGTAGGTTCTAAGCGGCACAATATCTGACAATAACCCTCGGCATCAGATGCAGTGCGACGACGAGCAACGACGACTCGCTGCATTTTTGGCAGCAGTCGGATGACAGCCCAAGATTCGAGGCGGTCTTTATAGGGCATAATGATTACGTCTCCATGCGAATTGGAGCTAAGAACCAGCCCAAATGCTTTTCCAGGGCGAGGCTGGTTCTTAACAATTGATAGGTAACATCCGCGTCACCTGACATTAATATACCCGGAAAGGTGTCATTTGGCGATCAAATTTAGACACAAGGCTCTATTAAGACTTGACGCATGGGAAGAGCAGGGAACGCCCTTAGACAAGTACTCATCAATTACGAGATCAAGCGGAGCCAGCTTGCAAAAACGATGGGCATTAATGCTGGAGTCGTGAGTCGTTGGGTCAGTGAAGACAGAGATCCGTTAGCGGAAGCGTTGTTTGAGACTTATCGGGCGTTGCGAACGCTTAAACCAGAGGCGGCTGAAGAATTTATTCGGTTGTTTCTCAAAGATGCCGAGACTGATGAGGGTTACAACAGGAGTCATCAGATTTTTGAGAGAATGTCTGAGAACGCCCTGTCAAGAAAACGCAAATTATTTGAAAAGATTCTTGCTGGCTCCAAAAATATTCAATTTAGTGAACTCGTTTCTGTCATTGAAGCATTCGGGTTCACGTTGTCACGAGTGAGCGGTAGCGATCACCTCTTTACTCATCCAGACATCCCCGAAATCATCAACATTCAAAACAAGAAAGGAAAAGCCATTCCCTATCAAGTTCATCAATTTATAATCCTGCTCGAAGAATACGCCCTTACCCTGAAAGGGGATACAGGTGAAGACGAGCCATGAAAGACTATCACATCAACATCTTTTATCGCGAAGAAGACGAAGGCTACATCGCCGACATTCCCGATTTGAAATACTGTTCAGCATTTGGCGACACCATCGAAGAAGCCGTTCACGAAGTCTTAAAAGCTAAAGCAGCCTGGTTAGAAACGGCTAAAGCAGAAGGCAAGACTATTCCGACTCCTAAATATCGCCCAGCGATCTATCAAATTGCTTCCTGATCCGATCGTTCAACGCTCACTCACGGCACAATGACCGACAAAGCATTCGGCATCACCCGAAAATGCGCCGGGGTCGAAGTCGTAATCTCTCCATCTGTATTGATCGATCGCGGTCTGCGAGTATGAACGTGAAACTCCTTGCCTTGCCAAGTTTGCACCCAGGGCGACACCCCATGACTTCCACGCCGCATCGCCGGAAGCACCGCCAACATTTGCCACCAGTGTTCGATCTCCAGACTGTAGAGATCTAAGCGCTGATCGTCGATCGCCGCATCTTCTGCCACTGCCATACCGCCGCCATAATAGCGCCCGTTGCCCACCGCAATTTGGATGGCGCGAACTTTCTCCGATCGTCCCTCCATCTGAATCTCGGCATGAAACCGCCGACTATTCCACAGCGCTTGGATCGCAGTTGCTGCATAAGCAAAAACGCCCCAGCGCCGCTTGACTTCTTTAGTCAGATTGCGGGTGATTTGCACACTCAACCCTAAACTGGCGACGTTAAAGAAATATTTGCCATTCACCCAACCCAAATCGATCGGCTGCACCTTTCCTGCTGCAATAATCTGACACGCTTCGGGCAGCGTCGCCGGAATGCCGAGCGTCCGGGCTAAATCATTTGCCGTTCCTAAAGGCAAAATGCCGAGGGGGAGATGCGTGTCTACTAAGCCTGCTGCCGCTGCGTTGAGAGTGCCATCGCCGCCGCCGATAATCACCAAATCCACACTTCCTCGATGGTCGCGAATCACATCGGCGAGTTGATCAGGGTGGTCGATCGAGGCTTCCTGCAACTCAAATCCCAAAGATTTTAATTGGTTAGTAGCTGCGTCTAACTGCTGCTGCCCCTTACGAGCATGACGATTGACTAAAAATAGAGCGCGCTGGGTCATAAGTGTGTTGGGGATAGCGTTAACTCAAAACTTCTTCTATTACCTCCTATTTTTTGCATAGAGCGTGTCTTGATACATTTATCATTAGACAGTTTTGTTTATGATTAAGAATGCTGAACGCTTATTTTGAATAACACCGATGCTCAATCTCGGCATCTCTTCTGAGCAGCCCTCCTCGCTGACTGCATTTTCTTCGCCCCAGACACAGCCGCGCACCATCCGTCCGATCGCAGTCTACGCGCTCAACGGTTTGGCGGCATGGCAGGGTCAACTGCTCGCCCTCGACTCGCTTCGAGGTTATCTAGTTCGGCTTGATCCGGCAAGTGACAACACGATCGTGCTCAACGCTCACAGCACCGAACCCTTTGTCGATGCGACAGGTTTGGCGATTTGGGGCGAAACGATCTGGTTTACCCAGGGCAACAATGTTTATTTTTGTGGTCTTGATGACCTCACTCCGCAGCTTTTCACGACATTGCCTTATACGGCTGATGCCGTGGGCGTTTGGGAGTCTACCATTTATGTGACTTGCCAGAAGGCAGGCTATATCTTCATCTATGAGCGCAGCACTCAGCGCAGAATTACTCAGTTTCCCTTACCAGGTGTGGGAATTGCCAATCTGACAGTGCGAGACGAAGAGCTTTGGGTGTGCGATCGCACCGAGCAAACTGTTTATTGCCTCGATCGGGCAACCGGAACACTCCAGTTCAGCATTCTTACACCCTTTGAGTGTCCGACCGGATTGGCATTTCTACCCGAAGCCACCGGAGAGCAAGCCCTCTATGTCTCCTACGCCAGTGAAGAGGCGTATATTCGCGACAATCCTAATGCTGACCCCAGTCATGAACTGACCTTTCGCGATCGCACCTTCGTTCACCCGCTCTACTTCCACAATGACCCGAAAGAACGTTATGCCCTCTCAAACGGCTATTTGATTGAAATGTCTTACGTCGAAGAGTTGCTGCCGCTCGACGAAGTGCATTTAGAGAATTTAGAGTGGCGAATTGCTTTGCCGACTGAAACCGATCGCCAAAAAGTTAGGCAAGTTGAAGCGATCGGGATGCCTTTCACCGAAGAAATCCAGGAAGGGCAAAAGGTAGCGGTCTTCAAGTTTGACTCGCTCAAACCCCACGAACGGCACATCTTTGGCTGGAAAGCTCTGCTCGAAGTGCGAGCCATCAAATATCAACTCACCCCTGATGATTTCAATCACATTCCTGAACTGTCGCCAGAGTTCAAGGCGCGTTATCTGATTGATGACGATGAGTTAGCGATGGATACCCCGACCATTCAAGCGGCGGCACGAGAAGCGATCGGCACTGAAACCAACATCTTGCGGAAAATTCTCAAGATTCGTAACTTTGTCTACGATCGGCTGTCTTATGGCATCAAACCTCACATTGACTCACCCGATGTCGTTTTAGAGCGAGGCATCGGCTCGTGTGGTGAATATGTCGGTTTGTTGCTGGCACTGGCTCGTCTCAATGGAATCGCCTGCCGCACAGTCGGACGTTATAAGTGTCCGCCTTATCCCGAACGGCAACGAATTCCTTTAGAACCCGATTACAATCACGTCTGGATCGAGTTCTACGTCCCCAGTTTTGGCTGGCTACCGATGGAGTCAAACCCGGATGATGTCGTAGAGCGAGGCCCCTATCCCACCCGCTTTTTTATGGGGCTGCCCTGGTTTCATGCAGAAATCGGCAAAGGTGTCACCTTCGAGTCGCTGAGAAGTGGCGGCGTTCCGGTCGGCGACTTGTTTGATTTGTCGATCGGTGATCTCGCCATCAATCACATCCGCTTCACCATTTTGGAGGAGTTACCCCCGATTTAAGGGTGGGGGATGTGGGAGCGATCGCTTCAAGAATTGAGTGCAGCAGTTAAAGCACGGGCAATGTGGGGGCGATCGCCTTCGATGCAGGAAACCTGTAAGCTAACATCTGAACTAAATCTGAACCCAGGAGGAAAGATTCCGCTTACCCATCACCATGAGCGTATTATTCAGAAAGATTCTACCTATCTCCCTGATCTGGAGTAATATGCCGAAAGCACCTACCTATCCACCCATTTTGGCGTGATATGCGGAAATTTTCTCTCTAAAAAGCAGTTATGCCGCCTAAACCTTTGTAAAGATGCTTTTTCTAAGATAACCTGCCGTAATACAGGCTTGTCATATTCTAACGTTCGGTAGAGAGGTAGTTCCCCTATTAGCTGGGTGAACAACTACAATTAACTAATGCGGCTATATTATTTCTAGTGTTGGTTCTTGCAGTGGATGACGATTATGCCTAATCTAGAACTTTTGGAAGAGAAAGAAGAGACAACCTTTTTTGAGGAAGACGAGGACCAGGCAAATGGTCTTGAGTCTAGTAGGGCAAAACGTTTATCAGAGCTAGACGAGATTGCAGGAATCGTTGTTGCAGGAACTGATTGGACAACAGCTACTGTACTTGATCAATTAGTCCGTGGCAACATTCAACTTAATCCTAGATTTCAAAGACGAGATGCTTGGAACATAACACGTAAAAGTAGGTTTATAGAATCAATCATTCTTGGATTTCCAATTCCACAAATAGTTTTAGCTTCTAATGAAAAGGAGCGTGGAAAATTCATTGTCCTTGATGGTAAGCAGCGCCTACTTACCATTCTTCAGTTTTATGGAAAAAGTGAGACTCCAAATAATAAATTTTCTCTGAAGGATTTAGAGTTTAGACCTGAGCTAAATGGTTGCACTCATGAGGATTTAGAAAACAATCTCCTCTCCGCAGAGATACTTGATCCCCTCGATAATCAAACCATTCGTACTACATTGATTCGGAATTGGCATACGGATAATTTTCTCTATAAGATTTTTTTGCGTCTTAATGTAGAAAGTACTCCTTTGTCTCCACAAGAACTAAGACAGGCACTGCACCCAGGCGAGTTTGTCAATTTTCTAGATGATCAATCAGTTAAAAGTCAGGCTTTGAGGAAAATCCTTAAATCTAAAAACCCTGACTTTCGGATGCGTGATGTTGAGCTACTACTACGCTATGTAGCATTTCACTATTTTTTATCTGAATATCGAGGCAATCTTAAAGCATTCCTTGATATGACTTGCGAAGTCCTAAATAAGAGTTGGAAGAAACGAACTGATGATGTTCATTATGCAGTTAGCCAATTTGAAAAAGCAGTAGAGACAACTATAGATATATTCGGTGAAAAAAATTTCTCGCGTATGTGGTTGGGCACCTCTAAAGTCTATCGAAGGCAATTCAACCGAGCTATTTTAGATGTGATGGTTTTTTACTTTTCAGACGGTCTTATAAGGGAAGCTGCTGAAAAGAACAAGACGGCAGTGGAGAATGCCTTTAAGGAGTTGTGTTCATCATCTGAGAATGGATTTAGAGAAGCTGTTGAAGGAACTACAAAGAATATTCGTGAAACTCATATTCGGCTTTCATTGTGGGGATATGCTTTGTTAGGTGTTTTGGATTTAGAGTTTAATTTACCTGAGCTAGTGGATAATCGTATTATTTTCAACGGCTTACGGTAAATTTCGGTTCAGGTATGTCAAAATCTGTTAGGTTTCGCACTTTAACTAAAGAATTAAATAGACTAAAAAAACAATTTCTTCCCAAAATAAATCCTATAGGCTCCTATTCTGATAGGCAGCTAGCTCTTACTCTTGCATATAGAGTTTTAGCTCATGCTGAAATCGAAACTTATCTTGAAGACAGAGTTTGGGAAGTTGTCATCAATGCAAAAACAAGCTGGGATCGTACAAGTAAGCCCTGTCGAACTTTGATCAGCCTTGTTGCGTTTTCTGGGCAGATGATGGACATGCCGCCAGACACACTCACTCCTGCAAAACCAAGTAAAGCAATTCCTCCAGAAAGAATAAAGTTAAATAAGAAAATGGATTCAGCTATTAATTGCTTTAAACGGGTTATTGATCAAAATCATGGAGTAAAAGAGGCTAACCTCTTAGCATTGCTTTTACCAGTAGGGATAGACAGCGATGATTTAGATTCCGCTTTGTTAGCCACCATGAATGCATTTGGGGAGCAACGAGGGGTTGTTGCACATTCCTCAGCAATATCTTACAAAACAATTCAACCACCAGATCCTGCTACTGAGCTGAGTAGAGTACAGCAAATTATTACAGGGCTTTTACTAGTGGATGAATTGATAAGTAACTTGAAGAGATAAGTGGTTGTAACAAATGAATGCGGTGTAAAAATCCCAATGCACCTGACCGCCGAGAGGTTATCTGTGGCGGGTGATTGGGAACGTTAGCTTATTATACCTGAAAGCCAACGTTAAGTTTTAGGTACGATCGCCCTGTTCCCATTCCCGTAGTGGAGAGAGGATCTGTGAGATGCAAGACCTAAGTAGAGGAGCGGATCAATGCTAACCTGAACAGCCATAGTTGAACGACAAACAGGCATCGCTGCTAGCATAGTCTCAACAACTAGCTCAACAGGTGTATGAAAATCAGAGCGATCGTTCATCCAGCAGAAGAAGGGGGTTATTGGGCAGAGGTTCCCGCACTTCCCGGTTGTGTGACTGAAGGAGACACGATCGAGGAGGTGATGGCTAATTTGCAAGATGCGATTGAAGGCTGGCTCGATGTTGCCAACAGTCGTCATGAGATCGAGCCAACCGCTCAAATTGTCGAAATTGCTGTATGAAATCTATTTCTGGCAAGCGGCTGTGCAAGATTGTGGAGCAAAAAAGTTGGGTTTTGCGAAGAATTACTGGCAGCCATCACATTTATGAAAACCCTGAAGTAGAGCAAATTCTGTCAATTCCTATTCACCGTAATCAAGACCTAAAAATCGGCACCTTGAGAGCCTTGATGAAAATAGCCCAGCTATCTGAGGAAGATTTACTTTGAGTGTAAGTTGCCGAGGTAGCTGGCAAATGTCAGAGGATGTCTGCGGCTCAAATTTGCCGTTAGCGCGTCAGACTCAAAAGCCAACGTTAAGTTTTAGGTACGATCGCTCCACATCTCAACCCCTCTCATTTGACTCGGTAGTGCAAAAACACCTCCTTACCCGCAGATCGAACGTCTAGCAACTCTAAGCGAGGCGCAACTCCCCCTAAAAAGCCAACGCCCTCAACCGGGGTCGGAGCGTTTACACCCCCCAAAATTAACGGGCAGACCGTCAGCCAGAGTTCATCGATCAGGTTAGCGGCAAACAGCGAAGCGACCAGTTCACCACCGCCCAAAATCGCCACCCGCTCTAACCCCAGGGCAAAGAGTTGTTGAAAAGCTTCCTGCCAGTCGATTTTTGAAGAATCTTCTTTCGACTCGGCCACTAAAATTTGTTCAAATTCTGCTCGATCGCGCCATCTCTCTGCCCCGATCGTCGCCGTCAACAGCCACCGAGGAACCGACTGCGAGAAAAACTGCGCTTGACGATCGAGCATTGCCGAACCCGAACAGACAATTTGCACAGGCTGAACTGGCTTCCCTTGCTGCTGGCGTTGCCTTAGCAAATCAGGATGGACAACCTTGAGCGTAGTGCCATACGCCCGTAAGGTTCCTGCCCCAAACAACACGGCATCTGACTGAGCAACTTGCGTTTCGAGATGGAGCTTGTCGATCGCGCTGCCAAACCGAGCCGGAGCGCGAGTTACATCCGCGATTTTGCCGTCTGCACTCATCGCTAAGATAAGCGTTGTGTGAGGAAACTGATTTTCACGATCGGGCATAGGCTGTTAGATTCAAATCTCTTTCAGAAATGGGATGACCTTCATCGGTCAAATCGTTAGAATGTCCAATTATGTATTGACCTTCTACATTAGATTTCCTAAGTTCAAACACTACGTTCATTTTTAAGCTAAACATAGCGGTTTTTGATCCCATAAAGCACAACTAACCATAGGGGTGCAAGGCTTTGCGCCCTCGATATGTACTTTTATGGCTAAACTCGGTCAGTCCTCTTTTCGTCGCATTTTGCTGGCGCGTCTTTTGCTCCTCAGCATCCCCGTTTTGCTGACCGGAGAAGTTGTCGCTTATCGCAAAGCCCGATCGGGGCTGCTTGAAACTGCCCGCAATAACTTGACCGTCAGCGCTGTCAGAAAAGGCGAAAGTGTTCGAGATGCCCTCACTGCCCTACAAACTAATTTAGCCACCGCTACTACTGCCTCGGCGCTTCAGTCTAAACAGTCTGCCAAAATTAAGGGATTTTTAGAGCAGTTGCAGCAGTCTTCGGCGATCGAGGTGCAGTGTGTGCAACTCACAAACGTTCAAACTCGCCAAATTGTTGCCAGCACTTGTGGGCAAGCAGCGATCGCACAAACTTCAAAGAATTCTTGGTCGAAGCAGCAGCGTGGAGTGCTGATCAAGCCTGCATCGGTGCAAGTTTCCCTCGCTCAACGGTCAAAGTCAGCGACCCAAGCTGATGATCAACTTCGCCTCGTGTTGAGTGCCCCGGTTTATGTGCCACAGACTTCTGAAAACCCAGTTAGCCAGCTTCGATATGTCTTAAGTCTTCAGTCTGCGCTGCACCAAACCGATCGTGACTCCTCGAAGATGACGTTTGGCTATACGGTGATCATCGACGAAGATGGCACGATCTTGGCACACCCTAACCCTGATCGAGTCGGGCAAACGATCGATCAAGACCGCAACTCCGATCGTTGGCAAACTTTGGTCAGAAATGCGATCGCAGGCAAACAAGAGTCATATCTTTTTCCGTTTGAAGAAAATGGAGTAGATTGGCTGGCGGGATACAGTTCTGTGCAGATTTCCAGCAATGGCATTTCTCGAACCTGGGTGATTTTGGCAACAACGCCGCTCGCAACTGCACTTTCTAGTCTCAATGAAATTCAACAAGTTCTTTTAATTCTCACGGTCGGACTGTTGACGGCAATTTTGCTAGCAACGCTTTATATCGCGAGAGATTTGGCACGTCCGATCGAGCAACTCAGCGACTATGCGCTGCGAATTCGAGAACGCTATTCGTCTGATCGTGCGCCCAAAGATTTCAAAGTTCGAGAACTCAATCACCTGGCAGAAGCCCTTGATAACATGGTCGAGCGGCTCGAAGAACGGGCAGAAGAACTCGAAACAGCTTGGCAAGAAGCCCAAATCGCTAACCAGCTAAAAAGCGAGTTTTTGGCGACCACTTCTCATGAGTTGCGGACTCCTTTAAATGCCATTATTGGCAGTGTTCGACTGGTGAGAGATGGGTGCTGCGACGATCGAGCCGAAGAATTAGAATTTTTGCAACAAGCCGATGATGCCGCCCTTCATTTGCTGAAGATCATCAACGATCTGCTAGACATTGCCAAAATCGAGGCGGGCAAAGTCGAACTTAGTTTGCAGCCTGTGCCCATTCAAGATCTCTGCCGCCAGTGTCTCAAAATGGTCGAGCCAGGTTCAGAAATGAAGCGATTGAAGCTCGTTTTAGAATTAGACGATCGCGTCGATCGGGCACTGATTGACGAGCGCCGAGTCAGGCAAATGGTGATTAATCTGCTCTCTAATGCGGTCAAGTTTACGCCCGAAGGTGGACAAGTGACGCTGAAAGCTTGGCTGGCTCATGGGCACCAGTTAGAGCAAGATACTCGCCCTGATCACAGTCCTATTAATCCCCATACGCCTTATTTGTGTTTAGAAGTTCAAGATTCAGGAATCGGCATTCCTGAAGACCGATGGCATCTATTGTTTCGTCCTTTTCAGCAAATTGACTCATCGCTGACTCGCAAGCACGAAGGCACCGGGTTAGGGTTGGCCCTTACCAAGCGCCTCGCTGAACTGCACGGCGGAACGCTTTCGTTTGATTCGGTTCAAAATAGCGGCAGCACCTTTCGGATCTGGCTGCCACTGCTAGAACCCATGCCTGTGAATGCGGCTAAAGTGACGATCGACCCAGCAGAATCGATCGACCCCTCAACCCCTCAACTGAGCGAGACCCTCCCCCTCAGCGTTCCTCAAAGTTAACGGCTCAGTGGCTGAAGAGACACGATTTGCCCACCCTGTTGCAACGACTGAGACAGCGCAACGAGAATTTGAACGAGCGCTGCTCCGAGCCAACCCGAAGAAATATTTGAGGGCTGATTTTGCCGAACACAGGTGAGAAAGTGATCACAGACTTGCTGAAGTGGCTCCCCTGGCGGCAAGGTCAAACTCTCATAGCGTTGATTCATCGGAATGAACTGCTGGTCTTGCTGGTTTAGCTGCCCCCGCTGAATCGAGAGCGACTCTGGCGAAAGTTCGTCAAACGTCAGCGTTCCTTGACTGCCCACCACACTCAGCCTTCGCTGCTTATCAGGGTTTAGCCAGCATAGATGAATCGTTGCCTCAAACCCGCTTGGATAGGTGAGTGTGACCCAAACCACATCAGATAGGTTTGTCTGAAGCCATGCTGTCCCTTTGGCTTGCACCTGACAGGGCATTGCTCCGAGCCACTCGTTAAAAATTGCAATGTCGTGAATCGCTAGATCCCATAGCGCATCGACATCCGATCGGACGGGGCTGAGGTGTGTTCGGGCAGCATAGCCATAGCGCAAATCGCCTAATTCTTGGGCTTGAATCACCGCTTTTCCGCGCAGCACAGCAGGATGGAATAAGTAGGTGTGATCGATCACAAGTTGGTGATGCTGCTGGTCTGCAAGCCGACAAAGCTGAACCGACTCTGCCACACTCAACGTCAAGGGCTTTTCTGCCAAGACGTGAAGTTTCTGCTTTAAAGCTGCTGTGATCAAAGAGAAATGAGTTTCGGCGGGGGTAGCGATCGCGACCGCTTCAACCCCTTCGATTTGCAAAGCGGTTTGAAAATCGTGGGTTAAAACCACTCGATCGTCTAAGCCAAACTGCGCTGCTGCTCTGGTCAAATTATCTGGGTTGGGGTCAACTACCGCCACCACACGAGCGAGAGGATTTTCTAAAAAATTCCGCAGTAGGTGACTTCCCCAGCGTCCAACTCCCACGATCGCTATCCCAACTTGATCAGACATTCACAAACTCCTCAAATTAGGCAGCAGAGGAGAATTAAGATGCCTCTACTGACCACTCAACGCTAAAAATGCAATCTGGGCTGCGGCTTGTTCTGCGGCTTTGCGCGATCGCCCCGTTCCTTTTGCCAAACATTGCCCTTGAATCCACACTTCAGCCGTGAAGCGATCGGGGTCATTGTGAGTTTGCCCATTTTCTTGAGTCCGATAGTCAGGCAAGGTTTTTTGATGAGCCTGAGTCCAGGTTTGCAAGGCGGCTTTATAGTTTTGTCGAGCCGGATCAGCCAAAATTTCGGTCGCAAGTGGCTGAAAATGGCGATCGAGCCAGGGTCGAATTAGCTCTAAGGTACGGGTGCTGAGATAGAGCGCTGCCAAAACTGCCTCTAAAGAGTCTGCCATGCGAGACTCTTGCCCTGCCACGTCTGACATCGCGCTTGCAGACACTAGAAGATAGCGATCGAACCCATAATCGTTGGCAATGGTTGCTAGAATCCGATCGCTGACCAGCACTGATCTCAAAGCCGTAAATTCACCCACTTTTAAGTGAGGGTAAACTTCCAGCAAAAACTCAGCCGCGCCTAGTTTGACGACAGCATCTCCCACAAATTCGAGTTGCTCGTAGTTTTCTTCTGCTGAAATGGTAGAGTGCGTGAGCGCCAAATCTAGCAACTCCCACTTAATCGGAGCCGTTTCGGGCAAGCCCAATCTCTGAACTAATTGTCGTAGCTGCTGCTGACGACGGGGATACTGTAAATTCATCCTCAAGAATCGCCCAAGTGAAAGCGGTCTTCTCCACCCTACACCCTACCCTGTTTTCTCAAGATCTTGCTTCTAAGCAGAGCGCAACACAGCATAAGTGCGTTGAATCTCGCCGATCGTAGCGGTTGTCGGAAGCGGAACCTCGGTAGCTTCTTGAAGTGCCCGGTTGAGTGTAATCGTCGTCACCTTGAGTTGGTCAGAACTGGGAAGAAAAGCGGTGTTGCCCGATTTTCCTAGGTGCCAATGCTGTGCTCTCACGGCATCGATCGTACCCGGAAACACCCCCACCAACATTGCCAGAACTTCGCTCGGTAAACTGACCACGACTTGGCGACCAAAAAATTCTTCAAAACCCGCCAAGAGCCGCTCTGCCCGTAAGGTCGGTTCGGGGGTTTCAATGATTTTCTGCAACCATCGCCCCCATTGAATCCGTCTCCCGTAGGCTCTGCGCCGCTCGTCGATGGATTTAATCGGAATTAGCTGCGGTGACCCGATCGCAATCACCGCCCGATAGTGTGGCTCAACTAAGCTGCCAACCACAGCACCCGGGCCAGCAAACTCTGCATGAAATTCTTTACAGAGGATTAGCCCGCTCTTTTTTTGTTCGCCAATAGCAAGGAGGTGTTCAGCAGGAAGGGCGGACCCTGAACGGTTAGACGAGGTGATAAGAGTAGAAGTTTGGCTATCCACGAATTGATCTTACCGTCTGGCGGTAAAGTGAGCGTCTTTGAATCAGGCAGGTTCTCAAGTCACCCCATCCTAGTGCAGGTCAAAAGCATGACGTTGCTTCGCTCAAAGGACTTTGCTGAATCTACACATTTCTCAAACCAATCTTAAAGAATGTCGAGAAATCAAATCCTCTGCATTAGGTTGTAAGATTGGGACAGGCTTCTAGCCTGTAGGGGCAGGATGCTGATCCTACAAATCATTCAGGATTGCTATAAAGTCGATCGCGCAATTAATTAATAGAGAAGAGCCAGACATAAGCCGGGTTCTGTTCTTTGAGCGCACTCAAAGGGCAGTTATCTATCTGGGACATCTGTTACCAAATGCCTCAAGCGGCTCTCTATAACGGCAGTTATCCACCGCTATCACGCAGAACGGGAAAAAGACCAACCGTTGTTCTTTGACCTTGCTCCCAACCGGGGTTTACCGAGCCAGCACCTCTCGATGCTGCTGGTGCGCTCTTACCGCACCTTTGCACCCTTACCAAAAACGTTTTGAATGAGTCACTCAAACTGCTCTTGGCGGTATTTTTCTGTGGCACTATCCTCACGATCGCTCGCACTGGGCGTTATCCAGCAGGTTTGGTCTTTCGGGAGTCCGGACTTTCCTCAGGCTGATAGGCAGTGCCCACAGCCCGCAACTGCCTGCGCTGACTCTTCTCCTCCCCTAGTTTAGACGCAGATGGCTGAGGGTTGATTAGGAGGTTTTTTTTCGAGGGTTCCAGGGCAGTCCAGCAGTCCAGTCTAGTTTAGTAATAGTCAGGTTGCAGATAACGCGAGTGCGATCGCCTGTCGGAGAGGTGTTTGGGCCCGCAAGTCGCATGGCTAAATAGAGCGCAAACTTTAGCTCTTCTTTGCCGTCCATGAAATTTTTATAGCGTTTTTGTTGAGCTTCAGATGATTTTTTAGGGTCGGGCTTTGTCAGGTCAACGATCGTCTTTTCGGTGTCTAGAAACCCATTATCTCCTTTGCGAACGAGCATATCTTCAGAGGCAATCTTCTCTTTGAGGGTCTTGCCAGGAGCGATCACGCTGAAGACCTGATTTTGAAAGAGATCAAGAGTGCTGCCAGGGGGAAGTCGTGTGACGCGCCGCGATCGTCCGTCAAGGTCAGTCATTGAGCAATAGTCCCAATCGATGTAAATAGGACAGTTTTCAGATTTGTTGTTGATGCTGATCGCTAACTCTTTGAGTGTATGAAACTCATAGTGAGTGTCAAATTTGAAGCTAACATTGATAATGTCTTGCAGGCTAAGATCTTGAAGCTGTTGATTTAAGTCTCCTTCCTCTAGCCGAATTTTGAACTCATCGTTAAAAGAGTTGATAATCTCGTAGAAGACATAAGTGATGCACAAAAGATAAATCGTCAATAGAACATAATCGAGGTCGGTCATAAGAAACCTTGATACGTTTGAAAACCGTGCCTCTTGAAAGCGCGGAGGAAAAACGAACTAGCGACTAAAGTTGCCTACACAAATTACCCGATTTCGTGAATCTTAGAGAGGACAATCTGCTACATTCTCAAGATATATAGCGTTTCTTAGTCTAGCAAGGGATGGACAAGAGGCTCAGGGTGTGTTTTGAAACTCGTTCGCTGCGATTCCGTTCCACCCTGAACTGAAGTTCGGGCTAACAAGGGAAAGTCCACTGAAGTGGACTCAGACAGCAGTTTAGCCTCTTCAGTCCGTTTCAACGGACTTTCTACGACTAGCCCAAACTTCAGTTCAGGGCGAGTGAGCAGGATGGACGACAGAGCTTTAAACCACTGCCCAAGCCTCCTATCACGCGACGCGAATGTATTTAACTTATCTGGAAATTGCTATACAGACGATGCGGTTTCGGGTTTCAGGCAAAACTAATTTTTGACCCCTGAAACCCGATCCCTTTTGACTAGCTGGTCATCTCAGCCAAGATATCGGTGGCGTGAGTGTCAGTCTTAACCGTCGTGTAAACCTGGCTAATTTTGCCAGAGCCGTCAATCACATAGGTGACTCGCTTAGAATAACCGCCACCGTCTACATCAAACGCTTTAGTGAGCGCACCATCAGTATCAACTAGGAGAGGAAACGGTAGATTAAACTTCTCAGTAAACTTTTGGTGAGACGCTTCATCATCCATGCTGACTCCAAAAACGGTGACTCCCTTGTTCAAATATTGCGCGTAGTTGTCTCGAAAACTGCACGCTTCCTTCGTGCAGCCCGGTGTGTCATCTTTAGGATAAAAATAGATGACAACAGGCTTACCCACATAGCTTGCCAAGAAAACCGTGTTGCCATTTGTATCTTTAGCGGTGAAATTAGGGGCACTATCGCCAACAGAGAGAGGCATATGAATTAGCTCCTTGCGATTCAAACTCTGTCAAAAATTGTAATGTAATTAATGAGAAGAGTTTGAACTCCTCAAATTATTTGTTGCTGTCGTGTTTTAAAAAGATGTCGTCTGAAGGTCGATCGCTCATGAGAAAGCTCCTCTCCGCTCTTGGCAACCGTTGGGTTTTGACCATCGTTGCTTTGATTTTGACCACGCAATTGGTGGTTGCTCCTGCCCTAGCTACGAGTCTCTATGAGGTTCCTGGCATTCCCACAGATTCACAAGTTTTAGACTTAGCCAATATTTTGAGTCGGTTTAGTGAAGGCAAAATCACCGAATCATTTACTGATCTGAAGGCAAAAACGGGTCAAGAAGTCCGTTTTGTCACGATTCGGGGCTTAGATTATGACGAAACGATCGAGTCGTTTACCGAAAAGCTATTTAAGCAGTGGTTCCCAACACCCGACGCTCAAGCTAACCAAACCCTAATGGTGTTAGACAAGCTGACCAACAATAGCGCGATTTACGCGGGTGAGAAAGCAAGGGCGATCATGCCGGATGCGATCGCTCAAAGCGTGGCTCAAGAAACGCTGCAAGTGCCGTTGAAGATCGGTGAACGCTATAATCAGGGCTTTTTGGATGCCAGCGATCGCTTGGTAGCAGTTCTGTCAGGTCAAGAAGATCCCGGCCCGCCTGTCGTGAAGGATAACGTTCAAGTTGAGGGCACGTTTGCGACTCCAGAAGAGACGCAAGAAAGCAACGCCACCGTTTGGGTGATTGGGCTGTTGATTGCAGCGACGGTAATCCCAATGGCAACTTACTTCTGGTATGTGAAGTAAGCGGTGCCCACAAAGAACATTTAGTATTGACAACGGGTTTCTATAAATCCGTTGTCAATACAAATTAGTCTTGGATGTAATCTTGGCAAGTCAACATCGCGACTTCTGCGCGGATAAATTCTCTACCTAAATAGGCAGCGTGATCTAGGCGAGTGACGACGCAATTTTCGGATTTTTCAAACAGCTCGATGCAAAGTTCTTTAGCCGTTCTGCCCTTAAAAACTGTGCTGGATTGGCGTTGTAGTGTACCGTTACAAGGCAGGGGCGCACCCGTTTCAGGGTCACACGCTAACCCTTTGTCGTTAATGACATTTGTAAAGTGTTTTGCACAGATCAGTTGGTTTTCTCGATCGACATAAATAATAAAATATCCCTTGGGATCGAGTTCAATAAAGCGGTTAGAAAGCTGGTCGTCTAGAGCAGTGGTATCGGCAACAGTCGGGTTCATAATCAAACCTTAAAAGCGATCATTATTATAGCCTCCTCTAACTGATGAGGAGGCACAGGACTGTTCTTTGAAACGCTCTGTTTCTAATCAATTTTGAAGCTAACGGGTTCTTGTTTGAACGGCAAATCTTGATTGATTGCGTCAATTTCTTGCTGCTCTAAATCATTCACCTGTTCGATATGCGATCGCAAAATTTGTGACAGGCGGCTGTTATAAAACCGATGAAGAGAATAGTTTGCAGTAGCTGGAAAACCCCGGCGTTTTTTGTGCCGCCCACCTGCACCGGGATCAAAGAGTTGAATGCCGTTTTGAATCGCCCACTCGATCGGGGAATAGTAGCAAGCATCAAAGTGCAGACAGTCAATTTCCTGCAAAGCTCCCCAATAGCGCCCATATAAGCGATCGCCCTTCGTCAAGCAAAACGACATGCCGATCGGATGCTGATCATCCAATTCGCTATAGGCGGCAAAAAATACCACTCGTTGAGAAAATCGGGGATGCAATTGCTCAAAAAATCGCTTCGTCAAATATTTACTGCCCCACCAGCCAAACTTGTCGCAGGTATCACTATAGAAGCTGTACATCGTCGGAAACAGAGACTTAGGAATCTCGTCTCCCGTGAAAGCTTTTAGATACAATCCGGCTTGCCCAACGGCTTTGCGTTCTCGCTTAATGTTGCGTCGCTGATTGGCATTAAATGCGCCTAGATAATCATCAAAAGTGTTGTAGCCCTGGTTTTGCCAGATGTAACTGTGATGCTGCCAGGTGCTAAAGCCGTGTTGCTCCATCCGCGATCGCCACTCTGGGTCAACATATAAAAAGTTGCAGCCAGAAATTTGGTTGTGAATGCAAAACTGATCGATCGCGCTAACCATCAATTCGGTCAACTCGTCTTCGTCTTCTCCGGGGGCAATCAAAAAGCGATAGCCTTCAGCAGGCGTAAACGGAGACATCCCCAACAGTTTTGGATAATATTCGACTCCCAGACGGCTTGCTAGATCTGCCCATTGGTGATCAAAAACAAATTCGCCGTAGCTGTGACCTTTAAGATAGAGTGGCGCGATCGCGATTAAAGATCGATCGCGCCAAACCGTGAGGTGATTGGGCAACCATCCCGACTTAGCGGTCGTGCTGCCTGATGTCTCCATGTTGTGCAGCCATTCCCACTCGAAAAATGGGGTTTTGAGCGGCATCGCTAACGCATCCCAGTCGGCTTGAGGGATCTCAGAAATCTTATTAATCCAGGCAACAGAATATCGAGGCTTGAGTTGTTTCAACATCGCCACTTAGCACTGCACAGCCTCTAATCTAAACGAAAGTTCACTTAATCGGGGGCGCAGATTTGGGAGTTCCAAAGTAGGCTTTATAGATCTCGTGCGCGATCGGCACCGCAGACTCGGCTCCAAATCCACCATTTTCAACGACAACCGCCACCGCGATCTGGGGATCATTGAGCGGGCCGTAACCCACATAAAGCGCATTGTCTCGCTGCCCAATCACTTCAGCCGTTCCTGTCTTGCCAGCCGTGGGCGGAATCGAGCCATCGCTCAATCGACGGGCAGTGCCTTCTTTGACCACCGCAGCCAGCCCAGCCCGAATCACCTCGATCGTGTCTGGGTTTAACCCGGTTGCTTCTCGCTGCGCGGCTGGAGTGTTGGTTTGGTCGGACATCAGATGCGGTTTGACCCGATAACCACCATTGGCGATCGCAGACACCATCACCGCTAGTTCGAGCGGAGTCACCTGAACCACGCCTTGCCCGATCGCCATACTCACCGTGTCGCCGCCATACCAGGGTTCGCCATAAAGTTTCTGCTTTTGCTCAGGCGTAGGGATCACTCCATGACTTCCCCCTTCTAGACCCATTGAGGAGGTTTCGCCGATGCCTAATCGGTGTCCCCATTTTGAGATCTCATCGGGGCCAACTGCCATCCCAACTTGGTAAAAGAACGTGTTACTGCTAAAAGCGAGTGCGTCACGGAACCCGATCGTGCCATAACCACTGCCTCCGTGTTCGTGAAACAAGGTGCCACCGATGTTAATCGCTCCAAACGTTGGCAGCGTAGAAGTTGAAGAAAACTTGCCCGACTGAATGCCTGCCGAAGTAGTGACGATCTTAAAGGTGCTGCCCGGTGGATAGCCCTGCAAACTCCGATTTAGGAAAGGATGATCTTGCCCTTGAAGGTCTTTCCACTCTTGAGTTGAGATTTTGCGAGTAAACAGATTGGGGTCAAAGGTAGGGCCGCTTGCCATCACCAAAACGGCTCCCGTTTTGACATCTAGCGCGACCACTGCACCTCGCTGATTGTTTAATGCCTTTTCTGCCGCTTGCTGAAGTTTGAGATCGATCGTGAGCCGTAAATCAGAACCCGATACGGGCTTTTGTTCGCCCAACATTCTCAATTCTTTCCCAACCGAATCGACTTCGAGCAGGTGACTGCCCCACTTGCCGCGCAAACTAGGGTCAGCGATGCGCTCGATTCCCATCTGTCCTAGCAGCATCCCCATCGGAAAGTCGGGGTTGGCTCTGAGATCGTCGGCAGTGGCTTCGCCGATATAGCCCAAAATGTGAGCCGCAATGTTGCCGTTTGGGTAGTGACGGCTAGACTCTGCCTGAATTTCTAACCCAGGGATCTGCCCAACCTCAGCAAGCGCCACAAACTGTTGAGGGGTCAAATTGCGATAGACACGAGCCGGGATTGCCGATCGATACCCAACTTGCTTGAGCTTTTTAAGAATATCTTCGGCAGGGATGTCGAGAATTTTGCTGAGACGAACGGCGGTTTCTTGCCATTGCTGCATCGACTGCTCACGGGGATAGAGATAGATCGATCGAGACAACTGGTTAGCCGCGAGCGGAACGCCTTTGCGATCGAGAATGTTGCCACGGTCTGCCACAATCACCAAGGGACGAATGCGGTTTTGATCGGCAAGCTGGCGATTGTGATGACCCTGCACAATCTGCAACTGTGCTAACCGAAACATGCACCCACTAATTAAAGTGGTCGCTACCATAAATAAAAATACGGAGCGGTGAGAACGTCGCGATCGGGTTTGGTTTACACGCGAGGAGGTAGATACAAACGAAAATCCGCTAGCCATATTAACCCAGTTTCTTAACTTGAAATCAGAGATCGATTACGTCCACAAGCGAAAGGAGCCAGCCTGAACAGGCTCCATTTTGTGTCTTCAATTCTGCACGTCTGCGGCGGCTGCGATCCCCGGATTTTCTGGTTTGCGGAGATCAAAACCCCAAAACTTGTAAGGCTATCTTAAGCGATCAATCCAATGAAAATCTACCTTGATTTATTCTGCTGAGTATGCGTCCAGGTCAACCGCAAACAGCGAACCAACCGAGACGAAAACCGCGCTTTAGTTTCCCTAGATCCCCTCCATTCCTCTGTTACTTTCGCTACTTTTAATTCACAATCCGGAAAATCTTTCGATCGTCAGCCTAGTATCCAACGATTACAATCATTCGTTAAATTACTGAGTCAGACTTGATTTAAGAACGCTTGCACCCCTTGGAGCAAGTCTGCCAACTCAGCCAGCATCTCCGCAGCTTCTGATAATTGCTGGGCGTGAGCATCGGTTTCTAACTTGCCCGCGATCGTCTGCATCTCTGTTAGTCCGACATTTGCACTTGCCCCTTTAAAATGATGGGCTGCCCGCGAGACCGCATCGTAATCTCCCTTGAGCAGAGCCGCTTGTGCTTCTTTCAAGTGATTGCGAGTGTCTTCGACAAAGATTTGCAGTAGTTCTTGCTCAAACTCTTCACTGCCGTCTGAGATTTGATGCAAATGCTCCCAGTCGATCGCCAGATTTACCCGGTTTCGTTTGATCAGATCGCTTTCCAAACCCTCACTCCAATCGGTTAATTTATCCTTCAATTTTTCTTTTGATATCGGCTTGCTGAAATAGTCATCCATGCCAGCCACTACACCTCTCTCAATCTTCACGCAATCCATTCTCGATCAGGGTAATTACGGATAATATTTCAGATATGTGATTTACTTCTGTGGAAGCGTTACGTGTAACGTCCCTACAAGTCAGAGAAACAGATGTGAAGCGCTACCAGGTTTTCGATCTGATCTGCCGCATCTTTACTGGATTTAAAGCAGGTTGACTGGAGTACAGCTAATCGCCTAGAAACCAGGCGAACAGGAGAAATAGACTCAACGCCATCAGCCAAAGGGGAACTTTGAGCACTGAAATCAACTCTAAAGGAAATATCAGCAAGATTTGGGTGAAAAACAACCCGACGATCAACACCAAACTTAAACCTAGTAACGGCATAAATGCTCCTTTACAGTGGAATGTTGTTAGACGATCGTCATAGGTTCTCGCTTTGCTAAATCGGCTGGATTGTAGCCAACCGAGATTTCAATCTATCTTCTGCAAATTGTAGTGAGTGTGATCTCAAGCCGCGTCTATGCTTATTTTCATCCCTAATCTTTAAATATTTGTTACGGCAGAATCTTCTATTTTTAACGTGAGTTCGACGAGTTTTTTCGCTTCGTTCTCAGCGGCTTCCCAAATTGATAATCAGAGTGAACCACTTCTATCGAACTCAGGTATTTTAAGGTGTTATTTGATACTAAAACTGTGAGAGATATGGAGGGTTTCTGTCCATCAGAATCATCTTGAGACATCACGATATCTTCAACTGATATGCTTCATTCAATAAGAATTGCTCCAAGCCTGAGTTTTTTCTAAAGTCTAAATTTTTTAGTTTTTATGAGTGAGAATGTTGAGATGTTAATTCAGCGAAAGCGTCAATTAAGTTGGAACCATTTACTCCTAACTTTTACCCTCTTCAGCGCAGTTCCCGTTTTAGCGCAGCCTGCCAATTTTGGCACGCTTACTTTAGGTTCTAACAATGCTTCTGGGAGTTTAAACGGCGCGACTGGAGGCTCGACTTCGCTGCCTGCCATCGTCAGCAACAGCGATCGCCACGACAAAAAATGTCTAGGCTTTGCTGACCCCAAACCCGATCATCTGCTCGTTTTGCAAAAGCCTTTCTCAAAGCTGAGGCTAAAAGTCAACAGTGGCGATAAAGAAACCACGATCGTGATTAAAGGGTCTGATAACTCAGTTCGCTGTGGCGATAACTCTAACGCTTCAAACAAAGGCGCGATCTTAGAAGATGGCGATTGGCAAGCGGGCACCTATCAAGTGTGGGTTGGCTCGATCGAGCCAGGAGTTCGCCAAAACTATCGACTGGTTGTCCAAGGAAATTAGTTGGCGAACTTGTCCTTTAGCGATTCTCAGATGCTTTTATCAAGCATGGGATTCCTGACGATCTTTTTCGCTAACCCTAACCCTTTTAGAACTTGAATCGCCCACCAGGTTGTGTCAATTTCCCACCAGCGCCAACCTGATTTCGCCACATGCGGATAGGCGTGGTGGTTGTTGTGCCAGCCCTCGCCATAGGTTAAAAGCGAAACCCACCAGAGATTTCGAGAGCCATCATCCACGTCAAAAGTGCGATAGCCCCAAGCATGAGCTGCCGAGTTAACCAGCCAGGTCGAATGCCACAATAAGACCGATCGCACCACAATTCCATAGAGCACAAACGACCAGCCGCCTAACCCATATAGCAAAATGGCAAGCGGAACTTGCAAGACTAAAAAGTAGCGATCGAGCCAGCGATAAAAGGGTTGTTTTGCTAAGTCAGGAGCATTCTTAGAATAGGATTCACGGTCAAAAAATTCTGGGCGACGATAGATTAACCACAGCATATGACTCCACCAAAAGCCGCGTCGTGCTGAATAAGGGTCTTTATCGATGTCTTCGGTGTGAGCGTGATGCTGACGATGCCCACCCACCCAAGCCAGCGGGCTGCCTTGAATCGACAAAGCGCCCAAGGTGGCGATCGTATACTCTAACCACTTAGGCACTTGAAAACTGCGATGACTCAGCAGTCGGTGATATCCTAAACAAATGCCAATTCCTCCAAACAACCAGTGCAGGAAGAGAGCCACACCCAAAGCAGACCAGGAGAAAAACCAGGGAGCCAGAAGCGCCAGCCCGTGCATCACCGCCAAAAAAGCCACTGTCGTCCAATCAAGCGCAAGCGGCTCACTGCTCTTAGGGAGAGCAGTCACAAGAGATTTTGAGTTCATTAAAATTCCAAAGACTCGATTTTTATCTCACAGAGCGTAGCTGTAAAACCAGGTAAGCACTGATTGTATCTATGCTATCAATTTCGGAGTTTGCCTGCAAGTGCCACTTGCATTTTGGGCGAGTTGAACTGCGATCGCTAATATAATTCGACGCTCATCCTTAAGTTGAGTTAGGAGTATCCAAAATCATCCCCAAAAAAGCCTCAGAATTTCTTCTGGGGCTTTTTTACGCGATTCACTAATTGTTAACGTGAATTCGATGAAGCTTTTTGCTACGGTTGAAAATCCGGGCTGCCCCCTAAATCCCCCAAAATTGGGGGACTTTGAACATAAATTCTGGGAAATTTAGGGGGCATTCCCGGATTCGTGCAGGAGGTCTATTGTTAGAGCCTATGATGACAAAATGCTAATCAGCCGCAGAAGTGATAGATTCCTTCTGTGAATTTGAAGCCTGATAAGCTTTCTCTAAACCCATGACTTGCTTTGCTTGCAGAGACAGCACATTAACATCTAACCAATTAACCAGCAAGGCATCTGTAGAAAACAAACCCGCCCCATTGACAGCAAACAATAAGAAGCAAGCTGCATAAACCGCAGACAGTTCTAAATAGGGAAGATTTAGCCCAGCAACGAGAATGTGATGATAGATCGCAACACACATTGTGCTAAACAGTCCAAACGCTGCGGGACGAGTCAGCAACCCAATTGCTAGTAGAGGCGCTCCAAGTAACTCGGTAAAGGCTGCTAGATAGCTAAAGACGATCGGAAACGGTAAGCCAATCACCTCGACGTAGGCTTGAGAAAAGCTTTGAATGTCACCTAGCTTGTCTAACCCGTTATGGATCATCATAATGCCAGCA
This sequence comes from Phormidesmis priestleyi ULC007, assembly GCF_001895925.1. GTDB lineage: Bacteria > Cyanobacteriota > Cyanobacteriia > Leptolyngbyales > Leptolyngbyaceae > Phormidesmis_A > Phormidesmis_A priestleyi_A. The sequence continues at coordinate 12,580 of NZ_MPPI01000006.1, read as the reverse complement.
ACAGTTCGCAAGATAGCCCAAGTGGTCTGAGTCCAAAAGCCAGAACTGACACTAGGTTTCAGGAGCTTGGTTAAGAGAGGAGTAATCGACATAATCAATGCCTGTTACAGAGAATATATTAATAATCTTAACATAAGTTATTAATATATATGAACAAGGGTTACGTTATGTTTCCTGCTCTTATGACTTCATTAATTTATGGTCAAGCGCTAAACTGGAAGCCATCAGAATCTCTTTTTTCCCTCGTCTCATGTCTGATAGCTTTGACAATTTTAATGGTGAACAACTGACCCCAGCGCAAGCGATCGAGAACCTGCGATCGCTCGATTTGGGCTTACGCGTTTATGCTGCTTGGTGGTTAGGCAAGTTTCGCGTCAACCAGCCTGGGGTTGTCGAACGATTGATCGAGGCTTTAGAAGATGAAGCCGATCGCACAGAAGCGGGTGGTTACCCTTTACGGCGAAATGCAGCGAGAGCGTTAGGCAAGCTGGGCGATCGTCGCGCTGTTCCGGCTTTGATTACGAGTTTGTCGTGTGCAGATTTTTATGTCAGAGAAGCGGCGGCACAATCGCTAGAGATGTTAGACGATCGCACCTGCGTTCCGGTTCTGATTCAGCTCCTTAGAAATGAGATTGCAGGCACCGAACCCTCTCCGGTCAAGCTTGACTTGCCACAGCCCTACGAAGCGATTTTAGAAGCATTGGGAACGCTGGGCGCGATCGAGGCAATTCCTGACGCAAAATCCTTTTTAGATCACCCGGTTAATCGAGTGCAATATTCGGCAGCCCGTGCGCTCTATCAACTCACCGACGATCGGCAATATGGTGATCGGTTAATTCAAGCGTTGAAGGGTGCAGATTTACAGCTACGGCGATCGGCGCTGGCAGACTTGGGGGCGATTGGCTATCTCCCGGCTGCGGACGCGATCGCTGAGACGTTAGCTGAGAATAGTCTCAAGCTGATCGCCCTCAAAGGATTACTCGAACGCCAAGTCGGTGAAACTAATCTGCCTGATTTGTCGGATGGAGCTATCAAAGTCATGACCTTGATGGACTCATTGCTTTAATATGAGGCTTATTGACTCTTCTCTTAAAATCTCGTGACTGACATTCAAACCCTAATTCGTGCAGTTGATGAAGCAGACTCTTCGACTCATTTGTTAGAGGCGGTGCAAGCATTGGCGATCGCCCAAACCAAAGCCGCCATTCCTGCCTTAATCGCTGCCCTTGGCTATAACAATCCTGGAGCCGCCGTTGCTGCGGTGGATGGGCTGATCGGTCTGGGAGAAGCCTCTGTACTGCCGCTTTTAGAACAGCTAGACAGCTACAACTATGGTGCGAGAGCGTGGGCAGTTCGTGCCCTAGCGGGAATCGGTGACCCGCGCGGCTTAGATATCTTGCTCTCTGCGGCACAAAACGATTTTGCGATGAGTGTGCGTCGTGCCGCGACAAAAGGGTTGGGCAGCATTCACTGGCAGCAGCTAGAGCCAAACCGACTCCAGTTTGCTCAATCTCAAGTGCTGAAAGCGTTGCTGAACGTGTCTCAAGACCATGAGTGGATTGTTCGCTATGCGGCTGTTTTGAGTTTGCAGTCTCTCGCGATCTCAGTCTCAAAAATTCAACCCGATTGGCTTGCTCAAATTCAGACAAAGCTTGACAGTCTTGCTGAAACTGATGAGAGTTTGACGATTCGGGCGCGGGTTCGATTTGCTCAACAGCAGATTAAATTGGCATTAACAGCCAGTCATCAGTGATGTCTTAGTTCCATCACCAATAACATGATCAGACTTTTCAACCTTAACGATCGCTCAGTTGCTTTATGCAAAATAAGAGACGTTATTGATCAGGTTTCTACAAGCCATTCAAGGCAGTGTGATTAAGATGAATATCCGATAATTACGGCGCGATCGCCTGCAATGTCTTCCAGCTTTGATTAATTAATGGAATTGCAGAGACAATAATCAGCCCTGAAATCACTAAACTGATGGCTCCGTCTGCCCAAGACCAGTGCCAGATCGTGATCGCGATCGCTGCCACAATTACCCCGATCGCGCCCAAAGCATCTGCCACCACATGCAAAAAAGCACCTCGCAAATTGAGGTCATGGTCACTGCCTTGATGCAGCAGAGAGATATTGATGCCATTAACGACTAGACCGACGATCGCTGTGATCAGCATCGGTTTGCTGGCAATCTCAACGGCATCAATCTGCAATCGGCTGACTGCTTCCCAGGCGATTAGCAGCGCTACCACCACTAGCCCCAGCCCATTGATTAAGGCTGCCCACGTTTCAACCGAGTGATTTTCTTTAATTGCCACCTCGTTCACCCCTAGCCAACCCCACGTTGGTGGTGACTGAGTGATCCGGGTTGCCAGCAGTGCCAGTAAGAGTGCAAGACAGTCAGACACGAGATGTCCCGATTCTGCCAGCAATGCCAGACTGTGAATGCTTAGACCCACGGTTAATTCGACGATCGCAAATCCGCCTACTAACAGCAGCGCAATCAATAACTGCTTTTGCTTAGTTTGAGAATCGACTTCATAACAGTTACAGTCTGGCGAGTGGTGAGGGTGCATATCGATCGAGTCAAAAAATCGGGTAGGGTGCGCGGTTGCTCTACACATCCTACGCTAGACTCAACCGAAACTGCCCTCGTTTAGTTTCCCAATCAGCCCGCTACCACTTTTTATAAGCTAAGAACTTTCCGTTCATTGTGACTTGGACTCGATCGCCCTTTGGGTCTTCTATTTTGTCAATATCTAAGGTGAAGTCGATCGCGCTCATAATGCCGTCACCAAACTTTTCGTGAATGATCTCTTTCATCGGCATTCCATAGACTTGCATGATTTCGTAAAACCGATAAATTAAAGGGTCAGTGGGCACGATCGGGCCCAATCCCTTAATCGGAAATGCAGTCAATGCCGGGACGAGATCGAGACTGAGTTCTAAAGCGGTTAACAGTTTGGTGGCTTCATCTTCAGAAGCGCTTGCCTGTTGATAAAATAGTGCGGCAATCCAAACTTCATCGCGTCCGATCGTCGTTTCTAAGTCGGCAAAACTTAACCCTTTGGACTTTTTAGCTGCCAAAAGTTTCTCGGTGGTGGCTGAAACGGTCATGAAATAAGTTCGATACATTCAGCACTAGTCCTAGCAAGACGGCTGAGTCTGAGTGGTAGTCAACGCTACAAAATTCTGTCTAACTGTTTGAGTTTGGATTGCAGTCCTCTAAGATTGAATGTTGCAACTCATCCTTCTCCGCATGGCTCTTACCAATCTTCCTCCCCGATCGTTGAGTTTTTCTGAGCGTCCTAGCTTGTCATTGCAGATGATGCGAGTTGGGGCATTTCTAACGCTGATGTTTGTGGGCATCGCGGTGCTGGCTCCCGTCTTGCAATGGGTGGGCTGGCTGCAAAGTCCGATCGAGTTTCTCGACAATCTACCGCATCAACCCCCATCGGCTGCTCATTGGTTTGGCACTACTAATCTGGGCTATGACGTGTTTTCACGAACGCTCTATGGCACTCAGGCAGCGATTCAGGTCGTGATTTTAGCGACAGCACTCAGTTTAGTAATTGGGGTGCCGTTAGGAATGGTGAGCGGATATCTAGGCGGAAAGCTCGATCGCGTCTTGCTCTTTTTCATGGATACGATCTACACATTACCGGGACTGCTGCTGTCAGTGACGTTGGCATTTGTGGTGGGGCGAGGCGTGTTGAATGCCGCGATCGCGATCAGCATTGCCTATGTGCCGCAATATTATCGCGTGGTGCGTAACCAAACAGTCAGCGTCAAAACTGAGCTATTTGTCGAAGCGGCTCAAGCAATGGGAGCTTCAACGTGGCGAGTTTTATCGCGCTACTTGTTTCTAAACGTAATTCAAAGTGTACCTGTGTTATTTACCTTAAACGCTGCCGACGCGATCTTGACCCTGGGAGGATTAGGGTTTTTAGGACTCGGCTTGCCCGATGAAGTGGCAGAATGGGGACACGATTTGCGTCAAGCGCTCGATGCCCTTTCGACTGGGGAAATCTGGTGGACGGCGTTTTTTCCAGGATTTGCAATGACGCTGATGGTGGTCGGACTCTCACTATTAGGCGAAGGCTTAAACGAACTCACGGAGCGCAAAGTTAGGTAACAATCAACGTCAGTTCGATGAGTTCTTTCGCTTCGTTCTTCAGCGCTTCTGCCCCCTAAATCCCCCAAAATTGGGGGACTTCAAGACCAGAATTTAGGGTTCAAAGTCCCCCAGAATTGGGGGATTTAGGGGGCAGCCCGGATTTGCAACCACAGCGAAAAGCTTCATCGAATTCACGTAACATTAGAAATCTTCTAAGAGCCACTCTGAAGCGCGTTCGCCTAAATCGATCGAGATGTTGACCGCCTTTCCCAAACGCGGACGCTCACGAGTCTTCTCAATATAAGTTTGAACTTGAGCGATCGCGCCCCAAGCCCTGATATAACCCGCAACCTGATCAAGATGCTCGACATATTCCCCTTCAGATAGGGGAAAAGACGCTTGCTCTAGATATTTCCACATCACCTGGACAAAGATTTTGCCCTGAGTTCGTCGAACTTGAATATCGTAAGAGCGACCCCACTTATTGACTAAAAGCTGTCGGAGATCTGATCCTGTCATGATGACGATCGTGTGAGAATCTGTAACATTTCGTATAAATCTAAGGCTCTAACGGTTAGCTATGATGCTAATGTTAAAGTTTGTATAATACACTTAAGAAAGGCTACAAGCGACAACTCAGAAGGATTTCTAGCATTTTGTGATTTTAGAAAACCTTCTTTAAAAGCGCGATCGTAGCTCGTGTATGTAACTAAATCTAAACCCAGAGCTTTCAGATAAGTTCTGAGCGTCAATCTACTGTGATTGGTTGCAATCATCCCCGATATCTCTAGAGTGTAGACATGGCTCAACTAACTGGACCCGCAGATGATGTACCCAGCATGGGTCGTCGTCAATTTATGAACGTTCTGATGTTTGGCTCTGAAGCGCTGGTTGCTGCTGGTGCTCTCTATCCAGTCATCAAATATTTTATTCCTCCGTCGAGCGGCAGTAGCTCTGGAGGGGTCACTGCTAAAGATGCTCTAGGGAACGATATCGTTCTCACTGACTATCTGGCTAGCCACCCAGCGGGCGATCATTCTCTCGTGCAAGGCTTAAAAGGCGACCCCACCTACCTAGTAGTTGAGGAAGACAAAGCGATCGCCAACTATGGCATCAATGCAGTTTGCACTCACCTAGGCTGCGTTGTGCCTTGGAACGCCAACGAGAACAAATTTATGTGCCCTTGTCACGGTTCTCAATATGACAGCACCGGAAAAGTCGTGCGCGGCCCGGCTCCGCTGTCTCTTGCACTGGCACACGCCAACGTTGAAGACAACAAAGTCACCCTCACCCCCTGGACTGAGACTGACTTCCGCACCGATGAAGATCCCTGGTGGGCATAATTTAGGTTTTGGGTCAGGGGTCAGGTTTCAGTAGACTCCTGACCCCTGACCCCTGACCCCTGACCCCTCTTCCTTTTCTTTGTTATCCCTTTTATTCGCTAGAGATGAGAACAAGCTTTTTATCGTCGATGTGGCTGCGTAGCGCCCAAACCCTGATCCGAAAGGCAATGGTCGCGATCGTCGCAGTGACCGTCTTGCTTGCAGCGAGCCTTGCCCTGCCTCAAGCCGCGTCTGCTTACCCTTACTATGCTCAAGAAGCTTACAAAAACCCTCGTGAGGCAACCGGGAGAATTGTTTGTGCCAACTGTCACTTAGGCGCAAAACCAACCGAGGTCGAAGTGCCCCAATCGGTTTTGCCTGACACCGTGTTTGAAGCGGTGGTGAAAATTCCCTACGATACGAGCGTTCAGCAGGTTCAAGGCGATGGTAGTAAAGGCCCATTAAATGTCGGCGCGGTGCTGATGTTGCCTGAAGGCTTTAAGCTAGCGCCTGACGATCGTCTGACTGACGAGATGAAAGAGAAGGTTGGCGAACTTTACGTTCAGCCCTACAGCGACGATCAGCCTAATATTTTAGTGGTCGGGCCGATTCCGGGTGAGCAATATCGAGAAATCACCTTCCCGATTTTGTCTCCTGACCCCAAGAGCGATAAGTCAATTCGCTTCGGAAAGTATTCGGTTCACGTGGGCGGCAATCGGGGTCGAGGTCAAATCAACCCCACGGGTGAGAAGAGCAACAACACCGTTTATAACGCCTCTGCAACGGGTCAAATTGCTGCAATCAGCAAGACCGAAGAAGGTGGCTTTAAAGTCACCATCAACGCGGCTGATGGCAAAACGGTAGACGAAACCATTCCGCCAGGGCCTGAACTGCTGGTGGCAGAAGGTCAGGAGGTCAAGTCGGGTGATGCGCTAACCAGCAACCCCAACGTGGGTGGCTTTGGTCAAGTTGACAAAGAGATTGTGCTGCAAAGCCCCAACCGGATTAAGGGACTGCTGGCATTCTTTGCGATGTGTACTTTCACTCAAATCATTCTGGTGCTGAAGAAGAAGCAGGTTGAGAGAGTGCAAGCTGCTGAGATGAATTTCTAACGCGAAGGCAGCGAGTTGAGGTGAATCTTTCACCGCTTTTGGGGTGAGCTTATGGCTCATCCCTTTTTTAGTGAATACGGCTAAAGTTAACGTGAGTTCGACAGAAATGGTTGGCTTCGATTGCCCATCCAGGAGGCCCCTAAATCCCCCAAAATGGGGGATTTAGGGGCAAAAGCCGCTGTCAACGCAGCGAAAAAATTCGTCGAACTGACGTTAAAGTTATGCCTCCTCTGGCACTTGGAAGTATAGCCGCACATAGCGGATGATCTCAGATGTGTGGGGTTTGAGTTCCGGCAAATATTGGGCAATTGCCTCACTCACAGCAGCATTGAAATCGACGCTAGCTTTGCCTTTGACAAACGGTTCGAGTCGTTTGATCAACTGCCAGTTGCTATCAATGTCGAGGTCGCTCAGAGCTTTTTCTAAAGAGGCAGGCGCAGTTCCAACTTTGGGCAGCACCCGACTGCAATAGGTAACGCGGTGCATGACCCGCCAGGGTAAGCTTTTGTCTTTGTCCTTGGCTTGTTTCTGGGCTTGAACCGCTTGACGCAACGCGATCGCATTAGGATGCTGACTCTGGTTCAACCAAATGCTATCGACTACTTGGTCGGTGAACACATTGAAGTGCTGCACGTCAGGCTGAAGATAGAAGGTCATAAATCGATAGGCATCGACTTTGCCAGGAAGTTTGCTGCGATCGCCAAAGGGATCATTGAGGTCATCTCCTTTTGTCGGGTCGTAGATGTCTCGCTCTAGTCCATCCAAATTCACATTCAAGCCAAACGAGGTTTCTGAATCCTGGGTTTTCGCCACGGTTAGGTTGAGGTGCCCACCGAATAGCGCCTCTAATTCAAAGAAGATTGCCGCTTTGAAGGCGATTTCGCCAGACGCATAGATGCCTGCCATGCCCGTAAAGGCATAGGCACCCCCCGTCGTTTCTTGCCGCATATCGATCGCGGTCTCAGACTCGGTAAACAAACCGCCATCTGCTGTCCAGACGTAGGTATTGACCAGGTTGCGCTTCTCCGGTTTGGGCAGCTTGTCGAGCAACCGTCCTGTTGCCAAATCGCCTTGAGAGAAGTGGGTTGCTGCCTGTCTGCGACCCCTGCCGCCTGCGTTGTATTGATCGTAATAGCTGCGTAGTTCCTCTTCTTGGCGCTGAATCCGGTTTTTGAGTTGATAGGCTTCGATCGGCTTGAAGTAACTAATGTCTGAACTGTAGCTCATGGCATTGGGATAGCTAGTATCTGGAGCTAAACCGACTTTGCCGTCTAAGGTGCCCTGCTTGGTGTAGGCGGAGTTGATCGGAAAAGTCAAAATGTTCCAATCTTTTGGAATGTCGGGATTAGGGCGCATTTGGTAGGAAACCAGCACATTGTTATGCTGCATTCGTAGCGCAAACACATCGGCTGTTTCGGACTGTACCAGCGCAAAGCCAAGGTTACGAGGGGCAAATCGCTGATTTTTGGCATCCCATCTCCCTTGTAGATCGAGTTTGCTGGTTTTGCTGGTGACTTTGCCTGTGCCGACGCTGGCATCGTCTAACCAACCGAGCGAATTCTCGAACGCGGCTTTGGCACCGATTTGCACAGTGGTCTCTTCCACGGTTGTCGCGACGATCAGCCCGGCTGAGGTCTCCGACTTGAAGCCGATGCCGATCGATGCGGCGATCGCCATATCAAAGCCTGTGTCGCGTGAAGCCGAGTAGGTGTGGACAACGCTGGCGGCTTCAGTCATTTCTACGGATGTGGCTCCGGTGTAGTCTTTGTCTTTCACGGTCAGGTTCTCGCTAGGCACTGGGGGCGCACCTTCGATATAGCCAATTAGCTGCGGCGCAAACTGCACTTGCCCAATCCATTCCGTGATCAGGTTGCCGACTTTGTAACCTGTGAGAATGTGCCATTCGTGGTCTTGAATAAACGTGTGGCAGCGCTTGAGAACACCAATCAAATTGCCATCTACATCAGACTGCATATCTCCATACTCTTGCACACCGACGGGACTATGGAGGACATCGTGGAAAGCTGTGCGAATGCCTGCCACAGCATCGCGCACCTGCGGCACATCATTGCTGATCGGTGCGGTGGAGAAGACATAGGTTGGGCGGCTGTTGCCTGTGGCTAGGGCGAGATGATTGCTTTGAAAGGAGTAGTCGCGCAGTTCGTCTGCGGCTTCGGCATCAAAGGTGTAGTTGGCAATCAAGTGTTCTTGCTCACCTGAGAGGCGACGGAACAAATTGTCGCGAATTTGTTCGGGGGTGCGGGCAACTTTCCAGATTCGCACTTCTTCTAAGGTGCCGCAGAAGGCATCCTCAATGTTGCCGTTGCGCTTGCAGGCACCCAGCATAAATTGGGACTGGTCGGCTGGCAAATTGATCTTTTGGGTCGGAACAGGCTGCCCGTTGCAATAGAGGGTGAAGCTAGAGCCTTGCGGGTCAGGATTTTTCGCCCACTGGATGTTGCTGCCCGTGACGTGGTTGTTGCTCTTAGAGTCGTAGGCGATCGCGCCCGCGTTTTCCTCCATGCGCCACCAAGAGATCAAGCCCTTTTCCGACCCTTTAATCTCGACACCGAGAGTATCGATGCCCAGGGCGGTGCCCCAAACCCGCACTTCACTGATGCTGCCGTGAAAGAAGGCTGGACGCGCCCCGCTTAGATAGGCTTTGCCAATCTCAAACGGTTGGCTGCTGTTCCCTACTGCTGTCTTGTCGGTGCTATCAAAATCATATCGGCGAGATCCGACTTCCTGACGGTTGATATAGAACTGGATGTCATCCCACTGTTTGACAATCACGCCCGTTGTTGTGTCGCCGTCTTTCTGTTCTTTAGTCTCAAAACCAGGTTTGCGCGTCACGGCAACGCGATAGAACTTTCCGACTTCTAACGCTTGATTCGAGGAAAACTCTCGCAGCGTGTGAGCAGTATCTTCAAAGGCAAACACTAGCTTGCCATCGCGATCGACATAAAAGGCGTAAGGCACATCCTGATCAGTGCCATCATCCAGAATTCCCTTGGTGACAATCCCGCGCCGAACCCCTAAACTGTCTACTTTCAGGAAGGCTTCGATCGTTAAATCGCGGTTAATGTCTAGCGTTGTCGCGTTGCCACATTCTAAATAACTATCAACCCCATTAAATTGCAGCGCGTAGGATTGGTTGTATACCACTGCCAGATGATTCCAGGTGTCGCTGGAGACGATCGCTTCTTTCGTCTGTAAGCTCTGTTGATTCCCGACATTGACTGACATTCCGTAATCGACGAACGCCCCCACACCTGCTTGAGCAGTGCCTTGAAGAAGATCGATCGAACGGTTGTAACCTGAATAATCTTTCGGAATAGAACTGACTGACATGCCCCAGCAAGCTTGCAAGCCTGGTTGACTGCTCCTCAAGTGGCGGCGCATATCTGAGTTAATCTGTTTGGCGGGTCGCCCGTAATTCCAGATCCGAATTTCATCCAGTGATCCTTTAAATGACTGATCATCACCGAAACTGCCTAAAATAGTTCTACTAATATAAGCTCCTGTTCGGTTTGGCAGAGCGTCTTGAGCAACAAGTCCCCCATCGCAGTAAATTTTCCGCACGTTTGTGGAGCGATCGTACATGCAAGCCCAATGGTGCCAGTTCGTATCTGGATACTCCGGTGTGGAGAGAACATTAGAAGCAGAAAAACCGACTGTAGAGACCCAAACAAATTTAGCCCCGTCGAAGCTGAGAGTTAGCCCCTGGTAGTCTGAAACCGTTGTTTCGCTCTGAAAGATCTGCTCTGTGCGATCGACAACACTCCGCTTTGCCCAAAATTCGATCGTGAAGCTGGTATCTCCAAAGGAAAAGGCATCCTGAAAGGAGCTGCCGCTTAACCCAAATACTGTTTCTCCATTCATCTCGATTGCTCCGTAAGTGGAAGCGAACGGCTCTAGTGCGAGGCTGTATTGGGAGTGATCGCTGCGTTGACCGATCAAGCGAGATCTGTATTCCTGTGCTTTGGGCGTTGGTTTGACCCACACCTCTAACGTTAGATCGCCAGCAGCATCGAAGGATGACAATTGGGTATCAGACTTGAGGCTGACAAAATCATCTTTGCCGTCAAACTGAAGCGCATTTCCCAGGGGGAAGCTAGTCCACTGCGCCGATCGCGTCTTCACCTCGCTACCCTGAATTGCCCCGTCTTTCACCACTCCTTTGGCATTGTTGGCGACCACAAACAGCAGTGATCCTTGAAACTGATTGCTGCTGGTGATACCTTCAACTTTCACATTGGCGCTGTAGTCGTAGTAGAAATCATCTTGCGAATTGTTGGCTTCACCGTTGATGACTTGAGCAAATTGAGCCACCTGACGCGGCACTTTGTTCCAGGTTTCGGTGATGCCCATGACTGGATTGGACAGAACAACGGTGCAGATTTCTTCTGTATCTGTACTGCTAGACTGAATGACGATCGTGGCAGTATCCATCTGAGATCCAGCAGTACGAGCTATGAACACCAGGCTGCCTTCAGTCGCGGCTACCTCGTGCAACACTCTTTCCGTCAGGGTATCGTATTGAGCGGAGTAGAATTCATTGTTTGCCCCCCGGAGGTAGAGAATCAAATTGCCGTTGGCGCTATCGAACAGGCGAGGCGTATCTTTGCTTGCAGTCAGATTGAACACGGTTCCCGACACTGTTAAGCCAACTGGGTCAATGTAGATCGGCGGCATCGGAAATTGGCGGCTGCCCTGAAGAATGGCTTTTAATTGGGCTACCTCCTGCTGGTTGAGTTCTAGTTCTTGTTGCTTCGCTGCAAGTTCGGTCTGTTTTGCTGTGAGTTGATACAGTGGGTATTTCAGGTATTCTTGCAGGTCACGCCACTTCCTGCGAACATCCTCTAGTTCGCGCTGCTTCTTCAACAGGTTTAACACCTCAGGACTCCCCCCTCCCCTGGTTGGGGGAATGTTCGTCGAGAGAGCATTCAATTCTGCCTGACGTTGAGCCATTTCCTGTTCTATTGTCTGTATACTCGTTTGCCAACCTTGCACGATCTCTTGCAGCCGCTTAACTTCCTGCTGTAAAGGCTGAAGTTCTACCTGCAATCGCTGAACTGTTGCTTCCACAGGGCTGAGTCGGAGCATTGCCTGATCAAAGGAGATAGTATTGTTGCCCTGGACTCTGGCTTTGCGTTGTTCTAGTTCCTGGCTGGCTTTCTCCAATTGACTTTTCGCTACAACAAGGGGTGCGACCTCCATCCGATACATTGGAAAAAACCGATTACCTTTTGCTCCATAAGGGTTTTGAGTGCCTGTAAAATTGATCAATGAATAATCAAAAAGACTACTGTGAAATCGTTCAAAAACCTTATCAGCAGGAGGCTTGAGTCACTTTAGTATCAGGTAGAGGTCGCACCCTCGTAAAGCCGTCCTTCGCTCTGCTAAAGGACGGGGTTTCTACCCATTTCTCTGATGATAGGAACTGATCTGAGCGATCGCGCTTAACTGCACTAATCTCAAATCCTGATGGATATACTCAATCACTTGTTTCAAACTAGATTGAGACAACCCGTTTGAATCACTAGAGAGTTTGGGGTGCGTGGTGCAATACTTCCGTAATAGGTGAATCGCTAGGGCAGTTCTGAGGCTATCGACTAGCAATTGACCTGCCATTCCACTCCGCTCTGTTTCTACTTTCAAAGGGGTGCGACCTCTACTTGATTTAATCATTCAATCATGATATTACCTCAGTGATGCAACCAAGAGGGGTGAGTATGAGCGCTCAATTGTTAAGTCAGTCCGGGACACAAGTGAAGATAGAAGTCACCCTCGAACTGAGTCGTTCACTACTCACGAGTGAAGAGAGCATTCAGGAAAGCCTCAACGCTGCGGGTCGGATTGCGACCGCAGCGGCGCTTGAGTATTTGGACACCGATGGCTCTGCTATCGAGATCGCAGGAGCGGTGATGCGAACCAAAGGTAAGCAGCCGAAAGGGTATCAAACGCCGTATGGAGAAGTGGTGGTTGAACGCCACGTCTATCAGCGCTCTGGAGGGGGTAAAACGGAT